>JBQCGJ010000223.1:0-2555 GCA_051955775.1 Gaiellales bacterium | reverse complement strand
TTGCCTCGCTCATGTCCGCCACGGGTCGCGGATTCTATGCAAGCGGATGGCCTGGCGGCCCTCCATCGATAGCATGCCCGCCATGCCGACCGCCCGTAGAACGATGATCGTGGGGCTCGATTGCGCCCCACCGGAGATCGTGTTCGACGACATGCGCTCGCAGCTTCCGGTGCTGTCCGGCCTCATGGATCGCGGGGCGTGGGGGCCGCTGCGCTCGTGCGACCCGCCGATCACCGTGCCCGCGTGGTCGTGCATGATGAGCTCCAAGGATCCCGGCCGGCTGGGCGTGTACGGGTTCCGCAACCGCGCCGATCACTCGTATGACGGCCTCACCTTCGCCACCAACGACAAGGTGCGCGAGGACCGGCTGTGGGACATCCTGTCGGCGGCCGGCCGCCGCAGCGTCGTGCTCGGTGTGCCGCAGACGTTCCCGCCGCGGCCGCTGAACGGCGACATGGTGTCGTGCTTTTTGACCCCGTCGACCGACGCCAGGTACACCTTCCCGGAGGATCTGCGCGAGGAGATCCAGCGGGTGGTGGGGGAGTACATGGTCGACGTGCCCGACTTCCGCACCGACGACAAGGCTCGCCTGCTGCGCGACATCCGCGAGATGACCCGGCGGCGCTTCCAGCTCGCGCGGCACCTGCGCGACACCCGCGAGTGGGATCTGTTCGCGATGGTGGAGATGGGCCCCGACCGGCTGCACCACGGCTTCTGGCGGTTCTACGACCCCGCCCATCCCGACTACGAGGCCGGGAACCCGTACGAGGAGGGGTTCCGCGACTACTACCGCTACCTGGACTCCGAGATCGGCTCGCTGATCGACGGGCTGGGGCCGGACGATGCGCTGCTGGTGGTGTCCGATCACGGCGCCCAATCGATGTTCGGCGGCATCCAGGTCAACGAGTGGCTGATGCAGGAGGGATACCTGAAGCTGGTCGACCCGCCGACGAGCCCGACCCCCATCGGCCGCTGCCAGATCGACTGGCCGAACACCCGCGTGTGGGCCGACGGCGGCTACTACTCCCGCGTCTTCCTGAACGTCGCCGGGCGCGAGCCGCAGGGCACCGTCCCGCAGGAGCAGTACGAGTCGCTGCGCGACGAGCTGATCGCCAAGCTGGAGGCGCTGGGCGACGAGCAGGGGAACTCGATCGGCACCAGGGTGTACCGCCCCTCCGACCTGTACCGGCAGGTGAACGGGGTGCCGCCGGATCTGATCTGCTATTTCGGCGATCTGACCTGGCGTTCGATCGGCTCGGTCGGCGACGGACGGATCCACGTGCGCGAGAACGACACCGGGCCCGACGACGCCAACCACGCCAAGATGGGCATCGCGATCCTGGCCGGCGCGGGCATGCCCGAGCGCCTGGCGGAGGACGCCACGCTGTACGACATCGCGCCCACCGTGCTGCATGCGATGGGCCTGCCGGTGCCGGGGGACATGCGCGGGCGCGTCCTCAACGGATCGTGAGCGACCCCGCGCTGGCGCTCGACCGGCTGCGGGCCATCGCCTACGAGGGCACCGCCTATGCCACCGACCCGTATGACCAGGGCCGGTACAAGAAGCTGACCGAGATCCTCACGGAGTGCTACGAGGCGCTGTCGGGGATCCCGGCGGCCGAGGTGGACGAGCGGTTCCGGCGCGACCTGGGCACGCCGACGGCCAAGGTGGGGACGACTGGCGTCGTGCCCGACGGCGAGGGCCGGGTGCTGCTCCAGCGACGCGCGGACGACGGCCGCTGGGGGCTCCCGGGCGGCTGGCTGGATCCCGGCGAGACGCCCGAGCAGGGAGTGGCCCGCGAGGTGCTGGAGGAGACCGGCATCGTTGTCGAGGTGGGCAAACTGGCCGTGGTCATCCCCAAGCTGGCGCAGCTGCCGTCCGGGCCGCACTCGATGGTCGGGCTGACCTACCTGTGCACGGCCACGGGAGGCGAGCTGCGTCCCGACCACGAGTCGCTGGAGGTGGCCTGGCGGCGGCCGGACGAGGTGGCAGACTGGCACACCGATCATGGGCGGCGGATCGAGTTGGCCCTCGCCGGGGAGCAGTAAGCTCAGCGCAGATGGCCGATTTCGTCCCCGAGGACTTCGCACCGCCGGCCGGCCTGGACGGTCCCGGCTTCCGGCTGGAGCCGCTCGGCCCGGAGCACAATGAGCGCGACTACGCCGCGTGGTCCGGATCGATGGATCACATCCTCGCCACGCCCGGATTCGAGGGATGGGGCTGGCCGCACCCGATGACGCTCGAGGAGAACCTGGGCGACCTGCGCCGCCACCGCAACGACTACGAGCAGCGAAAAGGGTTCACGTACACCGTTCTCGAGCCCGGCACCGACGACGTCATCGGATGCCTCTACATCTATCCGCTGAAGGACGGCGAGCCCGGCGCAAAGGTCCGCTCGTGGGTGACCGAGCGGCGGGCGGAGCTCGACGTTCCGCTGTACACGGCGGTCAGCGCCTGGCTGGCGTCGGACTGGCCCTTCTCGCGCATCGACTACGCGCCGCGCTGAAGCAGCGGACACGTGTCTGGCATCCGTCACGGGGTTTGTGACGGTGCC
>JBQCGJ010000222.1:0-3738 GCA_051955775.1 Gaiellales bacterium | reverse complement strand
GACCGGACGTAGGCCTCGACCGCATGCCGGCCGGCGTCTCGCTTGAGATCCTCGGCGGCGCTCACGCCGACAGCGCCCTTGCCGCCGCGGCTGGATCGGTCTCGGGCCGGCGGCAGGCGAAGCGCTCGCACACGTAGGCGGCCGGACGGCCGTCGACCAGGCCGCGGCCTTCGAGCAGCGGCAGGGGCGACGGGTCGCCGTCTCCGAACGCGTACACGACGGTGGGGTGAAACCCCGAGCGCACGGCATCCGCCAGCTCGCGGGTGGCCGGATCGCCGGCCGGCCCAACCACGGCCACCTCACGCGGAGGCGCCAGGTGCAACTCGACGGCCTGCAGCAGATGCCCGAACCCATGGGGCATGCGGCGAGCATGCCCGGCGCTCAGCCGGGCCACGCCGACCGCCAGCTCCTCCCGCTCGGCGTCGCCGTGCAGGCGCGCCAACCGCAGCAGCACGGTGGCCATCAGCGAGTTTCCCGACGGGGTCGGATTGTCCTCGATCTCCTTGCGCGGCGCGACCATCTGCTCGCCGTCGCCGGCGGTGAAGAAGAACCCCCCGTTGTGTGGGTCGGCAAACCGGGCCACCGCCTGGTCAGACAGCTCCTGCGCCCAGTCGAGGTGGGCGGCAGTGCCGGTGGCCGTGTACAGCTCGAGCAGGCCGTGGGCGACCGCTGCGTGGTCGTCCAGGTAGCCGGGGATGCGGGACTGGCCGGCCCGGTGGCTGCGAAGCAGGCGGCCGTCCGGATCGGTCATCCGATCGCGCAAAAATGCGGCCAGCCGCTCGGCCGCGGCCAGCATGTCCGGCCGGCCCAGCCGCCAGCCGCCCTGGGCGAGCGCCGCCAGGGCGAGCCCGTTCCAGGCCGCCAGCACCTTGTCGTCGCGGCCCGGCTGGGGCCGCTCAGCTCGGGCCTCCAGGAGGCGCCGGCGGATCTCGGGCATCCCGTCCGGCTCGGGACCGACGGGGCGAAGGATGGTCGCACCCTCGAAGTTGCCCTGCTCGGTGACCCCGAAGTGTTCGATCGCCGCATCCGCGCCGGACCCCAGCACGCGGCGCAGCTGATCGGGTGTCCACACATACGTGACGCCCTCCTCGCCCAGCGTGTCGGCGTCCTGCGAGGAGGCGAAGCCGCCCTCGGGCAGCAGCAGCTCGCGCAGCATGTAGTCCAGCGTTGCCTCGGCCACCGCGCGCCAGCCGGCATCGCCGGTGACCGCCCAGCCCTCGAGGTAGGCGACCGCCAGCAGGGCGTTGTCGTAGAGCATCTTCTCGAAATGCGGCACCAGCCACACCGGGTCGACCGAGTATCGGTGAAACCCGCCGCCGATCACGTCGTACATCCCACCCAGAGCCATGCCGTCGAGCGTCCCCCGAGCCATCTCCAGCGCCTCGGGCGAGCCGCTGCGGTCGTGCTCGCGAAGCAGGAACCCGAGCACCGAAGCTGGCGGGAACTTGGGCGCGCCGCCGAATCCGCCCCACCGGCGGTCGTACGACCCGGCCAGATTCGCCACGGCGTCGTCCAGCAGGCGCGTGTCCAGGGGCTCGTCCGAGGGCGCCTGCTGGGCCGCCCTCTGCAGCACGTCGGTCAGCCGCCCGGCCATGGCGGTCACCTCCGCCCGCCGCTCGCGCCACGTGGCCGAGACCGCCTCCAGCACCTGGCGGAACGCCGGCATCCCGTGCCGCGGCTCGGGCGGGTAGTAGGTGCCACCGTAGAACGGGCGCTTATCCGGGGTCAGGAACACCGTCATCGGCCAGCCGCCGTGCCCGGTCATGCTGACCACGGCGTCCATGTACACCGCGTCCACGTCCGGCCGCTCCTCGCGATCGACCTTGATGTTGACGTACAGCCGGTTCATCAGCTCGGCCGTGCCCGGATCCGAGAACGACTCGTGCTCCATGACGTGGCACCAGTGACACGCGGAGTAGCCCACCGACACGAGCAGCGGCACGTCGCGCTGCCGCGCCTCGGCGAACGCCTCCTCCCCCCACGGGCGCCAGTCGACCGGGTTTGAGGCGTGCTGCAGCAGGTACGGGCTGGTCTCGCCTGCGAGCCGGTTCACAGGCGCAGCCTACCCGTGCTTCGCGACCTGAAACCGCCGGCGAACGGCACACAACCGGTACCGGGTACACGACCCGCGCCTTTACAAATCTCGGTCCTCGGAGGTGCGCAGAGGCTTTGGATTTGTAACGGCGCGGGTCGTGTACCCGGTACCCAACGTGAACAACCGCCGAGGTGAACAGCCGCCGCACGGCGGTTGCTGCAGGACGATCTACCCGACGACCTGGCGGATCTGATGCACGACGACCATGATCAGCGAGCTGTCGTCGGGCGCCGCCGAACCCACGGACGACATCAGGTTGGCCAGCCTGGCGTACGGGTCGGCGCGCGCCTCCAGGTACGCGTCGACCGCGTCATCGATGGTGGAGCCGTCCGACTGCTCGATCACGCGGCGCACGATCTGCCGGCGCAGCAGGCGCAGGTCGTCCTGCATGCTCGTCCAGGCCAGCCGCTGCCAGCGGGTGTCGGCCGGCAGAGCGGCCACCCGGTCCTCGATCACGTCCAGGAACAGCCGCTCGCCGATCAGGAAGAAGGCGTGCACGATGTCGCCGATGCTGCGCCCCGACTCCCGGGCCACCGTCAGCATGTCGGGGGCGAACGCGAGGTCGGGAACGGCCGCGCCGAAGCGCGCCGGCCTCTCCGGCACGCCGTGGCTGAGTGCCTCGTGCAGCCGGCTCTCGTATGCCACCCGCCAGGCCGTGGTGGCCGACGCCTCGAGCTGGTCCACCAGCTCGGCGAACTCGGCCCGCCCGCGCTCGATCTCGGCCGCCACCTCGAGCCCGGGAGCGTTGTACAGGTACCACCTGGCGAGCTGCTCGACCAGCGCGTCCACGCCGTCCATCAACTTGGCCTGCACGTCCGGCACCACGACACCGTCCAGCGCCTCGACCTCGTCCCAGCGCTCACGGGCGGCACTCACCTCCCGGGCCACGATGAACGCCCGGCACACCTCGTCGGGATCGGCACCCGTCTCCGCCACCCGGCGCTGCACGAAGGTCATGCCGACAGAGTTGACCACGTCATTGGTGATGATGGTCGCCACCAGCTCACGGCGCAGCGGATGCTGGTGCAGCAGATGCCCGAACCGCTCCACCATGGCCGGCGGGAAGTACTCGCGCATGACGTCAGCCAGCCACGGCTCGTCCGGCAGGCTGGAGGCCAGGATCTGCGACCGCAGGTGCCGCTTGGCGTAGGCCAGGAGCACGCACAGCTCGGGGCGGGCCATGCCCCGGCCGGCAACCTCCCGGTCGGCCATCTGCTCACTGGAGGGCAGCGACTCGAGATCCCGCTCGAGCATTCCCACCGACTCCAGCTCGACCATCAGATCCTCGTACGACTCCATGCGCCCGAACGATCCGGCCGTCTCCTGGGACAGGATCTGCACCTGCAGGTAGTTGTCGTACAGCACGTGGCGCACGACGTCGTCGGCCACGTCCTGCAGCAGGTCGTTGCGGCCATCGAGATCCAGCTCGCCGCCCTCGATGGCGAGCGCCAGCAGGATCTTCAGGTTGACCTCGTGGTCGGAGCAGTCGACGCCGCCGGAGTTGTCGATCGCGTCGGTGTTGATGCGGCCGCCGGTGAGCGCGTATTCGATCCGCCCGAGCTGCGTGAAGCCGAGGTTGCCGCCCTCGCCCACCACCGCCGCCCGCACGTCGCGGCCGTCCACTCTGACTGCGTCGTTGGCGC
>JBQCGJ010000221.1:0-3487 GCA_051955775.1 Gaiellales bacterium | reverse complement strand
CCGCGGCCGAGGATCTGGCCGGTGCCGCCCAGGTGCACCCGGACGCGGTGGCCCGCGAGCGCCTGGTGCTGGATGCTGCCGATCTGCGGCTGTGGGCAAGTGATCCCGCGGCCGCGGCGGCCCTGCTCGCGGCGGCGGAGGACCCGTCGAGCAGCCGCTGGCGTTACGTGCACGGTCATCTGGCCATGGTGGCGGGCCGGTTGCCCGAAGCACAGGCCGAGCTGCAGACCGCCTGGCAGCAGATCGGCCCGGCGGACGATGACCTGCGCGGGCCGGTCGCCAGCTTGCTCGCGCAACTTGAAATCCTCGGCGACCACGGCGAGAGCGGTGCCCAGTGGGCGGCCCGGGCCCTGGCTGTCCTTCCTTCCGGTCATCCCATGTCGAGCCTTACCCGCGGCTGTCTGGCCCTGGCCTTGTGGATCGCGGGCCGGAGCGACCAGGCGATCGCCAGTATGGCGGGGCTGCCAGCCGACGCCGCGACGGTCGCCCCCGGCGACGCGGCACAACTTGCCTTCCGCGGCCTCCTGCGCGTGTGGGGCGACGACCTGGCGGGTGCCCGCGCCGATTGCGCCCGGGCGATCCGTCTTGGCCGGGAAAGCGGGCTGCCCTCCTACCTGCTGACCGCGGCGGCGTACCTGGCCGAGGTCGAGTACCGGCTCGGCGAGTGGGACGACGCCGTCGTGCACGGGGACCTCGCCGTCTCCCTGGTGGAGGACACCGATCAGCTCTGGTACCAGTCGTTCACTCGCGGCATGGCCGCGGTGGTGTGGGCGGCCCGAGGTGGCTGGAGCATCGCGGAAACCCACGTGACCGCGGCCCGCACGGCCGCTGAGCTGCTGGGCAATCCGCCCAGCCACGGTTGTGCCGCTAACGCCGCTGTCCATCTTGCGTTCGCCCGCCAGGACTGGCCGGCGGTCATCGCCGCGGCGGCGCCGATAAAGGAAATGAGCTCCCACAGTGGCCTGTTCGAGCCGGGCATGCTGCAATGGCGGGAACCCTACGACGAGGCCCTCATCGCTGTGGGCCGCCTGGCCGACGCGCGCCGCGACATCGACGAGTCGCTAACGGTAGCCAACCTGCGCGGCAGGCGCTCCACGCTGGCTCGCCTCAGCCGTCCCCAGGCCGCGCTGGCGCTGCGCGACGGCCACCCAGGCCGGGCCCGCACCATACTGGAGCAAGGGATCGAGCATGCCGAAGCAGCATGCGGCCCATTCGACCTGGCTCTGCTCCACGACGCCCTCGGACGACTGCTCCGCCGCCAAGGTGAACGCCGCCAGGCTGCCTCTCACCTCCAGGCCGCTCACGACCGGTATGCGCAGTTGCGGGCAGCGCCTTTCCTCGACCGCTGCGGCGACGAACTCACCGCGTGCGGGCTCCATCCCGCCCGGCGGGCTCCAGGGGCGACCCCGCTAAGCCCTCGCGAACAGTCCGTCGTCCGCCTAGTAGCTCGCGGGCTCACCAACCGCCAAATTGCCGCTGAACTGGTGATAAGCGTTAAGACCGTCGAGGTCCACCTCGGCCACATCTTCACTAAGCTCGAGATCTCGACGCGCACGCAACTGGCCGCCAAGCTGGCGGAGCGGCAGAAAGCCACGTAGGGAATCCTTCAGCGGAGGGACGCTGTTGCAGGTTGCGCTGCTCCACGCTTGGTGATCCGACACGGCGACCTAGGCTGGCACGGCGACGACGGCGTAGCGGTCGCGGGAACCGTCGAAGTCGGTGTCCACTTCCCTCAATCCGGCGAGTTCAAGTCGTCCGCGCAGTTCGCTGATCGTGAACGGCCGAAACGCGATCACGTGCTCGTGTGGCTCGATCCGGCCGCCGTCCTCGAAGACGAACACCAGATGGGCGATGTGCTCGTCGCCGAGGCGATCGGGTATCTCCCAGGCGTAGAGCACGAAGCATCGCCGCCCCGCACGAGTTACCGCGCGGTCTGCGATTTGGACGATCCGGCGTTCTGCATGGAGCTTTTCCCAGTTACGGGAATCAACCACCACGTACCCGCCGGGACGGGCCATCCGCCGGAGACCCGTCAGCGCCTCAACCATCGCGTCGCGGCCGACGGCATGCACCAGTGAGTTCCCGACGCAAAGCACCACGTCGAACCGTTCGCCGGTGGCCGCGGGAAGATCCGCCCACCTGCTCCGGAACACCGGGATCGGCAACCGCTCTCGCCGAAACCGCGCCGCCGCGCCCTCGACCATCGCGTCGCTGCCGTCGGCCGCCTGCACGGTGAAGCCACGGCGCGCGAGCACCGCCGCGTCGACGCCCGTGCCGCAGGCCGCATCAAGGACAGCGCCGCTGGGGCTAATCCGCTGGAGCAAGCGTGCCGCCGCAGGCATGTTTATCGCGCGCCCGTTGGCAAGCGCGTCGTCGTCGAACATCCAGTCGTAGTCGGCGGCGAGCGTCTCATAGGCGCCAGTCATGAGATCGCAGTCTGCCAGATACCGCCCGAATACCTGTTCGGGCTCAGGGATGTTCGCCGATCTGGCGTTGCGCGTCCGCTAGGACGCGTCCTACCTCGCGGCCGAAGTGGACGTCGCAGGGGTGAGTGGTCTGCCCCGACCGGGCATTGGCGGCCAGTTCGGTGAGGGCAGTCCGCAGCGGCGTCATTGGCTGGTCAGTCTCGACGGGAGCCGCCGACCGGCCGGCCTCCCCCCAAAGAAACAGGTCCGCGAATTCTGCGCTCTCGGGCGCGTTCAGGGTCACCGTCACCGTGCTCGTTGCTCCCGGCTCGTGGCGCAGGATGAGGTGCGTGACGTCGGCGGGGCCCGCTTGTGCGGTCACCGACCGCACCGGGCCGAGGCTGGCCCACAGCAGCGAGATCAGGTGCGGGGCGAGGTCCCACAGCCCGCCCTTGTCCCGGCGCCAGGGGGTGTTGAACGGGTTGCCCGCCCGCAGCGCGGATCCCAGCCACACCGCACATCCCCCGGCCCATCCCCCGGTGGCCGTGACCTCGGACAGCCAGGCCCGCACGTCGGCCTGAAACCGGGCGGTGAAGAACACAACGGACGCAACGTTGGCCTGCTCCACCGCGTCGACCAGGGCGTCGGCATCCGCCGTGGAGATCGCAATGGGCTTTTCGAGCAGCAGGTGCTTGCCCGCTCCGGCTGCGCGGATGGCGATCGCGGCCTGTACGCCCGGCGGCACCGCGAAGGCGACCGCGTCGACGTCGGCCACGAGTCCGGAGATGTCGTCGTATGCCGTGGCGTGATAGCGGTCGGCGAGCTCTCTCGCGGCGCCAGCGTTACGGCCCCAGACCGCTGCGAAATCGATGCCGTCTGTGGTGGCAAGCGCGGGCGCGTGCGTGATCTGCGCCCAGTGGCCGGTGCCAACCAGGCCGAACCTCAATGGCCGGGTCATCCGGTGTCCCTCGGTCCGCGGATGGGCTGGTTACTGTAGCAGCATCCTCGTTGGGGACCGTTGAATGCGGAGGCGGCCATGGCCGATGCGCTCCTCACCTCGCCGTTGCCTGCGGATGTTGGCC
>JBQCGJ010000220.1:0-6943 GCA_051955775.1 Gaiellales bacterium | reverse complement strand
ATCCGGTGTGCCGATCCGGCGTGGCGCGTGCTGGCCCTCGTAAAGCCGCAGTTCGAGGCCGGAAGGGCCGATGTGCGGCGTGGGGTGGTGCGCGACCCCGGGGTGCGACGCAAGGTGTTGCAGGATGTCGCCGCTTTTGTGACGGATGGAGGGCTGGAGACGCCCGCCGTCGTCCTGGGGGTGTGCGATTCTTTGGTTCCGGGGCCGGCCGGAAACCGCGAGTACCTGATGTATCTCGCCGCCGAGGACCACCCCCTCTCCAAGGAACATGTCGATGTCCAGTCAGCAATCGAAGACGCCGTCCGCGCGGACTGATCCCCCTCGGCGGGTGGAGCGGGTGAGCGTGCTGATGCACGGCCGCCCGCAGCGGGTCGGCGAAGCGCGGGGGCGGCTGGCCGCGGTGGCCGAGCGATGCGGGGTGGCGGTCGTCGACCGGCACGAGCAGAGCGACCTGCTGGTGGTGCTGGGCGGCGACGGCACGATGCTGCGCGCGCTGCACCTGGTGCTCGACCAGCAGACGCCCTGCCTGGGCGTCAACTTCGGGCGGGTGGGCTTCCTCACCGCCATCGAGGGCGCCGACCTGGAATCGGGGCTGGAGCGCGCATTTGCCGGCGACTTCACCGTGGTCGACATCCCCACAATCGAGGCGGATGATGGCGTGTCGCGCGTGATCGGCATCAACGACGTGGTGCTGACCAGCTCGCTGCTGGGCCGTATGGCGCTGGTGGAGTGGAGCGTCGACGACGAGTCGCTGGGCGTGCTCGGGTGCGACGGCGTGATCGTCGCCACGTCCACCGGATCCACCGCCTACAACCTGTCTGCCGGCGGCCCGGCGCTGGCCTGGGGACTGGACGGCTTCGTCGTCTCATTCGTGTCACCGCATTCCCTGCACGTGCGGCCCATGGTGCTCGGCCGCCCGCATGTGCTGGAGTTGGCCAACCGCTCGGACGACGTACCCGTGCAGGTGATCGTGGACGGCCACATCCACGGCCGGCTCGATCCCGGAGGTCGGCTGTCGCTGCATCTGGGCGAGCGCTCCGCCCGCCTCGCCCGGCTCTCGGGCTCGTCGTTCTTCAGCCGCTACCGGGAGACCTTCTCCCACTGACATGCTGAACCGGCTGCTGATCGAGAACCTGGTGCTGATCGAGCGTGCCGAGCTCGAGCTGGCCCCCGGGCTGAACGTGTTCTCGGGCGAGACCGGCGCCGGCAAGACGATGCTGGCCCAGGCCATCGGGCTGCTGGCGGGAGCGCAGCCGGGGGCCGCACTGGTCGGGCCGCACGGCGCCGAGGCATATGTCGAGGCCGAGATCGAGCTGCCGGACGGGCTGCTCGACGAGCCCGCGCTGGCGGCGGTGGCAGACCTGCGGCCGGACGGCGAGGACACGCTGGTGATCGCCCGCCGGCTGCTGTCCAACGGCCGCACCCGAGCCATGGTGTGGGGCCGGAGCTGCGCCAGGGCCGACCTGGAGGCGCTGGGGGAGCGGCTGCTCGAGGTGTCCTCACAGCACGAGGCGCGCAGGCTCGCCCAGCCTGCCCACCAGCTCGCACTGCTCGACTCGCACGCCGGCGCCGAGCCGGCGGTGCGCGAGATGGCCGAGGCCTGGAGGGAGCTGCGGGCGGCGCGGGCCGCGGTCGAGCAGGCGAAGGCGCAGGCCGACGATGCCAACCGGCGGCGGGCCGAGCTGGAGGCCCTGGTGGAGCGCGTCGACGCGGCGGCGGTGCAACCCGGCGAGCGGGCGGCGCTGGAGGCCGAGCGGGGCAGGCTCCGCCATCTGGACGAGCTGATGGCCGCCTCGGCCGGCGCCGGCGAGCTGCTCAACCCCGACGAGGGCGAGGGCGCGCTGTCACTGGCAGCCAGAGCCGCCGAGCTGGTGGCCGGCGGTGCGCGCTACGAGGCCGGGCTGGGCGACGTGGCCGGCGAGCTTCGCGACGCGACTGTGCGCCTGCAGGAGGCGGCGCTCGAGTTGCGGGCGTATGCCGACGGCCTGGAGGCGGATCCGGGCCGGCTGGAACAGGTGGAGGCCCGTCTGGAGCTGTTTACCGAGCTGGAGCGGCGGTTTGACGGCACGCTGGACGAGGTGCTGGAGCGGGCGGACTCGGCCCGGGCTGCGCTCGAGCTGGCGCAATCGTCGGGGCGCGCGCTCGACCGGCTGGAGCAGCGTGTGGAGCAGGCGCAGGCGCGCGCCACCAGCTGCGCCAAGGCGCTGTCGGCTGTGCGCAGGCGAGCCTCGCGGCCGTTCGCGCGCGCGGTCGAGCGGGAGCTGGCTGAGCTGGGGATGGACGGGGCGCACTTCCAGGTGCTGCTGTCGCCGGCCGACCTGGGGCCGCGGGGGGCGGACCGGGTGGAGCTGGTGCTGGCCGCCAACCCCGGATTGCCCGCCGCGCCGGTGGCGCGCACCGCGTCGGGCGGCGAGCTGTCGCGGATCGCCCTGGCCATCCGCATCGCGGCCCGCGAGTCGGGCGGCCCGGGCACCCTGCTGCTGGACGAGGTGGACGCGGGTGTGGGCGGGCGCACGGCCAGGGTGGTGGGTGAGAAGCTGCGCCTGCTGGCGGAGGGCGCACAGGTGCTGTGCATCACCCACCTGCCCCAGATCGCGGGGCTCGCCGAGGCGCACTTCCGCGTCGAAAAGCAGGCGGGCGACCCCGCCAGCACGGCCGTCGAGCGGCTGGTGGACGACGCGGTGCTGGACGAGTTGGCCCGCATGCTGGGCGGAGACGGCGACGGTGACGGACGCACCGCCCGTCTGCACGCCGAGTCCCTGCGCGCCGAGTAGGCGTGCGCGTCTCCACCCAGTTGCCTGTGCTGGATGCGCCGCCGTACCGCCTGCGCGCGTTCGCGACGGGCGACCTCGAGCTCGTCCGCGAGGCATCGTCGGATCTCTACATCCCCCAGATCAGCACCGTGCCCGCCGTCTTCACCCGGGAGACCGGGCTGGCCTTCATCGCCCGCCAGACCGACCGCGTGCAATCCGGTGTGGGGTATCCGTTTGCGATCGCCCGGCTGGTGGACGACGTGGCCGTCGGCCACGTGGGGGTCTGGCCGCGGCCGACCGACCGCGAGCGGGCGTCCGTGGGCTACTGGGTTGCGCCCTCGGCGCGCGGGCGCGGGGCGGCAGGACGCGCGGTTCAGGCGCTGTGCGAGTGGGCGTTCCGGTGGCTCGGCGTCCAGCGTCTGGAGGCGTATGTCGAGCCGTGGAACGTGGCGTCTCAGCGCACGGTCGAGGCCGCCGGGTTCGTTCGCGAGGGCACGATGCGTTCCTGGCAGAAGGTCGGCACGGAGCGCAAGGACATGCATATGTACGCGCTGCTCGCACGCGACAGTACCCTGAGTTCATGAGCCACCTGCGTGCACCCGACGGCACGACGCTGTGCGAGCACGCCAATGACCACGGCGCCGATGCCGATCACCGGCACCCGCATCGGCACGATCATTCGCAGCACCACGGGCACTCGCATGGCCTGGTCGACCGCACCATCGTGCGCTCTCGCGCGGGAGTCCGGGCGGTCGCGCTCAGCCTCGCCATCCTGGCGGTGGCGGCGGCCGCGCAGCTGGTCGTCTTCGCGTTCTCACACTCGGTGGCGCTGCTTGCAGACCTGATCCACAACTTCGGAGACGCACTGACGGCGGTGCCGCTGGGGATCGCGTTCGTGCTTCGCTCGCCACGCGCCGAGCGGCTCGCCGGTCTGGCCGTGGTGTTCGCCATCTTGGTGTCGGCCTGTGTCGCGCTGTACGAGACGATCATGCGGTTCATCCATCCCGAGCACCTGACGCATCTATGGGCACTCGCGGCTGCCGGGCTGATCGGGTTCGCCGGCAACGAGCTGGCGGCTCAGGTGCGGCTGTCGGCCGGGCGCCGGCTGGCCAGCGCCGCGCTGGTCGCCGACGGCAACCACGCCCGGATCGACGGCTTCGTGTCGCTCGGGGTGGTGGCAAGCGCGGTACTGGTTGCGCTGGGATTGCCGCGCGCGGATCCGCTGGTGGGCCTGGCCATCACGTGTGTCATCCTCAAGATCACGTGGGACTCGTGGCGCACGATCCGCCACGCGGAGATCGACGTCGCGCACGTGGACAACGCTTCGCAGCGCCACGCTCCGCACTGACGGCGTTTCCGCTTCGGTGACGGTGAGGGGCCTGGCCCGACCAGCCCTCGCCCAAACCCTGCTCTTTGCGGGATCTGAAGCGCCGAATACACCGCACTTCGCGTCAGTCCAGCCTCGGCTGCCGGTATCATGCAGATCCCGTGAGCCGGTCGTTCGAAGAAAGGCGGATCGCGTGGACAGGCAGGTGAAGTACGTGTTCGTGACCGGCGGGGTGGTCTCGTCACTGGGCAAGGGCATCACGGCTGCGTCGCTCGGACGACTGCTGAAGGCACGGGGCCTCAAGGTGTCGCTGCAGAAGTTCGACCCGTACATCAACGTCGATCCGGGCACGATGAGCCCGTTCCAGCACGGCGAGGTGTTCGTGACCGAGGATGGGGCCGAGACCGACCTCGACCTCGGCCACTACGAGCGGTTCGTCGACGAGTTCCTGTCCCGTAACTCGAACCACACCACCGGCTCGATCTACAACACGATCATCCGCAAGGAGCGCAAGGGCGAGTACCTCGGCTCGACGGTGCAGGTGATCCCTCACGTCACCGACGAGATCAAGCGCCGCATCCAGCGGGTCGCCGAGGCCACCGACGTGGACGTCGTGATCACCGAGATCGGCGGCACGGTCGGCGACATCGAGAGCCTGCCGTTCCTGGAGGCCATCCGCCAGTTCCGCAACCAGGCGGGGCGCGACCACGTGATGTACATCCACGTCACCCTGGTGCCGTTCATCGAGGTGGCGGGCGAGCTGAAGACCAAGCCCACCCAGCACTCTGTGCAGGAGCTGCGGCGCATCGGTATCGCGCCCGACATCATCGTGTGCCGCTCGCGCCGTCCGCTCGACCGCGATATCCGCGAGAAGATCGCGCTGTTCGCCGACGTCGAAACCGAGGCCGTCATCTCGGCCGCGGACGCCGACAACATCTATGCCATCCCGCCCCTGATGCAGACCGAGGGCCTCGACCGGCTGGTGTGCGACCGGCTGGGCCTGGTCACCGGCCCGCCCGACATGCGCGAGTGGGAGGCGATGGTCGGCCGCATCCGGGCCGCCACCGGAACCGTGCAGATCGCACTGGTCGGCAAGTACGTGCAGCTCCAGGACGCCTACCTGTCGGTCGTCGAGGCCCTCAATCACTCCGCCATCCATCACGGCACCCGGCTGGAGGTGGTGTGGGTGGACGCCGAGACGCTGAGCTGGGCTGAGGCGGAGCGGCGTCTGGCCCAGGCCGACGGCATCCTGATTCCCGGCGGGTTCGGCATCCGCGGCATCGAGGGCAAGATCGCCGCCGCCCGCTTCGCCCGCGAGCACGGCATCCCGTTCCTCGGCGTGTGCCTGGGCATGCAGGTGGCCGTGGTCGAGTTCGCGCGCCACGTCGTCGGCCTGGAGGACGCCAACTCGAGCGAGTTCGATCCGACCACTCCGTTCCCCGTGATCGATCTGCTGCCCGAGCAGAAGGAGATCGAGGACATGGGCGGCACCATGCGGCTGGGCTCCGATCCCGTGAAGGTCGTCGAGGGCACCCGCGCCCACGCCGCGTACGGCGAGACGGTCGTGTACGAGCGACACCGGCACCGCTATGAGGTGAACAACACGATCCGCCCGCAGCTGGTGGCGAAGGGGCTGATCGTGTCGGGCACGTCGCCCGACGAGAAGCTGGTCGAGATCATCGAGCTGCCCGACCATCCGTGGTTCTGCGCCAGTCAGTTCCACCCGGAGTTCAAGTCGCGGCCGAACCGGGCGCAGCCGCTGTTCCGCGACTTCGTGGGCGCCGCGGTGGAGCTCCGCGGCAACCGCCTGGACGGCGCCGAACGAGGTGAGCCCCTGTCGGGGCACGTGGCCGGCCAGTAGGATCGGGGTCGTCGGTCAGGGAGGGTATCGGGTGAGCGTGGAGACGTCGTGGGCTGAATTCGAGCGCCGCATGCGCGAGTTGGCGGAGCTCTCCCGTGTGATCACGCTGCTCGACTGGGACACGCAGACCACGATGCCGCCTGCCGGTTCGCCGGGCCGCGCCCGTGTAACCGCGACGATCCGCGTGCTGCGGCATCGTCGGCTGGTCGATCCGCGCGTGGGCGAGCTGCTCGCGGAGCTGCGGGGCGGCGAGCTGAACGCGCCGCGTGCAGCCATGCTGCGGGTGGTCGCCCGCAGCCACAGCCGCGCGGCCCGCCTGCCCGACGAGCTGGTGCGGCGCATCTCGCTTGCCTGCACGCTGGGCAACTCCGCCTGGCGGGAGGCCCGGATGGCGCGCGACTTCTCGCTGTTCCAGCCGCACCTGGAACAGATCGTCGCGCTGAAGCGCGAGCAGGCCGACCTGCTGGGACATGACGGCGAGCCCTACGACGCGCTCCTGGAAGCCTACGAGCCGGGTATGCGAACCGAGCGCCTGGTGCCCCTGTTCGAGGACCTGCGGCGGGAGCTGGGGGTGATGCTGGACGCCGTCACCGGAGCGGCCCGGCCGCCGCAGTGGTCGCCGAACGGCGTCGTCTTCTCGGAGCCGGTGCAGGTGGCCCTGGCCCAGCGCCTCCTGGCCGACATCGGGTTCGATCTGGAGGCCGGCCGGCTCGACCAGTCGGCGCACCCGTTCTCGAGCATGGTCGGCCTGTACGACGTGCGGGTGACGACCCGGCTCTACCGCAACGACCCGTTCCCCTCCGTGTTCTCGACCATCCACGAGGCCGGTCACGGCATGTACGACCAGGGCTTCGATCCCGACTACGAGGACCTGCCGCTGGCGCAGGCGCCGTCGCTTGGCGCGCACGAGTCGCAGTCGCGGCTGTGGGAGAACATCGTGGGCCGCAGCCGCCCGTTCTGGCGCCGGTACACGCCGGTGGCCCGTGAGCTTCTGGGCTCGGA
>JBQCGJ010000219.1:0-5570 GCA_051955775.1 Gaiellales bacterium | reverse complement strand
CGGTACCAGGCCACGAACACGACCGCCAGCACGATCGCGAACAGCGGCGTCGAAACGGCATACGGCACATGCAGGCCCACGTGCAGCACGTCGGCCACCATCGTCCCGAACACCGCCACCATGACCACGGCGAACCAGTACCCCCAGGCCACGTACCTGCCCTGTGCGAGCTGGAGCTTGAGCGCCACCGCGAACCCGATCGCGCCCAGGATGACCGCCACCGGCGGCGGCATCACGTGCACCAGGTAGTCCGAGGTGGCCTCGCGCATGCCCGTGGACAGCACCTTGATGACCCAGAACAGCGCGATGATCTGCGGCACCCGGCTGACCAGCTGCGTGTGTCTCGGCGAGCGCTGCGAAACGAGCGGTTCGGACATCGCGCGGACGCTACCCACCCCCAATGTGAGGCTCCTTGGACGTGACGGTCGTGGCCGCGGCGCTGGAGAGAACAGGCGCGTGCCTGTTAGAGTTGGCCGCGCGTGGGCCGAGATCGCTGTGGCAGAGCGACCCGGAGTCACACAGGAGCAGTCAGATGAGCGAAACCACCCAGTCGCCGTCAGACGCCGAGCAGTTCGTGGCGGGCGTCGTCGAGGCGGGCTCGGCGGCGCGGCTGCCGAGGTTGACGACGGCGCCGCCCGGCGTGGTGTACGGCGTGACTCGAAACGGCGTCACGACCGTGGTCGCGCGCACCGGCGAGCTCACCGAGGAGGAGCTGGTGGAGGTGCTGCGGTTCAGGCTCGCGCAGTACCTGGTGGTGGGCTACGTGGACGCCGACAGAGTGTGGAAGGAGCGCATGCAGGCCGAGCCGCTGTCGTTTGTCGAGGCCACCGACATCCACTTCCTCAGCCTCGACTCGGCCGACGGCCAGATCCTCTGCTACGCAACGTTCAAGGGCTTCCCCGACGCGGATCACTCGGTCACGCTGCGCGATCGCGACCGCCAGATGTTCTCGGTCGAGCAGACATTCGGATGGGGCGTGTTCAACGAGTTCCGGATCCTGCCCGACCTGCCGCTGGCCAGGGTGTGGGAGTGCAAACGGCTGGTCGTCAACCACCTCCGGCCGACGCTCGACGAGCAGATGGTGCGCGCCCCGGTGGAGCTGATGGTGGCCTTCGCCCGTGTGTCCTTCGAGAAGCTGCGCGGGCAGATGGAGGCGATCATCGGCGACCTGGAGATCGGGGTCATCGACCGCACCGTCGAGTTCGCCCACGTGCCGCTGGTGACGGTGCCGGCCGCCGTGTCCTACGCGGCGCCGGACGACTACCTGCTGAACCAATTCAGCCGCAGCGTGTGCCGGCCGTTCGCGCTTCTGGTGAGCGATGTCTCGCTCGCCATGGACACCCGCATCCCGCTGATCGAGGAGGCCCTGGACGAGCCCGGCAAGGCCGGCGTGAAGCGGCTGTTCGAGCTGAAGCGCGATCCGATCCCGTCGACCAGCAGCCTGCTCGGGCGGGATCAGCTGCATCCCCTGTCGGCGACCAGCGAGGTGGCCGACCTGCAGTTGCCGATGCCCGAGCGGCGGGTGCTGATCGACCAGGCCCGGCGGTTGCGCGAGGTGTCGCCGTTCGACTCGCTGACGCAGCACGAGGCCACGAATCTGCGGGCCATGATGGAGCAGCTCGAGCTGCCGGCCGGCGAGGTGATCATCCGCCGCGGCGACATCGGCGACAGCCTGTACGTGATCGAGCAGGGAACGGCCGTCGCCCAGGCCACCGAGGAGGACGGCACGGCCCGCGTGATCGCCCGCATGGGGCCGGGGCAGGTGTTCGGCGAGATCGCGCTGGTCACCGGCACGTGGCGGACGTTCGACGTCGTGGCCGGCTCCAATGTCCGGCTGCTGCGGCTGTCGCAGGAGAACTACGAGCGGTATCTGGCCGGCCACGCCGGCGTCGCGCATCGGCTGGCCGTCATGGCCGCCCGCCGCGCGGTCGGCGGAGACACCACCTGAGGGGGGTCCCGATCAGGCCCCGTCGCGGTCGGGCAGGTCGGTCGGCCCACTGGTCGCGGCCTCGCGGTTCTGCTCCGCGATCTGCTCGTACACCTCGGCCCGGTGCACACTGACGCTGCGGGGCGCCTCGATGCCCAGCCTGACCCCGGCTGACGTCACCTCCAGCACGGCCACGGTGACGTTCTCGCCGATCACGATCCGCTCGCCCGGTCTGCGGGTGACGATCAGCACGTCGGTAGGGTAGCCGCCACCCCGCCGGCTTCGAAACCGTTACACAACGGACCCCTGCGTCACACCGGCCGCTGCCATACTCGTATTGGCAGTCCTGACAAGGGGAACGAACCGTGGCAGATCAGGTGCAGGCGACCGGCGGGAGCTGGGGAGTCGCGGTGCGGGCGACCGCCGTGATCACGCTGCTGGCTGCCGCGGCGGCGGTGGGCGTCGTGTGGCACTCGCTCAACTCTCCGGCCGCGCCGCCCGCGTCGCCACAGGCGCAAACCGAGCGTCCGTTGCGCCCGGTGGTGCTGGCGACTCGGAAGGTCGAGGGAGTTTCCTTCGTCGCCGTGGCCGGGGGCTCCGTGTGGGTCACCCGCTGGAATGAGCAGCACCCCGCCGCCGTGCTCCGCTTCGACGTTCGCACGCTGCGCCCGCAGGGCGCGCCGGTCAGGATCGGCGTTCCCACCCCGAACATGCGTCTTTCGACCGGACCGGGAGGCGTGTACGTGCGGACGCACACGGGCCTCCGGCGCATCGCGAACGGTCATGCGGTCACCGTGGATCCGGCCACCCTGCCTCGCCGGGTGATGTTGCCGCTGTACGGCTCCCCCGGGGTCGTCGCCGACGGCTGGGTGTGGCACGCAGCGGACGTGGACTCGACTCGGCGCGGCCTGTGGGTGAACACGGCGTGGCTGCAACGGGTGCGTGCCACCGGTGCGGCCAGGGAACGCCCGATTCTGATCGGACAGGGCGTGCCGACGATGGCGCTGGCAGCGGCGGGCCGCATATGGGTGGCGGTCAACCGGGAGCGTCCCCGCGGCCGCCTGTACCAGGTCGATCCGTCCAGCCACCGTGTGATCGGGGTCACCATGCTTCCGCGCGACTTCGTCGCGATGCACGGCACCTACGCCGGCGGCTCGCTGTGGCTGGTCGGCGACGATCAACTCGTGCGCATCGCGCTTCGGCCACCCGCGTCGTAGGCAACGGGCGGCCCAGGTGGCCGGTTTCTGCTTGTGGGGCGGCGGGCATCCGGAATTGCGTCGGCCGGATCTGGACGGCGATTGCGTGGGTGTTCTCTGTGGCGGCAGGAGGGAATTCGCACCTTCTCCTTCACAGATTCGTGTTTCTGCCGATTCCCTGAAAGAACCCATGCTCCGGATCACTCGACCACGAACTCTGCTTCTCGCCGCCGTCGCTGCCGCCGTCTCGTTCGGCGCGGCTGTCCCCGCCGCGCACGCCATGCCGGCGCCGGTGCCTGCGCAGGCGGCCAACCCGCCGGCAAAGCAGCCGCCGACGGTCGCCTACTCCGACCTGCTGAGTCTGGCCAGGCATCGGCAGATCGCCTCGGCCGTGATCGACCCTCAGGGCGGAGTGGCCCGTCTCACGCTGCACGACGGCGGCAAGCGCGATGTGGTGATCCCCCAGGACGACACCAGCCTGGCCACGACGCTGTCAGGGGATGGTGTGCACGTCGAGATCGCCGCCGCCAGCCACAGCGCGTCCGCGTTCTCGGTGCTTCTGCCGTTGTTCGGCGTGCTGATGATCGGCGGCTTCATCCTGTTCATCGTGTCCCAGCGCAAGGGCATGGGCGGCGGCGGCCAGAACCGGCAGGTGGGCGAGAACCGCACGACCCAGGAGGGCACATCCACCGTCCGCTTCGCGGATGTGGCCGGCTGCGACGAGGCAGTCGAGGAGCTCCGCGACACACTCGATTTCCTGAAGAACCCTGAGCGGTTCGAGAAGGTGGGGGCGACGATGCCGACCGGGCTGATCCTGCACGGGCCTCCGGGGACCGGCAAGACGCTGCTGGCAAAGGCGCTGGCCGGTGAGGCCGGTGTGCCGTTCTTCGCCGCGTCGGGCTCGGACTTCGTCGAGATGTATGTGGGCGTGGGGGCGAAGCGGATCCGCGAGCTGTTCACCAAGGCCAAGAAGAGCGAGACCGGCGCCGTGGTGTTCATCGACGAGATCGACGCCATCGGCCGCCGCCGCGGCGGCCCCAGCCAGGGCGGCGGGCAGGAGGTCGAGAACACGCTGAACGCGCTGCTGGTCGAGCTGGACGGGTTCGCGGGCCGCAAGAACGTGATCTGCATGGCCGCCACCAACCGCGTCGACGTGCTCGATCCCGCGCTGCTTCGGCCGGGCCGGTTCGGCATGCAGGTGGCAGTCGAGACGCCCGACGAGAAGGGCCGGCGGACGATCCTCGATCTGTATGCCAAGGGAAAGCCTCTGTCCGAAGACATCGATCTCGACGCGCTGGCCGCCTTCACGGCCGGATCGAGCGGCGCTCAGCTGGCCGACATGATGAACCAGGCGGCGATCATCGCCGCCCGGTCAGAGCGTGAGGAGATCACCGACGCCGACCTGCGCGAGGGGCACCTGCGGGTGCTGGCCGGGCCGGAGCGCCAGAACGCCTCCATGCGCGACGACGAGCGACAGCTCGTGGCCTGGCACGAGGCCGGCCACGTGCTCTCTGCTGAGCTTCTGGAGACGCAGGACAAGGCGCAGCGGGTGACCATTCGCCCGCGCGGGCGGGCTGCCGGGCTGGCGGTGTACGGCCAGACCGATCGCGCCCTTCACTCTCGCCGCTACCTCCACGAGCGGATGATCACGATCCTGGCCGGGCGAGCCGCCGAGCACCTGCTCGTGCGGGAGATCTCGTCGGGCGCCGCCAACGACCTCCAGCAGGCCAACATGCTGGCCCGTCAGGCGGTGCTCGAGTTCGGCTTCTCCGACCGCGTGGGGCAGATCATCAGCCACGACGGCCAGCACCACCTGTCCGACGAGACCCGGCGCGTGGTGGACGAGGAGGTGGAGCGGCTGGTGGCCGACTCCTACCAGGATGCGATCGCGCTGCTGGACGAGCATCGGGATGAGCTCGACCGTCTGGCCGAGGCATTGCTGGGCGCCGGCCAGCTCGAGCGGGTCGACATCCTGGCTGTGCTGGGCGGCGAGCAGCGCCAGCACGCGCGCACTCCGCGGCAGGTGGCGCGGTCGAAGCCGCGCCACATCCACGCGGTGCCCGAGCCGGTGGCCGCTGTCGAGCGGTCGCGGGAGCTGTCCGGCCGGCTGGTGGCGATCGCGCACTGGCTTGAGCAGCGGCCGCGCCGGCGCCGCCGCATGACCGCCTCCTAGCTTTCCCGGCAGGGCCGAGCGGCGGCGCGAGTCTGCGGCAGGCTCTGCTCAGTCCTTGAACGGGTCGACCACGTCGGCGCCGGCCATCACCACGGCGATCGGCAGCAGGCGGTGGGTGACGCGGATCGTGCCCGTGTCCTCATGCGCGCGCACCACCTCATCCAGCTTGCGGTACACGAACGGCGACTCGTCCACGTCGCCGCCGCGCACCTCCAGCGGATACCCGGTCTCGGCCCGGAACTCCTTCAGCCGCTCCGCCATCATCTGCCGCGTG
>JBQCGJ010000218.1:0-3765 GCA_051955775.1 Gaiellales bacterium | reverse complement strand
CTGTCTGGCCCCGCCGTTCTTCTCGATGCTGATCGCGCTGCGGGTGACGGCATGGCGGCTCGAGCTGGATCCGGCCGGGCCGGAGCTGGAGCGGATGCGGCGCGCCTACCTCGAGCCGTGGGGCAGGTTCGGTTCGCCCGGCGCCCTGCGAGAGGGCCTCGACGTGGCGCTCCGTGTCGGCCGGCTGACCCGTGCGCTGTCGTGGCGGCGCATCCTGGACGGAGCAGGCGGGGACCCATCCGGCGAGTACTCGGACGCCGTGTCGGATTGGCTACAGGAAGTCCGGGATGGGCTTGTAGACTCCGGCCCGTGAGCGTTCTCATGTACGTCAAGCCGGGGTGTCCCTGGTGCGAGCGCCAGCGCGATCGGTTCCGCTCCGACGGGGTGGAGTGGGACGAGATCGACGCCACGGCCGATCGCGACGCCCGAGCCGAGCTGATCCGCCTCACCAACGGGACGCGTACCGTGCCCACCGTCGTCCGCGACGGCGTGCTCGAGTCCGTCGGCTTCGACGGGCACGGCTGACACGCCTGACGCTCGCGCGTGCCGTGGGCTAGCCGACGGGGGCCGGTATGGGGTCGAGCTGGAACGGCAGCAGCGCCAGCGTCTCCTGGTAGCGGAGCAGCACCTCGTCGCGGTCACGGCCTGCCAGCGCGACCACGGCCAGGCGGTGGCTCGCCACGTCGTCGTCGTTCTCGCTCAGCCGCTGGCCCGGCCGCACCAGAAGCTCCACATGGGCGTGCCCGAACTGGCGGGCCACCACCGTCGGGTCCGGCACCGACCGCACCACTGCGTCGCGGTACGTGCGCACGGCGAAGCTCGAGGCCACGATGCCCGGTTGGATGGGCGGCAGTTCGGCCGGCTGCCCGGTGGCGATGGCCATCCCAACCTCGTAGGTCGAGACGCCGTGCACCGCCTGCACCAGCGGCGCGAACTGCGACGCCATGCGGCCGTTCACCTCGACGATCCACATACGGTCGTCGGGCTCCACGAAGAACTCGATGTTGAACAGGGAGTCGTCGAACCCCAGCGCCGGCATCAGCCGCTCCGCCACCTCGGCCATGACCTGCTGGGCCGGCTCCGGCAGCGTGCTCGGATAGTCGAAGCGCAGGAAGCTGATCCCGTTGGGATGCATGACCGCGTCGGTCACGCCGACCGGCGTCATCCTGCCGCCCTGCATGAACCCCTCGAACGTAACCAGCCGGCCGCTCAGCAGCGTCTCGGCCACCAGCTTGCGGAACTCCCGTCCCTCCAGGCGGCGGTCGTAGTCGGTGATCGCGGCCAGCCGCTCGCGCGCCTCTGCGACCACCGCCCGTAGCTCGGCGTCGCTCGACACCGTGTACGCGAGCTGGCTCAGGTGGCCCACCACCGGCTTCACGAAGAATGGGTAGGGCAGCGGCGGCGTGGGGTCGGGATCGTCGACGTCGATCTCCGCGAACGGCGGGGTCACCTCCGGCACCGCCTCGGCCTGGGCGCGACGGGCCGCGAGCTTGTCGTGACAGGCCATGAAGGACTCGGGGGAGGGGCCGGGCAGGCCCAGCCGGCGGGCGACCATGAAGGCCAGGTGCGCGGTGGCGTCGCTCGAGCCGAACACGCCGTGCACTGCGGGCGGCCCGGCCGAGACCTGGTCCACGAATGCAACCGGGTCGAACCCGGGGCGTATCGCGGTGCCCGCGAAGCGCAGCCCGAACCGCTCCAGAATCCGTTCGTCGGCGAGGTTCAGGCGATCTCGTTGCCCGGGACAGATGATGAGTACGTCGGGCATGTCAAGCGGTCCCTCCGCCGGAATAGTGACCGATCCGCGCCCACATGGCCAGTGGACGGGTTACGCCGGGCTCAGCGCCACACACGCCCCGCCACTCGCCCGAGCAGCTCGAGCTTCGCCCTCTGGGCCTCGGCGGAGATGGCATTCCCGATCACCGAGGTCGCAAACCCGCATTGCGGGCTGATCGCCAGCCGCTCCCGGCTGATATGCCGGGCGGCCTCGTCGATGCGGGCCACCAGCTCGTCCTCCTGCTCGAGCCGCGAGGTCTTGGTGGACACCAGGCCGAGCACCACCATGCGGTCGTCGGGCACCTCGCGCAGCGGCTGGAAGGAGCCGGAGCGGTGGTCGTCGTACTCCAGCAGCAGACGGTGTGCGCGGACGCCCCGGAACACCTGCGCGGCGATCGGCTCGTAGCCGCCCTCGACCAGCCACCGGCTGCCCTGGTTGCCCCGGCACAGGTGGAACCCGAAGGTGACTCCCGGGTGACCGTCCATGACCGCGTTGTCCAGCTCGATCCCTCGTGCCAGCCACTCGTCGGCCGACCACCCGCGCGATTCGTAGAACGCCCGCGTGGCGGGGTCGATCAGGAGCGGGTAGTGCGGGGCATCGAGCTGGATGTACGTGCAGCCCAGCCGGGCCAGCTCGCTCACCTCGTCGCGCGTCACGGCAGCCACGTCCGCCAGGAAGTCGTCCAGGGTCGGATAGGCATCGGCTGACACGTCCGGCGACCACAGGTTGGCGTACAGGCTGGGACTGGTCAGCGTCACCTTGGGCACGGAGCGGGCGCGGGCGCGCAGGTACACGCAGTCCTCCACCGCCAGGTGGTGGCGACGCCTCAGCCGCTCCTTCACGCCCAGCCCGGGCGGCCGATCGGTGGCCCGATCGCCGACCTCATCGCCCTTCCAGTCGCCCCAAAGGTAGGCGTCCAGCGGCACCTCGCCGAATCCGTCCACGGCGTCCGGCAGCCCCGACTGGAACGACAGGCGGCGCATCTCCCCGTCCGTCACCACCTCGAGCCCGGCGGCCTCCTGGAGCGCCACGGCGCCGTCCACCGCTGCATCCTCAGCTCGCTTCAGACCGGCTGCGTCCAGATCGCCGCGCTCGAACCGCTCGCGCGCGTCGAGCAGCTCCGGCGGGCGCAACAGCGAGCCGACGATGTCGGTGTGGGCCTTGATCACGGCTGGGGATTGTAAAGAGCCGCCCCCGGTACCCGGTACCGGTTGGGTGTCTTTACAATCTTGCCGATGGGGGAGCCGACGATCGTTGCCATGGGAGGCGGGGGGTTCTCGTCGGACGCCGAGTACGGCCGGCTGATGGACGACTACATGCTCGGGCTGACCGGCCGCGACACGCCCCGCGTGTGTTACGTGCCGACGGCGGGCGGCGACTCCGAGGAGTTCGTCCAGCGGTTCTACGACGCGTTCGGCGGGGGCCGCGCGCAGCCGTCGCACCTGGCCCTGTTCGCCCGCCAGGTGGCCGACCTCGAGGGCTTCCTGCTCGGTCAGGACGCGATCTACGTGGGCGGAGGCAACACCGCAAACATGCTGGCTGTGTGGAGGGTGCACGGCGTCGACCGGATCCTGGCAGAGGCATGGCGGCGGGGGATCGTCCTGGGCGGCATGTCGGCCGGCGGGCTGTGCTGGTTCGAGGGCGGCTCGACCGACTCATTCGGCGGCCTGGCGGCGCTGCGCGATGGGCTCGGCCTCCTGCCCGGGAGCTTCTGCCCACACTACGACGGCGAGGGGCACCGGCAGAGCACCTACCAGGAGTTCATCCGCAACGGACTGCCGGCGGGCTATGCGGCCGACGACGCAGCGGCGCTTCGCTTCTCGGGGCGTGATCTGGTCGAGGCAGTTGCCTCGCGCGAGGGGGCCCGGGCGTTCCGGGTCGAGCTGGACGGTGACAGGGTGGTGGAGCGGCCCCTCGAGTGCCGAGGCCTGTGGCCGTGAGCCGAGCCGCCCCCAAGTAGGATCCTCAGCATGAGTGTGACCACCACAGAG
>JBQCGJ010000217.1:0-4309 GCA_051955775.1 Gaiellales bacterium | reverse complement strand
CGCTGGTGCAGACGCGACTCCATCTCCACCAGCTTCTGCATCTCGCCCTCCATCAGGCGGCTGACCGGGATGCCGGTCCAGCTGGCCACGACCTCGGCCACGTCCTCGGGCGACACCTCCTCCTTCAGCATGGCGGATGTGGCCTGCAGCTCGGACAACCTGGCCGTCGCCTGCTCCAGCTCCTTGTCCAGCCGCGGCAGGTCGCCGTAGGTCAGCTCGGCCGCCCGCTGCAGGTCGGAGTCGCGCTGCGCGCGCTCGGCCTCCGCGCGCGTCTCCTCGATCGCGGCCTTCAGGTTCTGGACACGCTGGATGGCCGACTTCTCGGCCTCCCAGGCGGCCTTCATGCCGTCCAGCTGCTCGCGCAGGTTGGCCAGCTCCATGGCCAGCGACTCGCGCCGCTCCACCGCCGACTCCGAGGTTTCCTTCTCCATCGCCGCCTGCTCGATCTCGAGCTGGATCACCCGTCGCTGCACCTCGTCGATCTCCTGCGGCATGGAATCGATCTCGATCTTCAGCCGCGACGCGGCCTCGTCCACCAGGTCGATCGCCTTGTCGGGCAGGAAGCGGTCGGCGATGTAGCGGTCGGACAGCATGGCCGCCGCCACCACCGCGTCGTCCGAGATGCGCACGCCGTGGTGCACCTCGTAGCGCTCCTTCAGCCCGCGCAGGATGGCGATGGTGTCGGTCACCGACGGCTCCCCCACCAGCACCGGCTGGAACCGGCGCTCCAGCGCCGCGTCCTTCTCGATGTACTGGCGGTACTCGTCCAGCGTGGTGGCACCGATCGCCCGCAGCTCGCCGCGGGCCAGCATCGGCTTCAGCAGGTTCGCGGCGTCCACCGCGCCCTCGGCCTTGCCTGCGCCGACGATCGTGTGCAGCTCGTCGATGAAGACCACGATCCGGCCCTCGGAGGCGCGGATCTCGGCCAGCACCGCCTTCAGCCGCTCCTCGAATTCGCCGCGGTACTTGGTGCCCGCCACCAGCGCCCCCACATCGAGCGCCCACACACGCTTGCCGAGCAGGCCGTCGGGGATGTCGCCGGAGGTGATGCGCTGCGCCAGGCCTTCCACGATGGCGGTCTTGCCGACACCGGGCTCGCCGATCAGCACGGGGTTGTTCTTGGTCCGCCGGGACAGCACCTGGATCACGCGGCGCACCTCCTGGTCGCGCCCGATCACCGGGTCGAGCTTGCCGCGCTCGGCCGCCTCGGTGAGATCGCGCCCGAACTTGGACAGCGCCTCATAGGTGCCCTCAGCGTCGGGCGAGGTGACGCGCTGGCCGCCCCGCACCTCGACCAGCGCCTGCAGGATGGCGGCGCGGTCGAGACCGGCGGGCTCGGCGAGCCCGAGCAGCAGGTGCTCGACCGCCACGTACTCGTCCTTCAGCGCCTCGGCCTCGGTGAACGCCCGCTCCATCGCGTCGCGCAGCGGCCTGCTGGCGGCGGGCTGCACGTTCGCGCCCTCCATCCGGGCCAGGCGGCCCAGCCGCTCCTCGACCCGCGCCCGCACCGCGGATGGGCTGTCGCCGGCCTTCTCCAGCACACGCGCGGCCACGCTCTGTTCCTGGTCGAGCAGGGCGAGCAGCAGGTGGTCTGTGGTCATCTCGGGGTTGCCGCGCTGGACGGCCAGCCCCTGGGCGGAGGCGAATGCCTCAGTTGCTTTTACTGTGAGTTTCGAAAAGTCCATGCCTCTGGGTGTTTGGGTGGTTGGTAGGGACCCAGGTCTCGCCGGTAGGTGCGATGCACCTGGGCGACCTCGGCCCGCATCTGGCGGGCGGCCTCGAACAGCTGCCCCTCCAGCTCGGCGATCCTGTGCGAAAGCCTGTCAACGGTGTCCTCGAGCGCCATCACCTGCAGCACTCCGGCCAGGTTCAGGCCCAGCTCGGAGGTCAGCGTGGCGACCTTGACCAGCCGGGCGATGTCGGCGTCCGAGTAGCGGCGGGTGCCGCCGGGCGTGCGCCGCGGTCGCACCAGGCCCTTGGCCTCGTACACGCGCAGCGTCTGCGGATGCAACCCGCTCAGCTCGGCCGCGACCGAGATCGAGTACCGGGGCGCGATCGAGGGGGTGCTCATGCTGTGCGCTCCCCGAACAGCTGCTGCCGCGGATCGCCGTGATTGGCCTGCTGGATCTCGTTCAGCTTCTCCAGCGCCTCGCGCTCCTGCTTCGACAGCTTGGACGGCACCGCGATCTTGAGCCGGGCCAGGAGGTCGCCGTGGCCGCCGCCCTTCAGCCGGGCGGCGCCGCGGCCCTTCACCCGCAGCATCCGGCCGTCGGTGGAGCCCGCTGGAACGCGCACCTTGACATGCTGGCCGTTGGGCGTCGGCAGCTCGACCTCGGAGCCCAGCGCCGCCTCGGCGAACGTCACCGGGACGTCGATCACCAGGTCGTCGCCGCGACGCGAGAACAGCGGGCTCTCGCTGACGCGGGTGACCACGTACAGGTCGCCCGGCTCGCCGCCCCGCGGTGCAGCCTCGCCCTTGCCCTTGACCTTGATCCGGGTGCCGTCGCGAACACCGGCCGGGATGCGCACCTGATACGTCTTGGTGGAGCGCAGCCGGCCCTGCCCATGACACGTCGGGCACGGGCTCTCGATCACGGTTCCGGCGCCCCCGCAGCGCTGGCAGGGATGGCTGAGCGAGAAGAATCCCTGGCTCTCGGCGGTCACCCCGCGGCCCTTGCAGACCGGGCAGATGGAGGGCGACGTGCCCGGGGCCGCACCCGACCCGTGACAGGTCGGACACGGGCTGGCCTTGTCCACCGGCACGCGCACGGTGGCCCCGCTGAGTGCGTCCGCGAACGAGACCTGCACCTGCACCTCGATGTCGGCGCCGCGCTGCCCGGCGGCCGGCTCCGTGCGCGCGCCGCGGCCGAACAGCCCCCCGAACAGGTCGCCCAGGTCGAACCCGCCCGCGCCGAAGTCGAAGCCCTGGAAGCCGCCGTCGGTCGGGGCCTGACCCGGCCGGAAGGTCTGTCCGAAGGTGTCGTACTGCTTGCGCTTGTCGGGATCGGACAGCACGTCGTACGCCTCGCCGATCTGCTTGAACCGCTCCTCGGCCGTGCGGTCGCCCGGGTTGCGGTCCGGGTGGTACTGCCGGGCCAGCTTGCGGTACGCCTTCTTGATCTCGTCCGCGGACGCGCCCTTGGGCACGCCCAGCGTCTCGTAGTGGCTTGCCAACGGGTTTACGCCTCGCCTTCAGCCGGCGGCTGCGGAGCGCCGCTGGACACGACGACGCGGGCGGCCCTGACCACGCGGTCGCCGAGCCGGTAGCCGCGCTGCCACACGTCCGCGATGCTGCCCTCCGGGTACTCGGACGGCCTGCTGGACAGCGCCTCGTGGACGTGCGGATCGAACTGCTCCCCCGGGTCGGCGGAGATCTCCTCCAGGCCGCGCCGGGACAGGATGTCGCTGAGCTGGTGCAGCACGAGCTTCACGCCGTCGGCGACCTGGGCCTCCTCGTGCTGGCGGTTGGCGTCCAGCGCCCGCTCCAGGTTGTCCAGCACCGGCAGCAGCTCGCCGACCAGGCCCTCGCTGGCGCGCAGGGCCTGCAACTCGGCGTCGCGGGCCATACGCTTGCGGAAGATGTCGAAGTCGGCCGCGACGCGGCGCAGGTCGTTCAGGTACTCGTCCGCCCTGCGCCGCGCCTCTGCCAGCTCGCGCTCGAGCTCACCGGCATCGACCTCGGCCGACTCCTCCTCATCGGCCGCCTGGTCGGCGGGCCGTCGCTGCTCACTCACGCGCGGTCACCGGACTCGTCGACCACTTCGGCGTCGACGATCTCGTCCTCGCCGCTCTCCGCCGCGCCGTTGGGGGCATCGGCCGGCGCGCCGGCGGATGCCTGGGCCTGCTGGTAGACCAGCTCGCCCAGCTTGAAGCTGGCCTCGCGGAGGGCCTCCAGCTTGTTGCGGATGTCGGCCGCATCGTCAGACTCGAGCGCCGCCTTGACGGCATCCGCCTTGCCCTGGATGTCGCTCTTGGTGGCCTCGTCGAGCTTGTCCTCGTGCTCCTTGAGGGACTTCTCGGTCGAGTACACCACCGCCTCAGCGGTGTTCCGGGCCTCGGCCAGGTCCTTCAGCTTGCGGTCGTCCTCGGCGTGCGACTCGGCGTCGTGCACCATCTGCTCGACCTCCTGGTCGCTCAGACCGGAGCCGCCCTGGATCTGGATCTTCTGCTCGTTGCCGGAGCCCATGTCCTTGGCCGACACGTGGATGATGCCGTTGGCGTCGATGTCGAAGGTGACCTCGATCTGCGGCACGCCGCGCGGCGCCGGCGGGATGCCGACAAGCTGGAACTTGCCCAGCGTCTTGTTGTA
>JBQCGJ010000216.1:0-8394 GCA_051955775.1 Gaiellales bacterium | reverse complement strand
AAGGGTCACCGCCAGGTTGGCGACGGTGGTGGACTTGCCCTCGCTCTCGCGTGCGCTGACGATCAACAACGACCGGGCGCGCACGCCGAGGTTCGCGAAATCGAAGTTCGTACGCAGGGTGCGGTAGGGCTCGACGTGGCGGGAGCCCGCCTCCTCGATCGTCACCAGCTCGTCGTTTCGGCGCAGATGGCGGGCCGGCGTCGACAGCCTGGCCAGGACGGGGATACCCAGCCGGTCGGCGATCTCGTCCTCGGAGCGCACGCGGGTATCCAGCGCCTCGCGCAGGAACACGGCTGCGAGTCCGAGGATGAAGCCGGCAACGATTGCCAGGATCAGGTTCTTGGTGGTGGCCGGCTGCACCTGGGTGGCGGTGGTGGCCTGGTTGGTCAGCGTGGCATTCCCCTCCTGGAGGGACTTGAGGGTGTCGACGCGGGCGATCTGGGTGTTGATCACCTTGCAGAGGGCGCTTTTGCTGTTCTTGCAGCCCCCCTGGTTGATTGCCTGCTGCTGAAGGTTGGAAAGCCGGCTGTCGAGCGGCGCCGTGTCGAGCTTCACACGCTCCGCCACGAACTGCTGGCCATAGGCGTTGGCGAGCTTGGTGGCCGTACCCGGATCGTGGTTGGTCACCGAGAAGTTGACCATGTCGGCAACTGGATCCGGCGACACCGACGAGCTCTTCAGGAACGCGGTCGGCGTGATGCCCGTATCAGGCACGACCCCCTTGATGTGCTGCGAGGGGTCCCCGACGACTCCCTGCACCACGCCATAGCCGCGTGCGATATCCGCCTGAGTCTGCAGGAGCCGCTCAGGATCCTGGGCATTGGTCGGATCGGGCGCGGTGTTGGTGATCTGGGAGCTGAGGTTCGAACGGTTGATCCACACCCCTGCCGTGGCCCGGTACATGGACTGCTGGTGCACCGAGTAGGCGACGGCCGCCGCTGGAACCAGCAGCATCATCGTGATCAGCGTCATCTTCCGCCGCCGAACGACGTTGACGTAGTCGATCAGCGTCGAAACGCGATGATGACCGGCCTCCGGTGTGCTCTCCACGTGTCCCCTTCTGTCCTTCCCCCAGCCGGGGATGTGCCCTCGTTTGGAAATTTGCTCCCTAGAAGTATGCGCCGGAGGCTACGCGCGTCAAGCCGCCGGCCCCCATCCGCAATCCGGCGCACATTTTAGTACGCGCCCCGCGAGGTCAGAAGCGCCCGGGCGGTGCGCGCCATTATGGTCATATCCAGGGATAAACAGTGACTCTGGACGTACGCCAGCTCGAGCCGGACCCGCTCAGGGTAGCTGACATCGGAGCGGCCGTTGATCTGCCAGAAGCCGGTCATCCCGGGAGGCACGCTGAGCAGCGTGGCCGCGTCCCGGCCGAAGAAGCGCAGCTCCTCCTCGACGATCGGCCGTGGCCCGACCAGGCTGATGTCCCCACGCAGGACGTTCAAGAGCTGCGGCAGCTCGTCCATCGATGTCCGCCGCAGGAACGCCCCGAACCGCGTCACCCGGGGATCCTCCCGCAGCTTGAACGTGGTGTCGAACTCCGCCCGCAACGCCGGATCGCTTTCCAGCACCTGCTCGAGGGTGACCGAGGCGTCCATGGTGCGGAACTTGAACACCTTGATCGGCTTGCCGAAGCGGCCCAGCCGGTGCGATCTGTGCAGCACCGGGCCGGGTGAGTCGAGCTTGATGCGGATCGCGCAGTAGAGCAGGTAGGGCGACAGCACCACCAGGGCACATGAGGCGAGGATGACGTCCACGATCCGCTTGGCCAGCATGCTCGGCCGCGACGCTGGGGGCGGCCGCAGGCCGACCAGCGCCAGCCCCTCCAGCATGTACAGCCGCGATGTGGGCCCGACAGCCTCGAACAGGCGCGGCACGATGTCCACCTGGTAACCGACCGGTACGAGGTCGCGGACGAGCGCCACCCGATCGTGGTCGTCACGCGTGTAGGCGATGATCACGCGCCCCACGTTGTTCTCGGCGAGGATCTCGGGCAGCTCGTCCGTGCGTCCCAGCACCGGCACGTGCGCGAGCTCGGCGGGCAGATCCAGCGGATCGTCGTCGACGAACCCGACCAGCCTGATGCCGAAGTCCGGCCGCCGGACAAGCTTCTCGCCCACCAGGTGGCCCGCTGCGCCGGCGCCCACGATGACGGCGTTCTGGGGCACGGTGCGGCGGTGGGACAGCGTGCGCACAATCGCCCGGGCCGGCAACATGAGCAGCAGCGACACCGCGATGAACACGAGTGACTGACGGAAGCTGGGGACGTAGCCGCCGACCAGGAACCCGAGTCCGAACACCACCGCCCCACCAACCAGCAGCGCATTGGCCGTGGGCGCAAGATCGTCCACGATCGCGCGATCGCCGTACAGGTTCTCCCGATCGTGGATTCGGTACATGCTGCCGATCACGGCCCACAGCGGAAGCGTGAGGGCGAACGCCGCCAGGTCGATCGCGCGCAGCGGGTGATGCAGGCGGCCGGCCTCGAAGGCCAGCCGCATGACCACGAAGGCGCACATCAGGCTGACGGCGTCGACGATGAGGGCGATCATGGCCACCCTGCGGGCGCCGGAGCGCTCTGGCGCCCAGGCCTCCATCCATCGTCCGGTACCCGGCTCGACCGCCGCGACGTCCGAGCCGGCCCATGTCATCAGTGCCGCACCGTTGCCTGCGCGGCGTTCTTCAGCGGCGTGCTGACTCAATACCTCCCCCATCACCACCACGCGCACCCACTCGAACTCCCGTCGGCGATCTTCGCGGAGTCTCCTCGAGTTGTCAAGCTATCGACCCCCCCATTCGGGTGATTCCGCGAGCACTTTCCGCCTATTCACCAGTCTGTAGCCGATCGAATACCTGCATCGCGATTCACGCCAGGACCTCCGGCCGCTCCTTCAACATGGAAGAAATTCCCAGTCCGGGGCGCACCGAGCACGCCCGTCAGCCCGCTGTATTCCAAAGTCACAAAACGGTCGGCGGAATCGCTGTCAGCAGCGGCGGCAACCCGCCGAGCTACGGCCGCTGATTCACGCGGTCATACTGCGGGTCGCGCTTGAGGAGTTCGGCCAGCGCGTTCGCCCGCTGGGCACCAGTGGTCGTCTCCCACAGGTACTGCCATGGCACCCAGTCGGACGGATCGCGGCGGGTCGCAGTGCGGAATGCGCCGATCGCAGCCGCGCGGTTTCCCAGTCGCAGCTGGGCCCGGCCGGCGAGGATCTCGGGCAGATCCGACCACGGCGCAAACCGCCTGGCCTGGCGCGCGTCGGCCAGCGCCGCCCTGCCGTCCCCGCGGCCAAGTGCCGAGTTGCCGTCAGACAGCGCGCGGTTCGAGATCAGCCCCAGCACGGCCAGCGTGCCGATGACCACGAATCCGACCGCACCCCATACCCGGACAGAGGTCGACAATCGCATGCCGCCGGCGCGCCGAGCGTGCACCAGTATGGCCATTCCTGCCACCAGGCCGACCGTGGTGACCGCGGTGACCTCCCAGTCCCAGTCCACCGCGGCATGCACCAGAAAGGCGACGTACGCACCCGCGGCGATCGGCACGCACGGCTCCCGCCGCAGGCGAACCGCCCCCACCAGCGCCGGCGTCAAGAGCAGGAGCAGCGCCGCCAGCCCGATCAGTCCCTCCTCACCCAGCGTCTCGAGATACAGGCTGTGCGCGTCGACCACGAAATCCGGCTGCGACCGGTGGGCCAGCCAGTACTGGGCGTACGTGCCGGCGCCTCCGCCGGCCACCGGGTGCTCGCTGAACTGCGACAGCGCCTTCCGCCACAGGTAGTTGCGACCCGAAAGCGACAGGCTGAGCAGACGGTTGTTGAGATCGTTGGGGGCCGGGGGCGGCTCCGCCAGCTGCCGGTAGGCGTTGTGCGCGGCCGAGACCGGCGAGCCAACCCGCACCAGCCCGGCCACGGCGAGCACCACCGCCACCCCGATCAGCGCAATGCTGAACCAGCGCCGGGCGGCGGCTCCGACCCGCACCCGCTGCTGTGCTATCGCAAGCACCACGACCACGGCTGCCGTCAGCGCGGCGGCCACGCCGGCCTCGAGCGCGGCGTGTGACCCCGGATGCTCGACCTGTGCCGGAACGGCGATCTTCGCCGTGAGTGCGGGGAGGCGCGCCATGTAGGCAACGGCGATGGCAGGAATCGGAGCCGCCACCAGCACCGACAGGGCATACCGCAGCCGATGCGGTGTCAGCGCCGCAACGACGACCACCGCGACACCTGCCGACACCCAGGCTCCGCGGCTGAAGGTGAAGTAGGTCGTTGCCGCCAGCGGCGCCAGGCTCGCCCCGGCCGCCGCGCGCAGAAGCAGGTTCCCCGGCCGGTCGACGAGACCCAGCGCGAGCATGATGCCCATCACCGCGAAGATGCCGAGCGCGTTCCAGTAGCCCAGCGGCTGGAAAAGCCGGCCGGTCTGGATCTCGTCCTGGTAGACGCCGAACCGTTCGGGCATCAGATGCGTGGCCAGGCTGTACAGCGCGGTGATCGTGATCCCACCCCACGCTCCCACCAGCAGCTCGAGCGCCGACGACCGCCGGCTCGCCACCGCCAGCGCGCCCACCAGGGCCATATAGGCCAGCGCTCGCTCGAGCTCGAGCACGGTCGATGTCGTGCTGGACGTCCACAGCATGCTGGCCGCGGTCCACGCTGTGACGCAGCCCATCCCGCCCACCATCGCCAGCTCGAGCTTCGACACCTCGATCTCGCTTCGCAGCACGAGCCCCAGCGCGCCCACCCATGCGCAGCCGAGCCCCAACCAGCCCCAGGCCACCGGGAAGTACCCACCCTGTCCGGAGGCCAGCGAGGCGACGGCCACGAACACGAGCAGGCCCGCCCAGGGCACACGACCCGCCAACCGCCCACCCTGATCCACCCGGGGAGCCGGCGACTGCACATCCGCGGTCTGCATCTCCTCGATCGTACTGGAGGGGGAGTTCGCGAGATAGCCTGCGGCGTGGCAAGGTTCGCCATCAGGGCTCGCGGAATGGGGAACGTCGCGTAGCATTGGATCGGGGGATGGACAACGACCTGGCATCGGAGTACCCGGCGCGCGCGGATTCGCGGCGGACCGGGCTGTGGCGGCGGCCGTCGGATCCGCTGCGTAATCCCGAGCCGCTGATCCGGCGCGTCTACAGCTACGTCGCCTACCGCATCGGCGACGGCCAGGACGCCGAGGACGTGACCAGCGAGGTGTTCGAGCGCGCCCTTCGCTACCGCGACTCCTACGACCAGTCGAAGGGCGACGCCACGGCGTGGGTGCTGGGCATCGCCCGCCGCACGCTGGCCGAGCACTACGGCCGCACGCCGCCGACACCCGTCGCCGATGACGACGAGCTCTACGATGAGGCGGGCGAGGGCCTGGAGGACGCCGTGCTACGCCGGCTCGACCTGGCGGAGGCGCTGGCGGCGCTCCCCGAGCGGGATCGCGACCTGCTTTCCCTCCGCTACGGCGCCGATCTCAAGGCCCGGGACATCGCCGGCATGCTGGAGATGGACACCCACGCCGTCGAGGTCGCCCTGTCCCGCGCCACCCGCAAGCTGCGCGGCATGCTCGAAGAAACTTCGCCCGACGTGTGAGGAAACGCCCGCGCGGCCGGTACTGGAGGTGAGAGAGCAGTTTCCGACCGAGAGGAACGCGCAGGATGAGGACACCTTGGAACCGCGGCGACTTCGAGCGACGGCTCCGCGATCATCGCGCTGAGCCTCGCGACGAGTTCGTGGCGTCGGTCGCCGACAGCGTCGGCAACCGCAGGCGTGCGCGCAGCGGGTTCCGACCCGCTCTGGCGCTGGCTATGACCGTTACGGTGATGATGGTCATGGGCGCGCTGGGTGGCGTCGGCTACGCAAGCTCGGCTGCGCACCACGTGGCAGCGACAGTGCAGCACGCGATCTCCGCTCCGAGCCACGCAGTGGTCAACCACTCCGTGACGTCGGCGGATCATCAGTACTGCCACGGCGATGACTGCCATCACCACCATCACCACCACCACCATCACCACTGCCGGGACGCCGATCACAATGGCGATGACTGCGATACCGGCCACCACCATCATCATCACCACCACCACTGTAAACACCATCACCACACGGGCTAAATCGCTCATTAGCCCAGCGTGAGCAGGACCGATGCGGCCCGCCCCTCCCGGCGGGCCGCATCTCTTTGGTGAGACTTTCGTCTGGTGGCGCCCGCGCCGTGCCGAGTGTCTGACGGTCGGGGCCTCGCCCCTGGGGCCAGGCCCCGATTTCCTGGCTGACACCGCGTCTTCACAGGCTTGACACGTTCGGTGGGAACTCGCCTGCGCGGCTCAAGGAATCCTCACACCTTTCCCACCGATCCTCACACGTTGCCCATTGCGGCATGACATCCGCTCCGTACTGTGGGCGCGTCACGCACGCCATGGGAGGAGGACGCGTGATCTGCTCACACGCCCGCAAGGGGTTCGTCGCCCTTGCCATCACACTTGGAGCCGGGATCCCCATCTCCGTGCAGCCGGCAACCGCTGCGCCAGCGTCGTCGCCGGCGTTCGCTTCGACCAGCAGCGGACTGCATCTGTTCAGCGGCATCCAGGGCGACGTCGGTCACAACTTCACCACCACCGAGCTGACCGGTATCGCCAGGCAGTCCGACGTCGTCGTCGGCCTCGCCATTCAGCTCAAGCAGTACGCAGCCACCCTGCGTGCCGTCAAGCCCTCGATTCAGCTGTACGTGTACACCAACGGCATGTTCGGCCAGGCCAAGGACTGCGGCTCGTACCCGTCCTCGTGGAAGCTGCACACCTCGTCGGGCGCCACCATCGTCTCCAAGACCAACAAGAACTGCCTGATGAATCCCTACTCGACACAGTCCTATGGCGGGCATGCCGGATGGACAGCGCAGGTGGTCGCGACATGCAAGGCGGACCTCGCGGCGGCGCCGGCCGCCAACGGCTGCTTCCTCGACCAGATGTCCGCAGTCGGGGTGTCCAACTTCGTCTCGGGCATGCCCGTTGACCCGCTGACCGGCAAGTCGTTCACCACCAGCCAGTATCTGGCGGCGGTCGCGAAGGTTGGAAACAGCGTCGCGTCGGTGGCCTCTGTGATCGGGAACTCCTATGAGTCCGGCCGCAAGTACTTCACCGCGCCGACCTCGCAGCTCGACTCCTCCAACATGCAGTCGTTCGAGGCGGAGCACTGGCTCGGGTCGACGCAGCCCCGCGACGCGGAGACGCTCTCGGTGTGGCAGCAGTCGATCCAGATGCTGATCGACAGTCAGGCCCACGGCAAGACCGTGCTCGCCAGCTTTGGCGACATGTCGTCGAACCTTTCCCAGTGGGAGGCGTTCAACGTTGCAAGCGTGCTCCTGGGGAACAACGGACACGCGCTTCTCCACTTCGACGGCGGCACGCAGACCCAGCTCCAGCTCGACGGGCCAATCCTGCACATGTCGATCGGTACGCCGACCGAGACCCATTCGACGGTGGGCGGCTACCTGCAGAACGGTGTCTACCAGCGGACGTACTCGAGCGGGCTGGTGCTGGTCAACCCCGGCGGCAAGAGCGTCACCGTGAAGCTGAGCCACACCTACGTGACCCCCGGCGGCCAGAAGGTCAGCCAGGTAACCCTGAGCGCGTACTCCGGCACCGTGCTCAAGGGCTGACATGACAACGCCGATTGGAGTCCACATGCGAGCGATCGCCGTGTCCGTCCTGGCCGTGTTCGCACTGGCCACACCCGCCTACGCCCTCACTCCGCTTCCGTCGACGACCGGAGGGGTGCACGGGTTCACGGGCCTGCAGGGCCACCAGAGCACGAACTTCACAGCCTCTCAGCTCGCCATTATCGCCCGCCAGTCCGACATCGTGGTCGGGCTGCCGGTGCAGATCCACCGCTACTGGCGGACGCTGCGCCACTACAACCGGCATGTCCGCTTCTACGTGTACCAGAACGGCATGTTCGCGCAGGCGCAGGACTGCTCGAAGTTCCCGTCGTCCTGGTATCTGCACAGCGCCGGCGGCTCCAAGATCGTCTCGAAGACGAACCACAACTGCCTGATGAACCCGTACTCTGGATGGACGGCGCACGTCCTCTCCGAGTGCCGGGCCGGACTGGCGCTCGCAGGGGTTGGGCGCGGGTGCTTTCTCGATCAGATGTCGGCGGTGGGGGTGAGCGGGTTCGTGTCCGCGCTGCCCGTCAACCCGGTCAGCCACAAGCTGTTCAGCGTCCGCGGCTACCTGGCGGCCGTGGCCCGGGTGGGCAACGTGGTGGCGGCGAAGATGCCCGTGGTCGCCAACTCGTACGAGTCAGGACGCAAGTACTTCTCGAGCCCAACCGGCATGCTCGACTCCTCGAAGATCGGCAGCTTCGAGGCAGAGCATTGGCTGGGCTCGACGCAGCCCCGCGATCTGCAGAC
>JBQCGJ010000215.1:0-13107 GCA_051955775.1 Gaiellales bacterium | reverse complement strand
GCCTTGATGCTCAGCGAGCCGGGCGGCAGGCTGGAGACCACGTGGAACACCGGTGCCGCGGTCGCGCCCTTCGTGACCACGAACAGCTCCTTGCCGTCCTGGCTGAAGGCCACGCCGCCCCAGTAGATCTCGGCGTCGCCGAAGCTCACCTTGCGGAAGGCGGTCGAGCTTCCGGTGTGGAACAGGGCAACGGTGTTGGAGTAGCTGGCCGATCCGCCCGCGATCGTTGCGCCGTCCGGGGAGGCGGCGACAGCCATGGGATAGGGGTCGATCGGATAGGCAACACCGGCAGTCAGGCTGGGCAGCGAGAACGAGCCGATCTGGTACGGCGAGCCTGCAGCGAGCAGAAGCGTCGATCCGTCAGGGCTGATCTTCATGTCCTCCACGCTGCCGCCGCCGTTGGTGATGTCGGGGTTGTGGGTGACAACCGCGACACTGGCGGGGTCGGTGACGTCAAGGACATCCATGTAGGGCGGATCGCTATAGGCATCCCCGACCACCAGCATGTTGGGATGCGTCGGTGTCGTTGCGAAATCGACGCTGCCGACCTGGCGGCCGCTGTCCACCTCGGTGTGCGACGGGTCGAGCGAAACCGAGACGAGATGTCCCAGCCCGGAGAACGGGGAGTCCGAGTACCACAGCCGCCCGCCCGCCAGCGCGAGCTCGCAATTTCCCCCGACGTTCGCCGGGAAGCTGTCGATCTTCGCCAGCGTCTGAGTGTCGAACTCGTCGATCACGTCGGCACCATTGCAGTGCGCGACGTACAGGTTGTCGCCGTCTAGCACCATGCCGCCCGCGCTCGGCTCGTCCGTGATCGACGCGACATGCGAACCGGACGTGCTCATCACCTCGATGGTGGAGTCGGTGACCAGTCCGGTGACGAACACGTGCTCGTGTGTGTCGACCATGATGTCTCTGTAGCCGTGCAGGGTGCCAAGGGTGGTATCGGCGGATGCGGGAGCACCGATCAGGGCGACGGACAGCACCGTCAACGCCAGCAGGGGCAGAACGCGGAGTCGTCTCAACGGGACCTCGGAGATTGGAGGGTGATGGGGCTCTTCCCAGCATGGACGCGTACTGCGCGCGGTTGCTCCCTCCACCGGGTGAACATGGGTACCGTGACCTGGTGCCCGCCCCTCCCCCTCTGGTCGTCGCCTCGATAGGCGACAACTGCATCGACCGCTACGTCGGATCGCTGAAACGCACGCACGTGGGCGGGAACGCCCTCAACGTCGCTGTGGGGCTGGCCCGCGCAGGGCGCCGGGTCGTGTATGCGGGCGCGGTGGGCGACGACGAGGACGGGCGAACGGTGCTGGCCGCACTCGCGGCCTAGGGCATCGACGCTCGACGCGTCGTTGTCCGGCCGGGCGAGCCGTCGGGGGCCTGCGTGGTGGAGCTGCGGCCGGACGGTGAGCGCGTCTTCCTCGAGGAACGGGTCGGCGCCAGTGGACGCTGGCTGCCGACCGCGGATGACCTGGAGACCCTCCGCGGCTGCGAGTGGGTGCACGCGGCCGGCCTGCACGCCGACCCCGGCGTGCTGGCGAGGCTGGCCGGGTCGCGCATGTCCCTCGACATGTCAGGGCGGCCGCGGACGCTGCTTCCGGTGCTCGCGCCGCACCTGGAGCTGGTGTTCTTCTCGGGCGACCGAGAGGGCCGCGACGACGCACTGGGCCTGGCCCGGGCGGCCGTCGAGCATGGCGCCGGCGCGGCGGTGGTCACCCGTGGCAGCGAGGGCAGCCTCGCGTTCGACGGCCGGTTGGTCGAACGGTCCGCGGAACCGGCCGAGGTGGTCGACACGCTGGGCGCCGGCGACGCGCTGATCGTCGCGGTGATCACCGCCCGGTTGGACGGGGCGACCCTCGCAGAGGCGCTGGACGCCGGCTCGCGCGCCGCTGCCCTGGCGTGCAGCCACTACGGTGCCTGGACACCGGCATGAACAGGAGGTCCGGCAGTGACTGACACGACCAACGCCGTCGGCATCACAGGGATCCACGCGATCGTGTACACCCCGCAAACGGAGCGCGTGCGGGCGTTCTTCCGCGACGTGCTGGAGCTGCCGTCCGTCGACGCGCACGAGGGCTGGCTGATCTTCGCGCTACCGCCGGCCGAGCTGGCCGCCCACCCGGCGGAGGAGGCCGGACGTCACGAGCTGTTCCTGATGTGCGACGACCTGAAGGCGACGATGGCCGAGCTCGAACGGCGCGGGATCGAGCTGACCGGCGGCATGGTGGAGGAGAGCTGGGGCGTGTGGACGACGATCGTGATGCCGGACGGGGGTGGGCTCAAGGTGTACCAGCCGAGCCACGCGAGCCCGATCCGGCCATGACCTCCACGCGGTTCCCGAACGGGTCACTGGTATGGAACCGCCGCACGTCCGGCCATCGCTCGTCCCACACGACGTCGTGGCCGGCCGCCGCCAGACGCTCGGCCGCCGAGTCGAGATCGTCCACGGCGAACCCGGGATGCGCCTTGCGGGCCGGCGCGAATTGCGCCTCCACCCCCAGATGCAGTCCCTCGGCGAACCACACACCGCCGGTCGACCGCATGGCCTCAGGCTTGGGGATCTCGGTCAGCCCGAGCAGTCCGGCGTAGAAGCCGCGAGCCGCGTCCTCCCCGCCCTCGGGCATCGCCACCTGCACGTGATCGAGCCGCGCCGGCATGGCCGGCAGGCTACTCCGCCAGCCCCTCCCGCCTGGCCACGGCCGCGGCCTCGGTGCGGTTTCGGGCCCGCAGCTTCGCCAGCACACTGGACACGTGGTTCTTGACCGACTGCTCCGTGATCACCAGCGCCTCGGCGATCTCGCGGTTCGACTGACCCTCGACCAGGTGCGACAGCACCTCCCGCTCGCGGTTGGTCAGCCCGAACCGCACCGCCGGGTCGGGCGGCTCACGGTGGGCGATCTCCCGCACCACGTGCGCCGCATACTCGCCTGTGAACACCGCGCCGCCGTCGGCCGCCAGTCGGATGGCCTCGTGCAGCCTTTGCGGATCGTGTGTGTCCTGCTTGACCAAGTACCCGCTCGCACCGGCCCGCAGCACGTCCACCAGGTCCGACCCGCGACGCGAGACCGTGAACACGAGCACGGCGGTGTGCGGATGGTGGGAGCGGATCGCGCTGGTCAGCGCCACGCCGCCCATCAGCGGCATCTCGAGGTCGATCAGCGCGACTCGGGGCGCGTGCTCGCCGACCAGCGCGAGAGCGTCCTCGGCGGTCTCGGCTGCGCCCACGACGCGTAGGTCGCCGGCACGCCCCAGCACGGTCACAACGGACTCTCGCCACGCCCACTCGTCGTCCGCTACGACAACGGTTATCACACGGTCGGCCATTGCTCCCGAACGTACCCAGTGCGGCTCACGGCGATGCCCTCCGCTGGCCGGAGAGCGCCGGCGGGGTCGGCGTGCGCTACCTGCATAGTTACGATCCTATGGGACCGCCGTGGGGACCATTAGACCCGTAGGTACTCCACTGGACAGTACCTAGGCATCCGCTAGACGCTTGTTCCGGGAGTTGCGTTCAGTCGCCGGCGGCCTCCGCCTGCCCGAGTTGCGACATCGACGTGCCGATGCGCCGTGCCAGGCCGGGGATCAGCACGACGATCCCGGCCCCGATCAGCGCCCAGGCCGCGACCACCCACGGAAACCGGCTGTACGGCCATGGGACGCCAACCGCGTTGCGGTAGAAGACGTACACCAGGAATGCGATCGCGATCGGCGGGATGACCATCGCCAGCGTGCGCTCGCCACGGTCGACGACGAACAGCTTGAGGGCTCCGAGGTTGGTCACGATGTACGCCACGATCATGCTCAGCACGCCGATCGTCCCCGGGTAGAAGAACGCGTTGACGACGGTCGTGCCGTTGAGCCGCTGGGCGACCATCCAGGTCACCGCGACGGCCATGACCACGGCCAGTGCGGTTGCAGGCGCTCCGGTGCGCCGGGATGACGTGCCCAGCCGGTGCGGCCCGAACCCGTCGCGACCCATCGCGAACAGGATCCGCGACGCGCCGGTGGCCGTGCCCAGGGCGCTCGCGAACGCGCTCACCGCGGCGCCCAGATTGATCAGGTTGCTCATCCACGAGCCCACATACGACGTCGCCAGATCGGAAAGCGGCGTTCCCGTATTTGCGAAGGCATGCACGCCGGCCGCGTTGGTGCCGAAGCCCCAGGACTGGGCGAGGAAGCACAGGGTGTAGAAGATGCCCGCCGCGAGCACGGCGGTGCGGATGGCCTTGGGGATCTCGAGGCGCGGGTTGTTGGTCTCCTCGCCAAGCGCCGCGGCGCCCTCGAAACCGCCGTACGACAGGAATGCGAGCACGATGCCCAGACCCAGCGCGGAGTGGCCCGTCCCACTCGGCAGGTGGAACACGTCGGTCGAGAAGCCGGCGTTCGGCGGTGCCGTGCCCACGCCCGCCAGCTTGAGGAAGATGACGATCATGAGGATCAGGATCAGGCTCACCGAGACCGTCTCGATCGACAGCAATGCGCGGGTCGTGATCTTGATCTCGCCGTAGGCGATGAGCGAGATCAGGGCCGCGGTAGCCAGCGTGAACCAGATCCACTCGGAGCCGCTCCAGATCCCGGCGCCGTTCAGAAACGCGGGAAAGAACAGCCCCACCTCGCAGCACGACGCACACGTGAACGCCAGATATGTCCCGAACAGCGCCCACCCGGAGAAGAACCCCGCGCGCGGGCCCAGCGTCGCCCCGCTGAACGCGTATACGGAGCCGGCGTGGCTGTAATGGCGGGCCAGGCGTACGAACGCGAACGCGACCAGGAACACGCCGATGGTGGCGATGATCATGGCCAGCGGCACCGCCTGCCCGACCTGAGCCGCCACTCCCACGCCGTTCAGCGCCATGGCCGCGGTCGGCGCCATGATGCCGATCGAGAGGGCGATCGTCTCCCAGAACCGCAGCTCCCGGCGCAGCCCGGCCTGCCGCGCCGGCTGGCTCTCTGCTGCCATCGCTATCTCCCTTCGAAGATGTCCTCGGGCAGGAACGCCCCCACAACCCAGTTCGGCACGTCCACCAGCTCGTGGATGCGGAGGTCGCAGGCGACCGACACCAGCGCGTACGCCTCCTCACGCTCCAGCCCGTACCGGTTGCCCAGATACTCGATCATGGACCGGGTCGCGCGCCGTGACGCCTCCATCAGATCCGGCGCGATGCCCGTGCACACGTGGTATGCCGAGCGCTCCGTGCGGGCCAGCTCGCCGGCCGGCACGTCGTACTGGGGCGCGCTCGTCGACACGTCGCGGCGCACCGTCAGCCGCACGGTGATGTCCATCGCGGTCTCCACCGCCGTCCCGCACACCTCGGCGTCGCCCATCGCCGCGTGGGTGTCGCCCACCGAGAACCGCGCCCCGTCCACACCGACGGGCAGATACAGCGTCGAGCCGGCCCGCAGGTGCTTGATGTCCATGTTGCCGCCCCAGTCCGACGGCGGCACGATCGAGTGCTCACCCGGCTCGGCGGGAGCGACGCCGATCGTGCCCGGGAACGGCTCGTACGGCAGCGTGATTCCCTCGGCGAAGGCCACCCGGCCGCGCTCCGCGTCGACCTTCGAGATACGCAGCCAGGGCTCGGGGAACTCGTCGGCCAGCAGGCCAAAGCCGGGGATCAGCGCCGTCCAGCCCCAGTCACGGGGCGCGAACTCGAGGATCTCGACGGCCAGCACGTCGCCTGCGCGGGCGCCGCGCACCTCCACCGGGCCGGACACCGGATTGATGTGCGAGAAGTCGAGCGAGCCGACCGCGTCCACACCCGACTGCGGGCCGATCTGCTCGTCCGACGCGTCGCGGACGTGCAGCACCACCTCAGAGCCCGACTCGACCGACAGCGCGGGCTCGATCGAGTTGTCCCACACATAGTTGAACGCGTCCGGCCGGACCTCGTGCAGGGATCCTCGGTGCATGTCACTCCTCCGCCTGGCTGACACCCTCCCGGCCGGAGCCACCGGCATCGCCGTCCTCCTGCCGTTGGCCGTATTCCACCACAAAGAGCTCCAGCGCGGTCTGCGCGGAGCCGGTCGCCGTCCGTTCTCCCGCCAGGCGACGCACGCGATCCGCGATCTGCTCGGGCGGGATCAGCGCGCCCAGCGCATCGAGGTCCAGCCGGCGCGGGCCGTGAGCTCCCCAGTCACCTCCCATGGGGCCGCGCACCGGCTCCACGAAACCGGCGAGCAGCTTGCCCAGCGCGTCGTCCCGCGCCACTGCCTGGGCGACCCACCGCTGGCATTCGTTGCGGTCCCACACCCGCCACCTGTCGAGCACCACGGACAGCCTGGGCACGTTCACGAGCCGCTCCGCCGCCGCCGCCTCACGGATCCTGGTCAGCGCCACCTGCTCCAGTGCGCCGAGGCCCTCCAGGTCGACGGTTGGCCCGCCCTCGCGGGCCTCCGGCGCGCCGCCGTGGCGTCCATGCTCGCGGCCCAGCCGCGCCACCTCGGACACGATCAGCCCGACCCCGGCCCGCCGGCCCATCTCAGCCCTCAGCAGCACCAGCCGTGGGCCGGGCTCGATGCGCGCGAGCACCGCCTTCATCAGCGCCACCAGGCGGTCGTCCAGATCCGTCCCCACCTGATCGCCGGCTTCCAGCAGCCCGCCCACCGCCGGCGCCACCTGCTCCCCGGTGAGCGCCGGAACAAGGTCGATCAGCCTATCCAGGAAGCCCTCCGCCCGCCGGCCGCCGTCGCCCTGCTCGCGGGCCAGTCGCACCAGCAGGGCCGCAAACGTCTCGGCACTGGTGGCCTGAGCCAGCAGCGAGTCCATCTCGGCGTTGGAGATGGTGGTGGCGGGCACCGCCAACCGGAAGTACGCGGGGAACAGCTCTCCGCTGGCCACGCGCAGTTCCCGGCGGGCGGTGTCCGAGGGCGAGTCGCGCTGGATGATCAGCCCTTCGAAGTCGGGCACGGACGGGAACAGACGCAGCACGAGGGTGGTCACGCCAAGCTGCACGGCGGGCTCCAGCGCCTCCCGCCACGCCTCGTGGAACGCCTTGGTGTCGGCGTCCACGGCGGCGGCGCTGCGCGGGCGGCTGGTGCCGGCAAACCGGGAGGGGTTCCGGCGGATGACGTCGTGCAGACCGGGCACGAACACGCGCAGCGCCTCCACCGCGATGAAGTCGGCGGTGTTCACCTCCTCGCTCAGAGGCGGGTAGCTGACGCTCAGCGCGTTCACCAGCCGCACGACGTCGCGGGGCGTCCGCAGCAGCGTCTCGATGCCCGGCGAGAAGGCCTGGTCGAAGTGGTGCTGGGTGACCACGGCCGGCGGCGGATGGCGCTCCAGCAGGTCGCGCAGATGGTCGAGAAAGAGCTGCGGCAGGGCGCCGCTCTCGGGCAGCGGCAGGTCGAGCGGCAGCTGCACCACCCGCGATACCTCCTCGGCGTCCCGGCGGGCGCGATCGAACACCAGGAGGTACACCAGATTCGGCAACCCGCCGACCGAGCGCACGAGCCGGCCCACCTCACGCATGCCGGCGGCCGACAGCCGGTCGAGGTCGTCCATCACCACGACCACGTGGCCGCCGCGGGCGCGCAGGGCGGCGGCCAGGCGGTCGCGTGCCTGCGCCGCGTCGCCGCCCTGCTCCGGCTGGTGCGCGGGCTGGCGGATGAGAGGCTCGACGTGGGCGAAGAACCGCTCGCAGACGTCGAGCTCGGCCCCCAGCAGCCACGGGTTGAAATCGACCACGAGCGTGTCCGGCGCCGCGGACAGCCGGCCGCGCACGAAGTTCACGACGCTGGTGCGGCCGGTGCCGGCGCCCCCGTGCACACCGATCGACACTCCGTCGGCCGGCGCGGCCGCGATCGCGTTGGCGACAAGTCCGGCGAATGCCGTGTATCCCAGCCGGTCCTGGTCAGGCGAGACCAGCGGGAGGTCGGCAGAGAGCGTCGCCAGCACTGGATCGGGCATCGGCCGCGATCATACCGACGGCCTCGGAGCGCCTCCGCCGCGCCGTAACCTGATCTAGGAGGCGGGCGCCGCCTGCCGGCCGGCGGCGAAGAACCGCGGCAGCAGCTCCCGGTTGGCCTCCAGGATGGCGTCCAGCAGCGGCTCCGCCACCTCGAATCCGAGCACCAGCGGGTTGGCCATCAGCGCCTTCAGCGCGACCGTCCGGTCGCCGCTGACGGCGGCCTCCGCGGTCAGCCGCTCATACGCCTTGACCTGCTCCACCAGGCCTAGCATCTCGGGCGGGAGCGGACGTTGCGGCAGCGGCTCGGCGCCGCTCGCCGTGATCCGGCACGGCACCTCCACCACCGCCTCGGCGTCGACGTTGGGGATCGCGCCGGCGTTGCGCACGTTCACCACCTGCACGTCGCCGCGGTCGAGCTGCAGCGACTCCACGAGCATGGCCGCGGCCTCCGAGTAGAACGCGCCTCCCCGCTGCTCGAGCAGCTTCGGCTTCGTGTCCAGGCCGGGGTCGGTGTACATCTCGAGCAACTGCGCCTCGATCTCCATCACCTGCTTCGCGCGAGGCGTCTCGTCGGCCTGCTTGGCCACCGTCTCGCGCGGGAAGTAGAAGTACCGCAGGTAGTAGGAGGGCAGCGCGCCCAGCATGCGCACAACGCTGCCCGGCATGTCGACCAGCTCGCCGAGCTGGTCGGAGAACGTCTCGATCAGACCGGGCAGCCGGTCCTCGCCGTCCACCAGCACGCCCCGCTCCCACGACAGGTGGTTCAGGCCGACGTGTTCCAGCTGCACCCGCTCGGCCTCCACCCCGAGCTGCTTGGCGAACTCCCGCTGAAAGCCGATGGGGATGTTGCACAGGCCGATCGCGCGGTGGCCGTGGTCGGACAGCGCCTGGGTTACCAGGCCCGCGGGATTCGTGAAGTCCAGCAGCCACGCGCCGTCCCCGCCCAGGCGTGCCATGTCCTCCGCGATGTCCAGCACCACCGGCACGGTGCGCAGCCCCTTCGCGAACCCGCCGGCGCCGGTGGTCTCCTGGCCGAGGCAGCCGAACCGCGGGGGGATCGTCTCGTCGTTCAGCCGCGCGGCCAGGCCGCCCACGCGCAGCTGCACCAGAACGAAGCCCGCCCCCTCCACCGCTTCCGGCCGGTTCTGCGTCAACCGCAACCGTCCGCGGTAGCCGGCCCGGTCGAGCATCCGCCGGGCGAGGCCTCCCACGACCTCCAGCCGGCCGGCGTCGATGTCATGCAGGGCGAGCTCGTCGACGGCCAGGAGCTCGGCCCGGCGGCCGATCCCCTCCACCAGCTCCGGGGTGTACGTGGAGCCGGCTCCGATGACCGCGATCTTCACTCCCACCGCAGTCCATTGTAATCTACGAACGGATGAAATGGTTAGGAAACTTTCCTGATAGATTCCTGGCGGAGATCGCCGGGCAGCCGCAGGCCATCCTGCGGGCGCACGCGGCGATGCGGGAACAGGCGGATCTGCTGGAGGTGCTGCGCGAGCGCTCGGTCGCCGCGCGGTCGGTCGTGTTCACGGGCATGGGAAGCTCGTACGACGCCTGCTACGCCCCGGTCACGCTGCTGGGCGAGGCAGGCGTGGCGACCACGATGGTGGACGCCGCCGAGCTGCTGCACTTCCGCCTGCCGGCCGTCACGCAGGACACCCTGGTGATCGCGGTCAGCCAGTCCGGCGAGAGCGCCGAGCTGGTGCGCCTGGCCCACACGCTGGCCGACCGGCCGCGCCCACCCGCGCTGGTGTCCGTCACCAACGGCCTGTCCAACCCGCTGGCCGGCGCCGCGGCGATCAGCCTGGACACCCGGGCCGGTGACGAGACGGGGCCGTCCACCATGACGTTCGTGGCGACCCTGGTGGCGCTTCGCTCGGTGGCCGTGGCGCTCGGCTGCCGGCCGGCGGACGGCGCGCAGCAGGCAGCGGCGGCGGTGGAGCGCATGCTGGGCGGTGCGGAGGCGCGGGCCGGCGAGCTGGCGGAGTGGCTGGGCGACCGGCCCTCGCTGCACCTGCTCGCGCGCGGCTGCGCGCGGCCGGCGGCAGAGATGGGTGCGCTGACGCTCAAAGAGGCGGCACGCTTCCCCGCCGAGTCGCTGCAGACCGCGCAGTTCCGGCACGGGCCGCTGGAGCTGGCCGGCCCCGAGCAGGCTGCGATGGTGCTGGCGACCGAGCCGGCCACCCACGAACTGGATCTGCGGCTGGCGACGGAGCTGGCCGGGGCGGGATCGGCGGTGCTGGTCGTCAGCCCCGACGGCGAGGCGCCCGCCGGCGCCATGGGACTGGCCACGGGCGAGCTCGATCGCGGCCTGACGTCGGCCGCCGCCGTCGTGCCGGCGCAGCTCCTGTCCTGGCGGCTCGCGAACCTGCGCGGGCTGGCGCCGGGCACCTACACCCAGGCGTCCAAGGTGACCACCCGTGAGTGAGCGCGGCCGGCCGCGGGTCGCGCTGACCGTGGACGCGGAGCATCGCGACCACCCCGGCGATGAGACCACCCCCGGCGAGTTGGTGGCCCTGCTGGCCCGGGAACGCGTGCGGGCGACGTTCTTCGTCCAGGGCGCGTGGGCACAGGCGAATCCCCGGCTGGCCCGGCGTATCGCCGGCGACGGCCACCTTGTGGGCAGCCACTCGCACTGGCACGCTCCCATGGTGTTGCTGACCGACGAGGGAATCGAGCGTGACCTGCGCCGTGCCGCCGATGCCATCGGCGAGGCCGCCGGCATCGATCCCCGGCCGTGGTTTCGGTGCCCGTACGGGGACGGCGGGGACGACACGCGGGTGAACGCTGCGCTGGAGCGGCTTGGCTACCGCCACCACGGATGGGATGTCGACCCCCGCGACTGGCACCCGCAGGCCACGCCACGCGGGGTCGCCTCGGCCGTGCTCGACGGCGTGGCCCAGCATGGAGACGGTGCGGTGGTGCTGCTGCACTCCTGGCCGTCGGCCACGGTTCGCGCGCTGCCCCATGTGATCGCCGGACTGCGCGGGCAGGGCGCCGACCTCGTCCGGCTGGACGAGGTGGTCGAGCCGTGAGCGCCGCCGTGCTGGCCGCCGACGGCGGCGCGTCCAAGACCGACGTCGCGCTGCTCGACAACACCGGGCGGCTGCTGGCGTCGGTGCGCGGCCGCGGGGCCTCGTTCCACCCATCCGACCACGACCGCTCGGTGGCGAGGCTGACCGACTCCATCCGCCGCGCGGCCGACCAGGCCGGGCTGCCCAATGGGGACGGGCCGGTGGCCCAGGTCGGCGCTTTCTGCCTGGCCGGAGCCGACCTCCCGGTGGACGAGCGGCGCATGCTGCGGGCCCTGCGCGCAACCGGGCTGGTGGATCAGGTGCTGCTGCGAAACGACACCTTCGCGGTGCTGCGTGCGGGCACCGACCGCGGCTGGGGGATCGGGGTGGTGTGCGGCACGGGACTGAACTGCTCCGGGGTGTCCGCGGACGGCCGCATCTTCCGGTTCCCGGCGCTGGGCCCGCTGACGGGCGACTGGGGCGGCGGCGGCGATCTCGCGGTGGGAGCGATCGGGGCGTGCATGCGCGCGCGTGACGGACGCGGGCCGCGCACGGCCCTCGAGCCGGCGATGCTGAAGCACTTCGGGCTGCGCAGCCCCAAGGCGGTGATCGAGGCGCTGCATACCGGCAAGGTGCCCACCCGGCAGATGCTGGACATGGCGAAGGTTGCGCTGCGAGTGGCGGACGCCGGCGACCCGGTGGCGGAGAATCTCGTCACGCGCCTGGCAGACGAGGTGTCCGCGATGGTGGGCGCCGCCGCACGCCGGCTGCGGCTCACCCGCCGCACACCCGACGTGGTGCTGGGCGGCGGGATCGCCCGCAGTCGCAGCGGCGTGTTCCATGCCAGGGTCGAGGCGGGCGTCGACCGCGCGGTCCCGGGGGCCCACCTGATCGTCCTGCGCTCGCCGCCGGTGACCGGCGCGGCGCTGCTCGGTTTCGACCTTCTGAACGGCGATGCAGCAAGCGGGCTGCGCGCCGTCCGCGAATTGACCGCTCACCGCACCACCTGACAAGCTTCGGAGGAGACACAGATGGCCAGGATCGTGCTCGATCACGTGACGAAGCGGTTCGCCAACGATGTGCTGGCGGTCGACCGCGTGTCGCTCGAGATCCAGGACGGCGAGTTCATGGTGCTCGTGGGCCCGTCCGGCTGCGGCAAGTCGACGCTGCTTCGGATCGTGGCCGGCCTGGAGGAGGTGACCGCCGGCGAGGTGGTGATCGGCGACCGGGTGGTGACCGACGTGCCGCCGCGCGACCGCGACATCGCGATGGTGTTCCAGAACTACGCCCTGTATCCGCACATGACCGTTGCCCAGAATCTGGGCATCGGCCTCAAGCTGCGGCACCGGCCAAAGTCCGAGGTCCAGGACAAGGTGCGCGACGTCGCCCACATCCTGGGGCTGGAGCCGCTGCTCGACCGCAAGCCGGTGGCGCTGTCCGGCGGGCAGCGCCAGCGTGTGGCCATGGGCCGGGCGATGGTGCGCGAGCCGCAAGCGTTCCTGATGGACGAGCCGCTGTCGAACCTGGACGCCAAGCTACGCGTGCAGATGCGAGGCGAACTGGCCCGGCTGCGCGACCGTCTGCATACGACGACCATCTACGTGACGCATGACCAGGTCGAGGCGATGACGCTGGGCGACCGGGTGGCGGTCATGCGCGACGGGGTGGTGCAGCAGCTGGACACGCCCCAGACGCTGTACCGGGATCCCGCGAACCTGTTCGTGGCGGCGTTCATCGGGTCGCCGTCGATGAACCTGTTCGAGGCCAGGGTCGAGGGAGGCGAGGTGTGCTTCGGCGAGCACCGGCTGCCGATCTCCCCGAGACACGATCTGCGCGCGTACAACGGCCGCACAGTGGTGCTGGGGATCCGCCCGTCCGACTTCCAGGATGCAAGCCTGTGGCGGGACGAGTCACGGGCGACGATGCAGGTGCGCGTCGATCTCGCCGAGGAGCTCGGCGCCGAGGTCAACCTGATCTTCAGCGTGAACGCCGCCCCCGCCACCACCGGGGCCGCAAGCGCGGTCAGCGACGATCCCGTGCACGAGGTCGCGGTGCCGCTGGTGGCCGCGGACGACGTGACCGTGTGCACCGCGTGCGTCGACCCCCGGACGACTGCCCGGCCGGGTCACACGGCGCAGCTGTCAGTCGACCCGTCGCGGTTCCACTACTTCGATCTCGAATCG
>JBQCGJ010000214.1:0-10284 GCA_051955775.1 Gaiellales bacterium | reverse complement strand
GTTCGGCGACACGCCGGGCATCGTGTACGCCGCCGGCGTCGCTCACGCCGAGCGCGTCGCCGCCGCGATGCGGGCGATCGGCCTGGCCGCCGCCGCCGTGTCCGGCCGCACGCCGCCCAGGGAGCTGGCCGAGACGCTGGCTGCGTACGAGCGGGGCGAGATCAACGTGCTGGTCAACGCGCAGATTCTGGCCGAGGGCTGGAACGCACCCAGGGCCACCGTGTGCATGCATCTGGCTCCCACCGCCAGCCGGCGTGTGTACCAGCAGCGGGTGGGGCGGATCATGCGCCTGCACCGGCGCAAGGAGGCCGGCATCGTGGTCGATTTCGCCGAGCCCGGGGCCCCGCACACCGAGCGCACGGTGACCCTGCACTCCCTGCTCGGCGTCGACGCCTACCGGCCCGGCGCGCTGGTCACGCCGCCCCCGCCGCGACGGCGCCGGCGGCGCAAGCCGCCGCGGCCGATCGTCAAGGAAGGGTCGTGGATGGTGCCGGTTTCGGACGATCCGGAGCGGCGGATCGCGGTCATCGCAAACCAGTGGAAGCTGGTCGACGCCTCGAAGCTGGCGCTGGACGAGCAGCGGGCGTGGGGCGTCGTGGCTGCGCGGTCGGTCACCCCGGCCGACGTCCACATGCTGGCCGAGCGGATCGCGTCTCTCAACCCGGAGGCCCGCGAGCTGTTCCTGTTCACGTGCGCGGCGGAGAACAAGCATCGCCGGCTGCGTCTGACGGCGCTGGGCGACCTGGCGGCGCAGCGGCCCAGCCAGACCACGTTCGCCATGGCCTGCCGGCTGGTGGAGGCCGCGCCGCCGTGGCAGCAGGACCGCGGCCAGGGCGCCCGGGTGCTGCTGCTGGCCATGGGGGACGGCAAGATCGAAGCCCCTGCCGACCGCATCGTGGCCTGGACATGGCAGCTCGCGAAGGCCGCCCGCGACCATCAGTACCGGTACGCCGGCAGCCACATCCAGGACGGGCGGAGCCTGCTCGGTGCGCTGGCCGGCGCGGGGTCGGACACCGCGCACGCCGAGGCCTCGCTGCGGCTGGCGACGGTGGCTCGGACGGCGCCGCTGGAGGCCGGTGCCGCACTGCTGGCCGTTGCATCACCGCGCCGAGGTTCCGCGGCCGAGCGGATGATCGACCTCGCCCGGCGCGAGCTGTCCGCCGACCCGAACCGGCTGGCCGCCGCTCTCGGCTCCAACATCCCGGCTCCGATCCAGCGCACCAAGGCGGCCAAACGGGCGAAGCGAAAGGCCGAGTCGGATCGCGGACAGAGCGTGTCGTTCAACGGCGCCGTGGTCGGCTCGACCCCGCCGGCGGTGGCTCTGGCGCGCGGCCAGGACGGGCAGGAGATCGAGGTCGCGCCGGAGGTGGCGGTGCGCCTGCGCGACGACGCCGACACCGTAATGGCGGGCCAGGTGCAGGGAGACCAGCCGCCCTTGTGGAGGCTTCCCGGCGGGGAGGCGCGGTTTGCGTCGGCGGCCGAGGTGCGGCGCGCCGCCGCCGAGGTGGCGCCGCTCCAGTGCTCGGTCGCAAAGCTGCTCAACGACCCGTCGCGCAGCGATCGCACGGCTCGAGTCGACGTGGACGGGGCGGGGCTGGTGATCGCGCTGGAGCCCGACGAGGCGCAGGTGCTGGCCGACGACGCCGCACGCAGGGTGCTCGCTCAGCTCAAGACCTCGGGCGTTCGCGGCCGTGTGCGGGTGGAGTTCGAGGTCGTATCGCCCGACGGTCAGACCGTCCGCGACTCGCGCCCCGGCGCGGTGCGCAAGATCGCCCGCGGAGAGCCCGTGGGGGCCTCCGCCGACCGCCGCGACCGGCGCCGCAGGGGCCGTGGCCGGCGGCGCAAGACGGCCGACGACGGCGCCTCTTCCAACGGCACCTCGGAGACCTCGGAAGCGGACGCCCCGGACGCGTCCGATCCGGTCGCAGAAGCCAGCGCGTAACGGCTCTGGAACACGCCTGGCGGCGCCTCGCCAGGCCAGCCTTCCCTCGCTATAGTGCGCGGGTGCTCCCGGGCGGTTCGGGGCATGGACGTGCGTGTGGTACCGGAAGGGTCTCCTGCGTCGTTCAAAACCATCTGACCAGGAGAGCAGCTTCATGGCCACTGGCACTGTCAAATGGTTCTCGCAGGCGAAGGGCTACGGGTTCATCCAGCCTGACGACGGTGGGTCCGATCTCTTCATCCACTTCTCCAACATCTCCGGGGCGGGGTTCCGAAACCTCGAGGAGGGGCAGCGGGTCGAATACGAGCCGCAGGAGGGGCGCAAGGGCATGGAAGCCACGAATGTGAGCGTGGTGGGGTAGCCTTTCGCGCGTGGCCAAGGAAGAGACGATCGAGGTCGAGGGCGAGGTGACCGAGGCCCTTCCGAACACGATGTTCCGGGTGCAGCTCGACAACGGCCACACGGTACTGGGCCACATCTCCGGCAAGATGCGCCGCTACTACATCCGCATCCTGCCCGGCGACAGGGTCAAGGTCGAGCTGTCCCCCTACGACCTCACCCGCGGGCGGATCACCTACCGGTTCAAGTAGCCGGGGCGGCGACGGCGGCCTCGGCTGCCGGGCGGCGCTCTCGGATCAGCTCGTCGCGCGCCGGGCGCTGACCCGCGCGGAGCCGCGCCACCGGGTCGGGATCGCCGTTCACGATGCCCTCGAAGAACCGCTTGCGATCGCCGTAGGTGGGGAGCGTCGCCTTGGCCCAGCCGCGCAGGTCGTTCAGGATCTCCGCCAGCGCGGCGTGCTCGGGGCCGTACAGCTCGCTGATCTCGCGTTTCATGCGCTTGGCCAGCGCCGGGCTGGAGCCGGCGGTCGAGATTGCGATCGCGATCGGGCCGCTGCGCACGATGGCCGGCAGGATGAAGGAGCACAGCGGCGGGACGTCGACCACGTTGCACAGCATCGAGCGGCTCTCGGCCTCCTCGAACACCGCCACGTTGACGTCGGTGTCGGCGGTGGCGGCGATGGCCAGGAAGTGCCCCTCCAGATCGCCGGCACGGAACTCACGGCGCGACCACTCGAGGTCGCCGGTCGCCGCCAGCTCCTCGATCTCGGCGCAGGCAACGGGCGCCACCACGTGCACGCGCGCGCCGCAGGCCATCAGACCCTCGACCTTCTCCAGCCCGACCGAGCCTGCGCCGACAACCAGGCACCGGCGGTCGGTCAGCTTCAGGCAGGCCATGTAGAAGGTGGTGCGCATGAGGTCTTCCACGCACCGCTGGTCGCACAGCTCCAGCCGGTGCTGGCACACGCAGGGCTTTCCGCGATAGGCCTGAGCGGGCATGTCTTCATGGTACCGGCCTCGCCGCAACCCCTCGCCGCCTGTAAGATCGCGGGGTGAACGTCAAGTACCAGCGGGGCCGCCACGAGACGGTCGCGTCCACCATGAGCCGGCACCTGCTGACCGCCTCCGAGTCGGACGCGATGGTCGACGCGGCCCGCCGCATGGCCGAGCGCCGTGTGGGCGCGATCCTGGTCATGGACGGCGACCGGCTGGCCGGGATCATGACCGAGCGCGACGTCCTGCGCGCGGTCGGCGCCGGCCGTATCGACGGCACCGTGGGCGACTGGATGACCCGCGACCCGATCACCGTCGACTCCCACGCCACGCACGGCGAGGCGGCCATGATGATGATCCACGGCGGGTTCCGGCACGTGCCGATCGTGGACTCCGGAAAGCTGGTGGGCATCGTCTCCATCCGGGATCTCCTGCTCCTCCCGAGCTCCACGCCTTCCGGCGTGTGACCGTCACGTTGGAGGGGAGGGCGGCCATCGTCACCGGCGGCGCCCGCGGTATCGGGCGCGCGGTGTGTGAGCGGCTGGCCGAGGCGGGCTGCGCGGTGGTGATCAACTGCCAGTCGTCGGTCGATGCGGCCCAGCAGGTGGCGGCCGGGATTCGCGACGGCGGCGGGCGGGCGATCGTGGTCTCCGGGTCGATCGCGGACCCCGCCACCGGGCCGTCCCTGGTGCAGGCCGCCATGGACGAGTTCGGCAGGCTGGATGTGCTGGTCAACAACGCGGGTATCACCCGCGATGTGACCATGCGGCGGATGACCGACGAGCAGTTCACCGAGGTGCTCGAGACCAACCTCACCGGCACCCACCGGGTGACCCGGGCAGCGATCGAGCCGATGTGCGAGGCCGGCCACGGCCGCATCGTCACCGTGTCCAGTTTCGTGGGCGAGATCGGCAACTTCGGCCAGGCCAACTACGCCGCCAGCAAGGGCGGCCTGATCGCGTGGACGAAGGCCCTGGCGCTCGAGCTGGCCCGGTTCGGCGTCACCGCCAACTGCGTGTGCCCCGGGTTCATCGACACCGACATGCTGCGCCAGGTGCCCGAACGGGTGGCCGAGAACCTGCTCGCGCGGATCCCGCTGGGCCGCTTCGGGACGCCCGACGACGTGGCCCGGGGCGTGCTGTTCCTGGCCCGCGACGGCGATTACGTGACAGGGACCTGCCTCGATATCAACGGCGGGCTGCGGCTGTGAGCGTGCAGGTCGGCCAGCGGGTGGAGCGCGAGTTCCACGTCTCGGAGCAGACGATCGAGGACTTCGCGGCGGCGTGCGGCGACCGCAATCCGCTGCACTTCGACGACGAGTTCGCAGCCGGCACGCGGTTCGGCGGGCGGATTGCTCACGGCATGCTGACGGCGGGGTTCATCTCGGCGCTCCTGGGCAACGACCTGCCCGGGCCGGGAAGCGTGTACCTGGGCCAGGAGCTGCGGTTCCGCGCGCCCGTTCGCCCAGGCGATGACGTGCGCTGCGAGGTGGTGGTCGCGGAGGTCGACGGCCGCGGCCGGGCGACGCTGGAGACCCGGGCCTGGGTTGGGGAGACCCTGGTGGTCGACGGCACCGCGCGGGTGCTGCTCCCGCACATCAGGTAGCCGATGCGCAGGCCCTCCGCGAGCGCGATCGTCGCTGCCACGTTCGCAGCCGCCATGGCCGCGACCACGATCTCGACGCCGCTCTACCCCTTCTACGTCGAGCAGTTCGGGATCTCGTCGCTCGACGTGACGATCGTGTTCGCCGTGTACGGCGTCGGCGTCATGTCGTCGCTGTTCGTATTCGGCCGGCTCTCCGACAACATCGGCCGCAAGCCGCCGCTGGCGGCGGCGCTGGCCCTCGGAGTCGTCGCCATGGCCGTGTTCGTGCTTGCGCAGGACCTGGCCGCGCTGCTCGTCGGGCGGGCCCTGATCGGTCTCACGGCCGGCGTCTACACCGGCACCTGCACCGCCTGGCTGGTCGACCTGGGCGAGGACCGGGGGCGGGCCACCAGGCTGGCGGTGACGGCCAACCTGGGCGGTCTGGCGGTCGGGCCGCTGGCGGCGGGGTTCCTGGCGCAGTACGCGCGGGCGCCGATCCGGCTCACCTACGTCGTGTGGCTGGCCCTGCTCGCGGCCGGCCTGCTGCTGCACCCGCGGATGCCGGAGACGGTGGAGCGGCGCGGCTTCGACCTCGACTTCGGCGGGCTGCGGCTGCCCGACGCGGTGCGCCGCGTGTTCGTGCCGGCGGCCACGGCCGGGGTGGCGGCGTTCGGGGTGTCCGGCGTGTTCGGTTCGGTGGGGCCGGCGATGATGGGGGAGGTGCTGGGGATCACCGACCCGCTCGCCACGGGCGCGCTGGTGACGGCGCTGTTCGGCTTCTCCGTGGCCGGGCAGATGATCGCCCAGTGGGTGTCACCGACGCGGGCGCTGCCGGCGGGCTGCGTCGGCCTGGCCTTCTCGCTGGTGCTCCTGGCGGCGGCGCTGGAGGCAAAGACCGTGGTCGCACTGGTCGCCGCGGCGGTGGTCGCCGGGCTCGCCCAGGGCACGATCGTGGGCGGCGGGCTGGGGCTGCTCACCGCGAGCGCGCCCGCCGAGCGGCGGGGGCAGGTGTCCTCGACCTACTTCCTGGTGCTGTATGTCGGCCTGGTGCTGCCGGTGGTCGCGTTCGGCCTCGCCGAGCAGGCGTGGGGCCTGATCACCACGGGCTACGTCTTCTGCGCGCTGGTCGGCCTCGTCGTGCTGGCGTCGGGGTGGAGCGTCCACCACCGCCGAGCCGTCGTTGCCTGATGAGAAACCGGGGCCTGGCCCCAGGGGCCTGGCCCCGGGTGGCGCGACAGCGGGTAGGCTAGGGCGTCGTGAGCGCCGGCATCTTCCAACCGCCTCCGCCCGTCAACGAGCCGGTGCGGGGCTACGCTCCCGGATCGCCCGAGCGGGCGTCGCTGAAGGCCCGGCTGGACGAGATGGCGTCCACCCCGGTCGAGGTGCCGATGGTGATCGGCGGGCGCGAGGTGCGCACCGGCGCCACCGCCGAGGCGGTGATGCCGCACAACCACCAGCACGTCCTGGCCACCTACCACCAGGGCGGCGAGGCCGAGGTCGCGCAGGCCGTCGAGGCCGCGGCGGAGGCCCGCCGGGAGTGGAGCGAGCTGCCGTGGGAGGCGAGGGCCGCGGTGTTTCTGCGGGCAGCCGACCTGCTGGCCGGGCCGTGGCGCGACACCATGAACGCGGCCACCATGCTGGGCCAGTCGAAGACGGCGTTCCAGGCCGAGATCGACGCGGCCTGCGAACTGGCCGACTTCTGGCGGTTCAACGTGTCCTACATGCACCGCCTGATGAGCGAGCAGCCGATCTCCTCGCCGGGCGTCTGGAATCGCGTCGAGTACCGGCCGCTGGAGGGCTTCGTGTTCGCGGTGTCGCCGTTCAACTTCACCGCCATCGCCGGCAACCTGCCCACCGCCCCCGCCATGATGGGCAACACGGTGGTGTTCAAGCCGGCCTCCACCGCCGTCTACTCGGCCCACTTCCTGATGCAGCTCCTGGCCGAGGCGGGCCTGCCGCCGGGCGTGATCAACATGGTGCTGGGTTCGGGCGGCAAGATCGGCGGCCCGGTGCTCGACCATCCGGAGCTGGCCGGCATCCACTTCACCGGCTCCACCGCGGTGTTCCAGTCGATGTGGCGCACGGTCGGCGCGAACATCGACAGATACCACGGGTATCCGCGGATCGTCGGCGAGACCGGCGGCAAGGACTACATCTTCCTCGACCCCTCCGCCGACCCCGATGCTGCGGCCACCGCCATCGTCCGCGGCGGCTTCGAGTACCAGGGCCAGAAGTGCTCGGCGGCGTCGCGCGTGTACGCGCCGTCCAATCTGTGGCCCCGCGTGCGCGAGTTGCTGGAGGAGGAGGTCGGCGACATCCCGATCGGCGACGTGACGGATTTCCGCAACTTCATGGGTGCGGTGATCGACAAGAGCTCGTTCACGACCCAGGCCGACGCCATCGAGCAGGCCAGGTCGAGTGGGAAGGCCGAGGTGCTGGTGGGTGGCTCGACCGACGACTCCAAGGGGTGGTTCGTCTCGCCGACCGTGATCACCACCTCCGACCCGTCGTTCGACCTCATGCGACGCGAGCTGTTCGGGCCGGTCGTGACCGCCTTCGTGTACGACGAGAAGCGCGTGGACGATGCCCTCGATCTGGTCGACAGCACATCGCCGTACGCGCTCACCGGGGCCGTGTTCGCCACCGACCGGCGGGCGGTCGAGCACGCCGCGCAGCGGCTTCGCAACTCGGCCGGCAACTTCTACGTGAACGACAAGCCGACCGGGGCCGTGGTCGGTCAGCAGCCGTTCGGCGGCGCCCGGGCGTCTGGCACCAACGACAAGGCCGGCTCCCTCTGGAACCTGATCCGGTGGGTCAGCCCGCGGTCGAACAAGGAGACCTTCGTGCCGGCCACCGACTACCGCTACCCCTTTATGGAGGCCGATTCGGAGTCCTGATGGGAGACGACGGAGCGTGAGCGACGACGCCGCGGCGGCTGCGGCGCTGGCCTCGCTGGTCGGGCGCACCGGCATCATCGCGGTCACCCAGGAGGGCAGGGAGTTCCACGTGTCGGTGACCGACCTGCGCGGTGACCAGCTCACCGTGCTCGCACCGAGGCTGAGCGTGGGCGGGGTCGAGAGCCTGGAGCTGCGGTTCTCGGTGGACGACCGCACCTGGCAGGCCGCGCTGGACTACGAGTCCGCCGAGTACCACAGCCACGAGCTGGCGGCCGTGACGCTGAGGGTGCGGTCGGTGGAGGCGTACGGCTCCGGCGTTCGCGCGCCCCGTGAGGAGGTGCACGCGGATGGCACCCTGCGGGTGATCGAGGCCAGGAACGTGCTGGCGCGGAACACATACCCGGTGACGGTGGAGGACGTATCCGACTCGGGCCTGCGCTTCAGCTGCGACTTCGACGTCGCCCAGGGCGATTCGTTCACGATCACGGTCGACTTCCGGGATCGGCCGGCGCTGCACGTGCGCGCGCAGGCGGCCACCATCGAGCAGGGGCCGTTCGGGCGCCGTGTCGTGCGGGCCCGGATCGAGCGTCCGTCGGCCGGCGCCTGACCGATCGGGGGGTTCACGTCGGCACGGCCGCGGCCGATGATTCTGATGTGGATGTCGATGATCGCCGGGAGTTCCTCCGCGTGCTTGCGCGGATTCCGATCTCCTGCATGGCGGTGGATGAGAACGGACGGGCGGCGCTGATCCGCGTGCGGTCGGTCGACCTGTCGGCGGGCGGGGTGTCGGTGGTCACCGATCGGCCGCTGGCTGTGGGCCAGCGCGTGCGGCTGAGCTTCCGCGCGGGGGATGCGCCGGAGACGCTGCGCATCGACGCCAATGTCGTGCGGGCCGATCGGCGGCCCGACGAGGCGGTTCGGTACGGACTCGAGTTCCCCGGCCTGGCGCCGTTCGTGGAGCGGCGGCTGGTGCAGGCGGTGTACGCCCAGGAGCGAGCCAACGCGAGCCGCCACGAGCGGGTGCGCATGTCTCTGTGGGAGCCGGTGCGGTGCCGGCTCCACAACCGGCGCAAGATCAATGCGCATGCCACCTCGATGTCGACGGACGATCTGTGCATCGTCACCCGCCACCAGTTCCGGGCCGGCGATCGCGTGCACGTGGAGATGGATGACAACGGCTCGGGCGTGCGGATCGAGGCCTGGGCCAGTGTGTCCGACACCCAGCCCGACGGGCGCGGCAACCTCGCCTGCACGCTGCTGTTCGACCAGCTCGACCGGGTCACCAGGTCGGCCATCCTGCGCAACCTGATGGAGGCCGAGCGCCAGCACGTCGCCGGCTCCTAGCCCGGAGGGCGCCAGCCGATAGCATGCCGCCGATGCGGATCGCCGTGATCGGACTCGGCACCATGGGCGCGCCAATGGCCAGGCACCTGCTGGAGGCCGGGCACGAGGTGGTCGTGCACAACCGCACGCGTGACCGCGAGCAGCCGCTGGCCGAGCTGGGCGCGGCCCGGGCGGCGTCGCCCGGCGAGGCGGCGGCGTCCGCCGAGGCCGTGCTCACGTGCGTGTCCGACACGCCGGATCTGGAGCAGGTCGTGACCGGCCCCGGCGGCGTGATCGAGGGCCTGGCCCGGGGTGGGCTGGTGGTCGACTGCTCGACTGTCTCGCCGAGCGCGACGGCCGCGCTGGCAGGGCGCCTGGCCGACGCCGGGATCGGCTTCGTCGACGCGCCGGTGTCCGGGGGCTCGGAGGGCGCCGAGCGCGGCACGCTGACCATCTTCTGCGGTGGCGCGGAGGACGACGTGGCGCGGGCCCGCCCGATTCTGGAGGCGTTCGGCAGCCGGATCACCCACCTCGGCCCGGCAGGCGCCGGCCAGGTGGCCAAGGCTGTCAACCAGGTCATGATCGCCGCCACCTACGCGGGCGTGGGCGAGGGCATCGCCCTGGCCCAGGCTGCCGGGCTGCCGATGCCCGCGCTGATGGAGGCGCTGGGGTCCGGCGCGGCCGCCTCGTGGGTGCTGACCAACCGCGCCCAGAACATGATCGACGACAGCTACCCGCTGGGCTTCAAGGTCGCCCTGCACCGCAAGGACCTGGGGATCGCGCTGGACGCGGCGGCCGAGAGCGGGCTGGCGCTCGAGCTGAGCGCCGCGGTGGCCCGGCAGGAGGATGCCCTGATCGCCGGCGGCCACGCCGACGAGGACGTGAGCGCGCTGGCCCGGGTGGCCAAGGGCGAGGTCGGGAACTCCTGAGCGTGGCGGCCCGCGAGTGGGCCACGGCGGCATGGCGGGCTGACGCCCAGGTGTGGGTCGAAGAGCGGCTGGGCGATCTGGGCATGCTCCCGTGCGGCCCGCTCGAGCAGGTCTCACGGCACCCGTGGTCGTGCGTTCTGCGTGCCTCCACAGCGCACGGCGACGTGTACTTCAAGGCCAACATCCCGGTGCTCTTCCACGAGCCCTCGCTCGTGCGGCTGCTCGGCGAGATCGACGCGCAAACGGCGCTGCCGGTGCTGGCCGAGGACGCTCAGCG
>JBQCGJ010000213.1:0-9393 GCA_051955775.1 Gaiellales bacterium | reverse complement strand
CGCCAGTTCCACCACGTACGTCACCAAGACGGTCACCGCCACGCCGGCTTCTCCGGCCGTGTCGACCTCGGGCCTGTCCGCGGGCGACATCTACCGCAACAACGTGAACGGGATCGTCGAGATCACCGACACGATCAACTCCGGCTCCGGCTCGAACCCGTTCGGAGGCGGCGGTGTCGAGCAGGCGCAGGGCACCGGGTTTGTGATCGACGCCAAGGGCGACATCGTGACCAATGCTCACGTGGTCGCCGGCGCGTCCCACATCGTGGTTCAGGGCCACAACGGCACCACGTATCCGGCCACCCTGGTCGGCACCGACACGGTGACCGACGTGGCCGTGATCCGGGTGTCGCCGTCCGCGGCGCTGCAGCCGGTCTCGTTCGGCAACTCGTCGGCTGTTCGCGTGGGTGACCCGGTGGTCGCCATCGGCGATCCGTTTGGTCTCTCGGACACGCTGACCGCGGGAGTTGTGAGCGCGCTCAACCGCACGATCACGTCCCCCTCCAACCATCCCATCACCGGGGCGATTCAGACCGACGCCGCGATCAACCACGGCAACAGCGGCGGCCCCCTGTTCAACTCGCAGGGCCAGGTCGTCGGCATCACGAGCCAGATCTACGGCGGCCCCGGTGCGACCAACGGCAACGTCGGCATCGGGTTCGCCGTGCCGTCCAACACCGTGCGTTCGGTGGTCAACCAGCTGCTGACCCACGGCAAGGCCGCGCACGGGTTCCTGGGCGTGTACCTGGACACCGTCACCCCTGAGGTCGCGAATGCCACCGGCATGCCGGTGGGCGCCGAGGTCGTGAGGGTCAAGGCGAACTCGCCCGCCGCGAAGGCGGGCCTGCACGGCCCGACCGGCAGCAAGACGGTCGGCGGCGTGCCGGTGCCGACCGGCGGCGACGTGATCACCGCCGTCAACGGACAGAAGGTGACCTCGACCGACGACGTTGTGAACAAGATCCTGGCCATGCCCCCCGGCCAGAAGGTCACGCTGACGGTGGTGCACGACGGCCAGTCGCGCACCGTGACCGTCACACTGGGCTCCGCCTCCTCCTGATTCTCCCCCCAGGAGTCAACGTCCACCGGCGCGACAGGCGCCGGTGGGCGGGCGGCCCCTCCCAAATTCGGTACCGGGTACCGGTTGTTCCGGCTGCCTACGCCGCCGCCGCGAGGTCGTCCCGCCGGTGCAGGACGACGCGGTTGCGGCCTCCGCGCTTGGCTTCGTAGAGGGCGGCGTCGGCCGCCCGCACGAGCTGCTCAGGGGTGTTCAGCCGCGCGCTGCGAAGCGCCGCGCCAACCGACACCGTGAGCGGGACGCACAGATCGCCGGCGCACGCAGGCGTGTTGGCCACCGCCTCTCGTACGACCTCTGCCCGCCGGGCGAGGGTAGCCTCGTCGCACGGGAACCCGGGCAGCAGCACCACGAACTCCTCGCCGCCCCAGCGGGCGATCACGTCGTGCTCGCGGGCGCCCGCCCGCAGACGCTCCGCCAGCTCGCACAGCACCGCGTCTCCGCGGGCGTGCCCGTGGGTGTCATTGACGGCTTTGAAGTGATCGATGTCGATCATCAGCACTGCCACCGTGTGGCCATCGTCGTAGGGAGCCGCCAGCGCTCGCTCGACCGCCTCCTCGAACGCGCGACGGTTGCCGACGCCGGTCAGCTGGTCGGTCAGCGCGTGCACCTCGGCCTGGTCGCGCAGGAACATCAGCTCGGCGTTCATCTGATTCATCTCGGCCAGCGCCGTCTCGAGCTGGTCGTCGCTCGGCGGGCTGTCTGCAACCGCGTCCGGTTGTCGCACTGCGAGAGCCCGGCCGGCGGCAGCGGTGGCGAGAACGGCGACCGCGGCGATGCCGGCGCGGGCCGGCGCCCAGCGGGCTTCCAGCGAGCCGGCGGCAGCGGCAGCGGCGATGGCGGCGACGGCTGCCGCCGTGCGCGCACGGGCGATCTTGGGCAGGCGTGGCGATTGGGAGCTCACGGAGCGGTTTGACCTCGGGGACGAGAACAGGTCTACCTCAAAGATCGGCGCTGACGCCTGTGACGTGAGGGTGATTCTGCTCAGACGTACCGAAGTTCCGAGCTCTCCTTCCGCCCGTCGACCCAGCGTGTGGCAGGCTTCGCGTATGCCCGACCTCGGCCACCTCGCGCTCGGCTCCTGGAGCGGTGGGAGGTTCATGCATTTCGGCGAGCCGCTGGACGACGGCCGGCTGGTGGCGCTGCTGCGGCCCGACGATCGGATCGACACGGTCGTCACCGCCGACGTATACGGCCAGGGGGAGGCCGACCGCGTGGTCGGCCGCGCGCTGGCCGGCCTTCCGCGGGACGCCTATCGCCTGGTCGGCATGGTCGGTCACGACTTCACCACCGGCACCCGCCAGGGCGCGAAGGGGTATCCGCGGTTCACCGACCCGTCCCTGCGCGGCCCCGGCGAGTACGCGGGGTACCTGCGGGGCGCGGTGGAGGCCAGCCTGGAGCGCTGCGGGGTCGACCGCTTCGACGTGCTGATGCTGCACAACCCCGACCGCACCGGCTACTCGTCGCCCGTCGTGTGGGATGCCATGGCCGCGCTGCGCGACGCCGGGCTGACCGACGGCCTGGGAGTCGCTCCCGGGCCGGCCAACGGCTTCACGCTCGACCTGATCGGGTGCGTGGAGCGGTTCGGCGGCCTGCTGGACTGGGCCATGTTGATCCTCAACCCGTTCGAGCCGTGGCCCGGCCGGCTGGCGCTTCCGGCCTGCCGCCGGGCAGATGTCAAGGTGCTCGCGCGGGTGGTCGACTACGGCGGGATCTTCCACGACGACCTGGCGGACGAGTCGCTGCTGGGCGAGCGCGATCACCGCGCCTTCCGGCCCGCGGGCTGGGTCGGCGCCGCCAGGGCCAAGCTCGAGCGGATCCGGCCCATCGCGGAGCACCATGGCCTGACGCCGCTCCAGCTCGCATGCCAGTGGACGCTCGCCCAGCAGGGAGTCGAGTGCGTCGTGCCCACCCTGATCCAGGAACCGGGGCCGGACGCCAAGCCTATTGAGCGCAAGCGCCAGGAGCTGGCGCAGGTACCGCGCGACGTGCAGTTGAGCGAGGCCGAGCTGGCCGAGATCGACGCGGTCGGGGACAACACCGGGTGCATGCGCCTGAAGGGCGGCTCGCCGGCCCACGACGGCGCAGATGCGGCTGACGCGTGGGCGCTCGACGAGAGCCTGCGGGAGATCGCCGAGCGGTGGCAGATCGTGCCCGAGCGCGACCTCGTGGCGACCGCCTGAGCCGCTTCATCAGGCGCAGCGCGCCGCTGCCCTGCTAGATTCGCCCGGTGGTCGCCACCGCCGGATTCATGGGAGAAGGCGCGCTGGGCGTGCTCTCCGAGGATCAACTGGACACGGTCCACGCGCGGGCGATGACGATCCTCGAGGAGATCGGCACGGAGGTCCGCGACGGCCCGGCGCTGGACGCGCTGCGCGCCCAGGGACAGCAGATCGAGGGCCAGCGGGTGCGCTGGGACCGGGAGTTCGTGGCCGAGATGGTGGCGCGGGCGCCGGCGTCGTTCACGCTCACGCCACGCAACCCTGACCGGGCCGTCCACATCGGCGGCGGCAGCCTGGTGATGGCCCCCTCCGGGGGCTCGCCGTTCTGCTCCGACCTGGAGCGCGGCCGCCGCGAGGGCTCCTATTCCGACCACGTCGAGCTGGTCAAGCTGGCGCACGCCGCGGATCTGCTGACGTGTCTGCAGAGCGGCACCGTGGAGGCCGCCGACCTGCACGAGAACAGCCGGCACCTGGACATGGACCACTCGATCCTGCGCTGGTCGGACAAGCCCTACGTGTGCTACGGCACCTCCGGCCCGAAGGCCCGCGACGCGGTCGATCTGGCCGCCATCGCCTGCGGCGGGCGGGAGGCGATCGAGCAACGCCCGGCCATCATGGGCGTCGTCAACCCCAACAGCCCGCTGGTGTGGGACGGCCTGATGGTGGACGCGCTGCGGGAGTGGGCCCTGGCCAATCAGCCGGTGATCGTGACGCCCTTCCTGCTGGCCGGCGCCACCGCCCCGGTCAGCCTGGCCGGCGGTCTGGCGCTGCAGGTCGCGGAGGCGTTGTCCGGGGTGGCGCTGGCACAGACGCTGCGGGCGGGCGTGCCGTGCCTGTTCGGGAGCTTCTACACGGCCGTGGACATGCGCACCGGCGGCCCGTCCTTCGGTACGCCGGAGTCGGTGCTGGGCACCCTGGCGGGCGGCCAGCTCGCCCGCCGCTACGCGCTCCCGTACCGCGGCGGCGGCGGCCTGTGCTCGGCCAATACGCTGGACGCCCAGGCCGCGTCCGAGACGGTGATGACGCTGTGGGCAACGGTGCTCGCCAAGTCCGACTTCGTGCTGCACGCGGCCGGGTGGCTGGAGGGCGGGCTGACCACGTCGTACGAGAAGCTGGCGCTCGACCTCGAGATCCTGCGCATGTTCTCGACCATCGCCGGCGCGATCGGGGTGGGGGACGAGGAGTTCGCGCTGGAGGCGGTGCGGGAGGAGGGCCCGGGCGGCATGTTCCTGGCCTCCACCCACACGCTGGCGCACTTCCGGGAGTGGGTGTTCATGAGTCCGCTGTTCCGCTCGCAGGCGTACGTGAACTGGGTCAAGCAGGGCTCGCCGACTGCCGATCAGCAGGCCACCGCCGAGTGGAAGCGGCTGCTCGAGTCGTATCGCGATCCGGGGATCGACCCCGCCGTGGACGAGGAGATGCGGGAGTTCATGGCCCGCCGCAAGTCCGAGATCGAGCGCGAGTAGCCGTGGGCAGAGATCCCCGCCACGACATCCTGTTCGAGCCTGTCCCGATCGGGCCGAAGACGCTTCGCAACCGCTTCTACCAGGTGCCGCACTGCACCGGGTTCGGGGTCGAGAAGCCGTGGACGCAGGCGGCCTTCCGGGGCATGAAGGCCGAGGGCGGATGGGCTGCGGTGTGCACCGAGTACTGCTCGATCAGCCCGGAGAGCGACGAGAAGCCGTTCGTGTCAGCGCGGCTGTGGGACGACGAGGACGCCCGCGCGCTGTCGCTGATGTGCGACGCCGTGCATGAGCACGGCTCGCTGGCCGGGGTGGAGCTGTGGCACGGGGGGATGTTCGCCGAGCAGCGGGAGTCGCGGCTGCCGCCGCTGGCGCCGTCGCAGCTTGCCAGCGACTGGGACGGCACCACCATCCCCAAGGCCATGCACCGCTCGGACATCCGCCGGGTGCAGGCCGAGTGGGTTGCCGCCGCCCGCCGCGCGCGCACCGCCGGATTCGACATCGTGTATGTGTACGGCTCGCACACCTACCTGCCGACGCAGTTCCTGTCACCCAGCTTCAACCGCCGCACCGACGAGTACGGCGGGTCGTTCGAAAACCGCGCCCGGTTCTGGCTGGAGGCGATCGAGCAGGTGCGCGAGGCGATCGGCGACGACACCGCGATCGCAGTGCGGATCGCGGCCGACAGCCTCGACCGGTCGGGCGTCGACCTGGAGGAGGGACTGGCGTTCATCCGGGTCGCTGACCCCATGGTCGACCTGTGGGACGTCACCATCGGCTCCATGGGCGGGCCCGGCCGGCTCGACTCGGGCCCGTCGCGGTTCTTCGAGCAGGGCTATCAGCTGGAGTGGTCCGGCAGGGCGCGCGAGGCGACCGCCAAGCCCATCGTGGTGGTGGGCCGGTTCACCGATCCCGACAGGATGGCGTCGATCGTGCGCAGCGGCGTGGCCGATCTGATCGGGGCCGCCCGGCCGTCCATCTCGGACCCGTTCCTGCCGGCCAAGATCGAGCAGGGGCGCTACGACGAGATACGCGAGTGCATCGGGTGCAACGCCTGCTACTCGCGGTCGGTGTGGGGGAACCACCTGGGCTGCACGCAGAACCCGGTGGCCGGCGAGGAGCACCGCCGCGGCTGGCACCCCGAGCGGTACACGCCGGCCGCCAACGCCGACCGCTCGGTGCTGGTGGTGGGCGCCGGCCCGGCCGGCATGGAGTGCGCCATCGTGCTCGCCAAGCGGGGCATGGAGCTGGTGCACCTGGCGGATGCCGGCGACGACCTGGGCGGCTGCATGCAGTGGGTCACGCGGCTGCCGGGGCTTGGCGAGTGGGGGCACGTGGTGGACTACCGGCGGGTGCAGATCTCGCGGCTGCCCAACCTCGAGTTCGTGCCGAGGCTCGCGCTCGACGCCGCCGCTGTCCGCGCCTACGGGGCGCAGATCGTGGTCGTGGCCACCGGCGCGACTTGGTCGGGCGACGGCGTGAACGGCTTCACCCGCGCACCGATTCCGGGCGCCGACGCATCGCTGCCGCACGTGCTCACCCCCGAGCAGGTGATGGTGGAGGGCAAGCCCGTCCCGGGCTCTCGGGTGACCGTGCTCGACCTGGAGGGCTACTTCACCGGCTCGTGCCTGGCCGAGAAGCTTCGCCGGGACGGATACGAGGTGTCGCTCGTGACGTGTTTCGACCAGGTGGCTCCGCACTGCGACCAGACGCTGGAGGGCTACCGCGTGCGGGCACGCCTGCACGACCTCGGCGTGGCCATGCACCGCGGCGTGCTGCCGCGTCAGATCAGCGCGTCCGGCCTGGCCGGCGAGGGCGAGTTCGGCCGCCCGCTGGAGTTCGAGGCCGACGCGGTCGTGCTGGTCACCCAGCGCATCTCGCGGGATGCGCTGCACCGGGCGCTGATCGACGACCCGGACGCGCTGGAGGCGGCGGGCGTGGAGGCGGTGTTCGCGGTCGGTGACTGCGTCGCCCCGCGGCTGATCGCGGATGCCATCTTCGACGGTCACCGGCTGGGTCGCGAGATCGACTCGCCCGACCCGGCGCAGGCGCTGCCGTACCTGCGCGAACGGCCGCTGGTGGCCGTCGAGCTGGGCGCACCGGCCCCCGGTTAATCACATTTGGGCGTGCGGCCGATCGCGGCTACAGTGCGAGTTCGGCCTCGGCCGGTTCCCCCAGCATGAGCTCCCACACCGACTCGCACTCGCTCGACGAGGAGCAGCGCATCGCGCACAGCGGGGCGCTTGCTCGCTTCATCGGTCACTGCGCGCACCATCCGTGGCGCGTCATCGCCACCTGGTTCGCGACGGTGGTGGTGCTGATCGGGCTGAACGTCGCATTCCACGGCACGCTGCAGAACAACTTCAGGGTGCCGGGCACCGACTTCCAGAAGGCGACCGATCTGATCACCGCGAAGTTCCCGAAGCAGAAGGGGGACTTCCTGCGTGTGGTGGTGGCTGCGCCGGCCGGCGAGACGCTGACGACGACCGAGCACCAGGACGTGATCGAGCGCATGCTGAAGATCGGCCTGGCCAGCGAGCACACGATCGACACGAAGCCTGGCGACGCCAGCACGATCTCCGATCCGCTGGCGCCCAAGTCCCAGTCACTCTCCAAGAGCGGCCGGATCGCCTTCTTCGACGTCCAGTTCGACAAGCAGGGGTTCGAGCTTCCACGCTCGAAGATCGTCGATCTCGAGAATCAGCTACGGGCGGCCGGCGAGCAGGCCGGCCTCCAGGTGGAGTTCACGGGCGGCGCCGAGAACCCGCCGCCGCAGCAGGGGCTGTCGGACATCATCGGGCTGGTGGTCGCCTTCTTCATCCTGATGGTGCTGTTCCGCGCGCTCGTGCCCACGGCGATCCCGCTGCTGTTTGCGATCACCGCGGTGGCCAGCGCCTTCCTGCTGCTGTACCTGGCCGCGCGCATCACCGACTTCAACACCATCACCGAGATCCTGGTGCCGATGATCGGCCTCGGCGTCGGCATCGACTACACGCTGTTCATCGTCACCCGGTTCAGGCAGTTCCTGCACGACGGTCTGGAGCCGCGCGACGCGGCGGCCGCCGCCGGCGCGACGGCGGGGCGGGCGGTCATCTTCGCGGGGCTCACCGTGGCCATCTCGATCACCGGGCTGGCGTTCATCGGCATCGACTTCATCACCAAGCTCGGGGTCGGCAGCGCCCTCGGCGTGCTGACCGCGGTGCTCCTGGCCAACTCGCTGCTGCCCGCTGTGCTGGCGCTGCTCGGCCACAAGATCGATCGCGGCCGGCTCGGCCTGAAGCCGACTGACGACTCGCGGGAGGGCCAGCAGAAGACCCCGATCGCAGCGTGGGGCCGCTTCGTCACGCGCAACGCAAAGATCGTGCTGCCGATCGCAGTGATCCTGCTGGTGCTGGGTGCGCTGCCGGTGCTCGCGGTGCGGCTGGGCCTGGCCGACGAGGGCACGGCGCCGAAGGGCCAGACGACGCGCAAGGCGTACGACCTGCTGTCCTCGAAGGACGGGTTCGGTCCCGGCTTCACAGCGCCCATCCCGGTCGTGGTCGACATCCAGAATGACCACCAGGCGCCGACCAGGCTGGAGGCGGCAATGCGCGCCGTCCCAGGCATTGCCCAGGTGGACAAGCCGATCTACAACGCCAAGACGCCGGACAAGGCGAGCGTGGCGATCATCAATGCCTACTCGAGGTACGCGCCGCAGGATGCGAAGACCGACGACGTCGTCTCGACCCTGCGCAACACGACCATCCCGAAGGTGCTGGCCGGGTCGAAAGCGCGAGCCTATGTGTCCGGCCAGAACGCGGCGTTCACGGACATCGGCAACAAGATCCTGGACAACTCGCCGAAGTTCCTGCTGTACATCATCGGCGTCACCTTCCTGGTGCTGGCCATGGCCTTCAGGTCGCTGGTGGTGGCGATCAAGGCCGCGCTGGCCACGCTCACGTCCGCCCTCGTCGGGTTCGGCATGCTGGTGCTGATCGTGCAGCTCGGGCATGGCATGAACCTGGTCGGCCTCGACCGCACCGGCCCGATCGAGAGCTTCATCCCGCCGATCGCCTTCGCGATCCTGTTCGGGCTGTCGATGGACTACGAGGTGTTCCTGATGAGCCGCATCCGTGAGGAGCACGTGCACGGGTCGGACACGCTGAAATCGGTGCGCGACGGCGTGGCCGGTGTCGGCCGTGTGATCCTGGCCGCCGCGCTGATCATGTCCAGCGTGTTCTTCTCGTTCCTGCTGAATCCCGACCGGGTGAGCAAGGAGTTCGCGCTGTTCCTGGGCATCGCCATCCTCACCGACGCCCTGATCATCAGGCTGACGCTGATTCCGGCGCTGCTGGCGCTGCTCGGCGACAAGACGTGGTTCATTCCGCGCTGGCTCGACCGCGCGCTGCCGAACGTCACCATCGAGCCTCCGGCAAGCCGAGAGCCGGCCGCCGCGCCAGAGCCGGCCAGCGCCCCCGCCTGACCACGTCGGCTCGACGGTGCCAGCGAGGGGTGTCAGACACCGTCACGGTTTCGTGACGGTGTCTGACACCGGCTGAACCTGTGTCACGTACGGCCCGGGCGCATCCGCGAGCCGCCGCATGGCCGGCACGAGCACGGCCCCGGCCAGCAGGCCGCCGATCGCGGCCATCGC
>JBQCGJ010000212.1:0-30130 GCA_051955775.1 Gaiellales bacterium | reverse complement strand
CCTGGGCTCGCAGATCGCCGATCTCAGCGCCTATTCCGAGGCTGTCAGATGGCTGGCGGAGTTCGCGGAGTCCAACGGGCTGGCCGAGCTGCCGATCCTGGACGTCGGCGGCGGCCTGGCGATCGCGCACACCGACGGCGAGCCCGCGCCCGGCGTCGCCGCCGCCGTCGATCACATCACGGGCAGTGTGCTGGAGGCGTGGCTGGCCCGCGGCATGCCGCTACCCGAGCTGATCCTGGAGCCGGGCAGGTCGATCGCAGGCCCGGCCGGCGTCACCCTCTACACCGTCGGTGCGGTCACCACGACCCCGTCCGGGGCGACCTATGCAGCGGTCGACGGCGGCATGTCGGACAACCCGCGGCCGGCGCTGTACGGGGCCGGGTACGAGGCGCTGGTGGTCGACCGCGCCGACGCGCCGCCGCGCCGCGAATACGCGATCGCGGGCAAGCACTGCGAGTCCGGCGACGTCCTCATCGACTCGGCCGAGCTGCCCGAGCTGTCGCCCGGCGACGTGCTGGCCGTTCCGGCCACCGGCGCGTACACGTCCAGCATGGCGTCGAACTACAACGCGCTGCCGCGTCCCGCGGCGGTCATGGTGGCCTCGGGGCGCGCCCGCAGCATCGTGCGGCGGGAGACCATTGCCGATCTGTTGGCTCGTGAGGTGACGAACTGAATTCCGTCCGCGAGCGGACGATGAACGAGGGACGATGTCGCCAGCCGCGACACGCACCGTCTCCCTGGCAGTCCTCGTGGCAGTGCTCGGCAGCTGCCTGGTCGCAGTCACGCCGTCGCTCGCGGGCATCTTCGAGTCAGGCGCCGTCCCCCATGTACGGCCGCCGAGCTGGCTGTGGCACAGCACCCTGACCGGGGGCGTGCCCACCCCGCCCGCAGCCCCGGCCTCGAAGCAGAAGTCGCTCGGCCGGCCGCGCAGAGCCCCGGTCGAGCGTTCCACGGCTCCGGCAACGACCCAGACGGCGACCTGGCCGGCGCCGGCAGCGTCGACCTCTGCCCCGGCTCCGCCCGTCCAGCGCCAGGCGCCTCAGCCGCTGGTGGGCATTCACAAGATCAAGCACGTCATCTTCGTGATGCAGGAGAACCGGTCGTTCGACTCCTACTTCGGCACCTACCCCGGCGCTGACGGCATCCCCATGAAAGACGGCGTGCCGGCGGTGTGCGCGCCCGACCCCAAGACCGGCAAGTGCGTGGCCCCGTTCCACGACACCGCCGATATGAATTTCGGTGGGCCGCACAACGTCGCATCCGCCACGGCCGACATCGACGGGGGCAGGATGGACGGGTTCATCGCGCAGGCCGAGCAGGGCAGGCTGGGCTGTCTCGGGCATGGGGACATCAACGATCCCCAGTGCACGTTCAATCCCGCCCAACCCGACGTGATGGGGTACCACGACCAGCACGAGATCCCCAACTACTGGGACTACGCGAAGCACTTCGTGCTGATGGACCACCTGTTCGAGACCAACTACGGCTGGAGCGAACCGGCCCATCTGTTCATCGTGTCCGGGTGGTCCGCGCGGTGCCGCAACGTGTTCCTGCCCATGACCTGCAGCACGGATCTGGACAACCCCGGTGCCGACAACCGCAAGCCCAGCGACCCCCAGTATGGGTGGACAGACGTGACCTGGCTGCTGCACAGATACGGCGTCAGCTGGAAGTACTACGTGTCGTCAGGCCAGGCACCGGACTGCGCGAGCGGCGCCGAGGTCTGTAACCAGAAGACGAGCCTGAACGCCGGCACGCCCTCGATCTGGAACCCGCTGCCCCGGTTCGAGACCGTGCGCGAGGACCACCAGCAGGGCAACGTCGTCAATTCACGCGCGTACTTCGCAGACGCGGCGTCGGGCCGGCTGCCGGCGGTGTCCTGGATCGAGCCCAACGAGGCCAACTCCGAGCACCCGCCCGCCCTGGTCTCGAACGGACAGGCATGGGTGACCAGGGTGGTCAACTCCGCCATGCGCGGGCCCGACTGGAAGTCCACCGCGATCTTCGTGTTCTGGGACGACTGGGGCGGGTTCTACGACCACGTGACGCCACCGCACAGCGCTCCATACGGCTTCGGGATGCGGATTCCCGGGATCATCATCAGCCCGTACGCCAGGCGCGGCTACATCGACCACCACGTGGCCAGCTTCGACTCCTACCTCCGGTTCATCGAGGACGATTTCCTGCACGGGGAGCGGCTCAACCCGGCCACCGACGGACGGCCCGATTCGCGGCCCCTGGTGGGCGAGGACATCCCCGGCCTGGGAGACCTGCGCTACGACTTCGACTTCAGCCAGGCGCCGCGCAACCCGCTGTTCCTGAACCCGCGCCCCACCGGTTGAGCGGTGTCTGACACCGCCATGCGGGCTCTACTGCAGCCGCAGGATGCCCACGTGCTTGGCGTGGGCGATGGCGGCGGCGTCGGCGAACCGGTACACCAGCAGCGTGCCCCTGGCGAACTCACCCGGCGTCGGGAAGACGAGGCTCCCCCGCACACCCGCGCCCGGCTCGACCCGCTTTCCCACCAGCGGCTGCGGCACGCTGGAGCGGGCCCTGGGCAGATACTCGTGCAGCCCGGGGTCGAGCAGCCAGAACTGGGTCACCGGGATGGTGTGCGCGGCGCTGCTCAGGTTCTGCACGCTGAGCACCACCACCGCGTACCTGCTCGTGCCCGGCGGCGGGTTGGCGACGCCGGCCGATCGCACCCAGTTGACCGAGAGCAGACGGACCTTGATGTCGTCCAGGACCAGCGGCGTCCCGGGCGCGGCCACGGTGTACACACGGCCGTCCGGCAGTCGCACCGTGCCCGACGTGGGCAGGGTCTTGGCCTGGGGCACGGTGGAGGGCGATGCGGCGGTGGTGGTGGACGCGCTCGAGCCGTGCGAACAGCCGGCCGCCAGAGCGACCGTGACTGCAATGGCGATCAGGCCTCGGATACCTCGGCCTCCTGCTCGAGCTGGGAGCGCAGCGCACCCAGCGACATCCCCTCCATGGACATGAACACGAGGCCGACGCCGACACCGAGCAGCGCCTCGATCAGCTGCAGGCCGATCGAGAAGGTGACCGCGGTGTTGAGGTCGACGCTGGGGTACAGGGCCACGAGGAGCGGGGCGGTGGCGCCCTGGAACACGCCGAGGTTGCCCGGCGTGATGGGGAACAGCTGGACCAGGTTCGACGCCAGGAACACCACCCCTGCGGCTCCCAGCCCCAGGTCGATGCCGTACGCCTTCAGCGTGAACAGGATTCCGACCAGTTGCGCCAGCCACGACAACGTGGATGCGATCAGCGCCCAGGCCAGCAGCTTCGGCCGGCCGAAGATCGCCTGGCCCTGGCGCAGCGACTGCAGAATGGTGGTGAAGCTGATGCCGAGCAGGTGCCACCAGCGCTCGACGTAGTCGTCGTCCTCCATCGGCCCGTGGCGGCGGCGAAGCCGGTTCCACACCTCGATTCCGGCGGCCACCAGCCCGATCGTGAGCACGACGCCCGACAGCACGGCCAGCAGGTTGGTGGCCTGCCGCGGAACCGGGACGTACACGATGACGCCGGCCAGCACCACGACCAGCGTGATGCCGGACAGGATCTGCTCGGTGACCAGCGTGCCGACCGCGGTCGACACCGGCAGGTCGACGCCGCGCGCCGCCAGCTTGCGGCGCAGCACCGACACCCGCGCCACCTCGCCCAGCCGCGCGAACAGAATGGTGTTCAGCAGGAAGCCGATGAAGATGGCCGGGACGATCTCGCGCAGGCCCGCTCTCACCTGTCCGTGCTCCTCGTCGTCGACGGCCCACAGGGCCGCCTGCCAGGTGAGCGACTTGGCGGCCACGGAGCCGAGGTTCGCGAGCAGGGCCAGCACCACATATCCGAGCCTGGCCTGGGTGAACACGTCGGCCACGACGCCCAGGCTGAACCTGCGCGAGAGGGCGAACACGACAGCCACCAGCACCGCGCCGATCGCGACTCCCCGCAGCAGCCGCCGGCGCGCTGGCTTCAGCTCGGAGGCGAGCTCCGACACGGTCACGAACTCCAGGCCGCGCTCGCGCCCGGCCGCGATCACTCCGCCCACCGCCTCCACCGTCTGGCTGCGGTCGCCGCCCTGGCCGGAGCCGTCGCCGTCGTGCAGCAGCAGGATCGCACCCGGCTCGAGCTCCTTCGTGCAGCGCTCGACGATCACGTCAACGCCCGGACAGGCGGTGTCGAACACCGACCCTCGCCAGCCCACCACGCGGTACCCGAGCTGGCGCGCGACCCGCACCACGAACGGGCTGCGAAACCCGTGCGGGGTGCGAAAGAGGGCGGTCGTCGTCCCCGCGGCGGACTTGAACGCCGTCTCGGCGGCCCGCAGCTGACGGGCGATCGCCTTGGGCCCGGCCAGGGCCAGGATGGAGTGGTCGTCTCCGTGGCTGGCCAGCTCGTGGCCCTCGTCGACGATCCGTTTTGCCAGCTCGGGATGCGCCCGCACGTGTCGTCCCAGGCAGAAGAAGGTGGCCCGCGCGCCGGCCTCGCGGAGCTGGTCGAGCACCCCGGGCGTGTACTCGGGTGTGGGGCCGTCGTCGAAGGACAGGGCGACCTTCGGGCTCGGCGTCTCGCCGGTGCTGATGACCCTGCCGAACAGCGGAGAGTTGGGACTGAACGTGGCCCACGTCCACGCCCCCAGCAGCAACACCGCGATCGCAACCAGGGAGCGGCCCACGTCCTTCGAGAACTGCTCGGCCACAACCGCAGTCGCTACCAGCCACACGGTCGCGCCGGCTACGAAACGAGCGATTGCCTCGCGTTTGCCCATGTCGGCTGGCGGCCGGCCAGCAGATCCGTGTAGTAGGTCTCGAGCTGTGCCGCAACGGCCGGCCAGGAGTAATTCTCGACCGCCGTGCGGCGGCTCTGCTCGCCCATTGCGGAGCGCAGGGCCGGGTCGTCCAGGATGGTCTCGAGCGACTCCGCGAACCGCTCGGCGGAGTCGGCCGGGTCGACCAGGAACCCCTGCCGGCCGTGCTGCATCAGAAGCTGGAAGCCGCTGATGCGGGAGGCCGCCACCGCGCGCCCGCAGCTCATTGCCTCCAGCAGTGCCATCCCGAACGAGGCCTTGTTGCACGGCGTGCAGAACACGTCTCCGGTAACGAGGTAGCGCGGCCGGCTGCGGTTGAGCCGGCCCGCGAAGTGCACCTGCGCGCGCAGCTCGGCGCCCACCTGCCGCTCATACACCGGGCGCAGGGGGCCGTCCCCGACCACCAGCAGGCGGACGTCGGTCCCGCGCCGGCGGACGAGCAGGCGCAGCGCCTCGATCATGGTGTCGAGGCCGTTCCGGGGGTCGAAGCGGCCCACGAACACGATCGTCTGGCCGTTTCCGCGAAGCTCCTCGATGGGCTCGGCATCGGGCGAGAAGTGGTCGCTGTCGATGCCGTTGGGGATCACGTGGTAGGTGTAGGGAAAGTACGGGGCGAGCGATCCGATGCACGCCTCGCTGACGCAGATGCGGCCGTCCAGGCGCTCGATCCAGGGCCGCGTCCAGGCCGCCAGCACGTCCATTCCCGTGGTCGCCGGAAAGACGCTGTGGAAGGTCGCCACCGACAGGGTGTCGTACGGCGTCTGGTCGATCGCCCAGGCCGGGAACGGCGGGTTGTACGGGGCGTGGACGTGCACCACGTCGAACCCCCGCTCGCGGATCAGGCGTCCCACCAGGCGGCCGAGGCGCGGATGGTAGGTGTGCAGCGTCTGCGCATGGTTTCCCCAGCCGGGCACATACAGCGGGATCGCGTACCCCATGCGCACGATCTCGAAGGTCGGCTCCGGCACGGACTGGTCGTCATCGGCGACCGGGGGCGACACGATCAGCTTGCCGGTGACCACTGTCACCTCGTGCCCCATGGCGGTCAGGGTGCGGGCCTGCCCGTCGACGTGCTCGGTGATGCCGCCCAGCGACGGGTAGTAGAAGTCGGTGACGATGGCGATTCGCATGGGGGTCCTGATCGTATAGGACGCCTGTTCGGGCACCGGATGCGGCAGCGGGCTTCCCGTATCCCGCCCCGGGCGACCGCCTTGGCACTCTTGGGGTGAGTGTGCCAACGGCCGGGAAGGGGCCGTCCCCGGGCGGCGGTATACTGAGACTGCTATGCCGCTCTATGAGTACCGCTGCCAGAACGACCACCGATTCGAGGTGCTCCAGAAGTTCTCGGACGACCCGATCGAGGTGTGTGAGGTGTGCGGTGCCCCGGCCCAGCGGGTGCTGCACCCGGTGGCCATCCACTTCAAGGGCTCGGGCTTCTACTCCACTGACTACGGCCGCGGAAAGAAGGCGTCTGCCTCATCCGACGGCAAGGGCGAGTCCAGCGGCGGCGACTCCAAGCCGGCCGCCAAGACCGAGTCGAAGAGCGAGGGCTCCAGCTCGCCCAAGGCCGCCGAAGCCTAGGAGGCGGATCACCACCCCCTGAGGCGCAGGATGCGAGTGCGCTGGCAAGGATCAAGCGGCGAGCGGAGCGCAGGCGTGGTCGAACCCACCTCGAGCGAACGCGCGCCGCGTGGGACGCAGCCAGCGCGCCCGCAGACAAGCCTCAGCACCCGGGCGAATACAGCGAGCCCGGCGGCGGCGGCTGTGGCGCCTGCTTGCCCACGAACATGCCGATCACCGAGATGTTCTGCGGCACGGGCTGGATCACGTCCTCGCCGCCGATCGACGTCGGCACACCGCCCAGGTGGCACTTCACCGTCCGCCCAGCGCGGAACTTGACCCACGCCAGCTCCAGCATGTCGCGGGCCGTGAGGTCGGTCGCCAGCGGCTTGGCCAGCGCCCGCCCGATGCTGGGCAGGTTGAAGATGCTGGAGGGCGTCACCAGCTTGTGCGACAGCGCCTGCAGCACGCGCTGCTGACGCTCGGTGCGGGTGATGTCGCTGTCCCGCGGGTTCGTGGTCTTGCGGATCCGCGCGTAGGCCAGCGCATGCCGCCCGTCGAGGTGGATGGTGCCCTTCTTGAAGTGCCAGTAGTAGCCGTCGAAGGGGGCGGACGAGACAACCTTGTAGGGGTTGTTGACGGTGACCCCGCCGACTGCGTCGATCAGCTCCTTGAACCCCTTGAAGTCCACCACCACGACGTGGTTGATGGGCAGCCCGGTGTACTGGCGGACGGTGCGGATGAGCAGCGGCGGGCCGCCCCACGCGAATGCCGAGTTGATCTTCGCGCGGCCGTGTCCGGGCACGTTCACGTACAGGTCGCGGGGCACCGAGAGCATCGACACCAGGTGCTTTCCGGGATCGGTGCGGACGAGCAGGATGGAGTCCGACCGGGCGCCTGACAGCACATTGCCGCCGCGGCTGTCGGAGCCCATGATCATGCTCACCTGGGGCGTGGTCAGGATGCTGCCGTGATCCGGCGAGAGAGCCGCCCGAGTGCGTTTGTTGATGCGGGCATTCGCCTTCTGCATCTCCTGGGAGAACGCCCGGTAGCCCAGATAGAGCCACAGCGCCAGACCCACCACCAGAACCCCGGCGACCAGCGCGATACCGCGCTTCCAGCCGATCCGGAACCGCCGCGGGCCGCCTCCTGCACGCGCCACCTTGCGACCCGGAAGACGCGGCGGGGCCGACATGTCGGGCCGCGGCATCCCGCTTGGAGTGCTGGGCCTGGGCGGCGTTGCGGTGCCCGTGCCGGCGCGTGAGAAGTCGAACCGAGCCGCGTCGGGGTCGTTCCCGGGGCGCCCTCCGCGATACGTCCGGTAGCGCTTTGGCGGCCTCGACTCCGACACCCGGACTATGTTAGCTACGGACATGGGTGATTCCTCCACGAGGCGGGTGGTCGGCATCGATGTGGGAGGCACCTCGGTGAAGGCTGCCCTGGTCAGCGGCGAGTACGAGGTGCTGGCGAACGCTCATGTGCCGACGGACGTGAAGAGCCAGGACGGCCTGCTGGACTCGATCGCGGACCTGGTCAGGCAGGTGGCCGACGGCGCAGAGCTGTCGGGCGTCGGCTTCGGGCTGCCGTCCGAGATCGACCAGCGTTCCGGCCGGGTGGTGGACTCGATCAACGTGCCGATTGTGGACGTGCCGTTCGCCCATGAGATGCACAGGCGGCTGGGCGTTCCGATCCGGGTTGACAACGACGCCAACGTGGCCTGCCTGGCGGAGGCGCGGATGGGGGCAGCCCGCGGCGCCGACCACGTGGTGATGTTCACCCTGGGCACGGGGGTGGGAGGAGGGCTGCTGATCGACGGCGAGCTGTTCCACGGCGCAAACGGCTACGGCGCCGAGCTGGGGCACATGGTGATCGACGAGAACGGGCCGCGCTGCCAGGGGCACTGCCCGAACCACGGGTGCCTGGAGGCGCTGGCCTCGGCCTCGGGGGTGGAGTACGCCGCCCGCCAGGTGGCGGCGGAGGACCCCGGCGGCGGGCTGGCGGCCCTGCTCGGAGGGGGTACGGCGCCCGACACCCGTCACGTCATCGATCGGGCGCTTGCCGGGGACGGCGACTGTATCGAGGTGCTGGCCAGAGTCGGCCGCCACCTCGGCGTCGCCATCTCCAACTGCGTGAACGTCTTCAACCCGGAGGTGGTGGTGATCGGCGGCGGCATCTCGATCGCCGGCGACCTGGTGCTCGGCCCCGCCCGCGTCGAGGCCGGGATGCGTGCGCTGCGACCCAACTGGAGCGTCACCACCGTCGTCCCGGCCGAGCTGGGGAACGCCGCCGGGGTGCTGGGGGCGGCGGCGCTGGTGGTGTAATCCCGGCGTGCCGCTGGCGGTCTGCGCAACTCCCATCGGGAACCTCGACGACGTCACGCAGCGCGTGCTCGACGAGCTCGAGCGCGCGGACGTCGTGGCGTGCGAGGACACCCGGCGCACTCGCACCCTGATCGCCAGTCGCGGAATCCAGGCCCGGCTGCTGTCGCTGCACGAGCACAACGAGGCCCAGCGGGTGCCCGAGCTGCTGGAGCGGCTGTCGTCGGGAGAACGGGTGGCCCTGGTATCCGACGCAGGCATGCCCGCTGTCTCCGATCCCGGCCGGCGGCTGATCGACGCCGCCCTGGACGCGGGCGTCGAGGTGACCGTGCTGCCCGGCCCCTCAGCGGTCACGGCCGCGGCCGCGGCGTCCGGGCTGGCGGGCGGCGGGTTCGTGTTCTGCGGGTTCCTGCCCCGCACGGCGGCCCAGATCGCGGCGCTGCTCGATCGCGTCGACATCAGCGGGCTGCCGGTGGTGGCGTTCGAGTCGCCGCGCAGGCTGCCCGGCACGCTGCGCACGCTGGCCGATCGCGACCCGGCCCGGCGGGCAGCCGTGTGCCGCGAGCTGACCAAATTGCACGAGCAGATCGCCCGAGGCACGGTGGGCGAGCTCGCCGAGGCGTTCTCAGAACCGCCTCGCGGCGAGGTCACGCTGGTGCTGGAGGCCCGGGCGGACGCCGCCCAGACCGAGGTCGACGAGGCGGCGCTGGCGGAGCTGGGCGAGGCGGTAGGCGTGCGCCGGGCGGCGGAGCTCGCATCCCGGCTGACCGGCGTGCCGCGGAATCAGCTGTACCGCAGGCTCACCGAGCGCTGACCACGTCGGATACCAGCCCCATCCGGCAGTCGCTGCACACGTTGCGGTCGCGGTACATGGTGAGGTGCTTGCGGGCACCGCAGAAGACACAGGCGTCCCGCGACTTGGTCAGCATGATCGACTCCCCGCGGACGCCGATCTCGAGCGGGTCGCGTACGGTGATGTTCAGCCGCTTGCGGATCTCGACAGGGATCACGATCCGTCCCAGGTTGTCGATGTGTCGCACGACACCGCCTGATTGACGGCCGGCGTTTGGTTGGACCCGTTCAGTGCTGCGTGTTCGGCTGCCCATGCCTGCCCTTCGCCGCTAGGTAGGATTAACCGGTACCGGAGATCAGCATACAAGCCCTGGGACTGCATTGCCAAAAGGTATGACGTTTTCAGTCACGACACCAATTTACTACGTGAACTCGGACCCTCATCTTGGTCACGCGTATACCACTGTGGCAGCGGATGTGCTCGCCCGCCATCACAGGCAGCGCGGCGAGGACGTGTTCTTCCTCACCGGGACGGATGAGCACGGGGGCAATGTGGCACGCGCAGCGGAGGCCGCGGGCCTGCCGCCGAAGGAGTTCACAGACCGCGTATCGCAGCGGTTCCGTGACCTCGCCGAGCGCATGGGGTCGTCGCACGACTACTTCATCCGCACCACCGAGCCCGAGCACGAGCAGCGGGTGCAGCAGTTCATCCAGCACCTGCACGACGATGGACAGTTGTACGAGGGCACCTACGCCGGCTGGTATTGCTCGAGCTGCGAGGTGTTCTACGCGGAATCGGACCTCGTGCAGCCTGGTAAATGCTGCCCCATCCACCAGCGCCCGACCGAGTGGGTGGAGGAGAAGAACTGGTTCTTCCCGCTCTCCAGGTGGGCTCCCAGGCTGCTCGAGCTGTACGACCGAGATCCGCAGTTCGTGCGCCCGCAGGCCCGCTACAACGAGGCCCGGTCGCTGATCGAGGGCGGCCTGGAGGACTTCTCGGTGACCCGCGCGTCGGTGTCGTGGGGGATCCCGGTGCCGTGGGAGCCCAGCCAGACCGTGTACGTGTGGGTGGATGCGCTGCTGAACTACCGCACAGCCCAGGAGTACGCGCTGGGCGAGGACGTGACCGACCGCTTCTGGCCCGTCTCGCTGCACACGATGGCGAAGGACATCCTGCGCCTGCATGGGATCTCGTGGCCGGCCCTGCTGATGGCGGCCGGCTACGAGCCGCCACGGGGCCTGTTCGTGCACGGCTACTTCACGAGCGGCGGCCAGAAGATGTCCAAGACGATGGGCAACGTGATCGACCCGCTCGAGGTGATCGACCGGCTGGGCACCGACGCGCTGCGCTACTACCTCATGCGGGAGGTGCGGTTCGGCCAGGACGGCGACGTCACCTGGGAAGGGCTGCACCGGCGGTACGACGGCGAGCTGGCCAACGAGCTCGGCAACCTGGTCTCGCGCACCACGAACATGATCGCCCGCTACCGGGGCGGTCGCGTGCCGGAGGGCACGAGCGCGCTCGATCCGGTGCACGCGTCCGTGGCCGAGCGGCTGTCGGAGATCGACCTCACCGGCGCCCTGGAGGACATCTGGCGGCTGGTGCGAAACGCCAACCGGTTCGTGGAGGAGCGGGCGCCGTGGGCGCTGGCGCGCAGCGACGACCCGGCCGACGCCCGGCGCCTGGACGAGACCCTGTACACGCTGGCCGACGCCGTGCGCACGCTGGGGGTCCTGCTGTGGGCCTACGTGCCCGGGTCGGCCGAGCGGATGCTGGAGGCGGTCGGCGACCCCGGCGGGATCGCCTGGGACCGGGCCGGCCTGGGGCTGCTCGAGGCCGGGGCCGAGGTCACACAGCCGCCGCCCCTGTTCCCGCGGGTGGAAACGCCCGCGTGATCGATACGCACGCGCACCTGGACGCGTGCGCCGAGCCCGCCGAGGAACTGGTCGCCGAGGCCCGAGCGGCCGGTGTGAGCCGCATCCTGACCATCGGCCGGGAGCAGGCGGTGGCGCTGGCCGAGCAGTTCGACGGCGTGTGGGCGGTGGTCGGCTGGCATCCGCACGAGGCCGGCGAGGTCGAGCGGGTGGGCTCGATCGAGCCGCTGCTGGGGCACCCCAGGGTGGTGGCGGTGGGCGAGTGCGGACTGGACTACTACCGCGACTGGGCGCCGCGCGACCGCCAGCAGGCGGTGTTCGCGGAACAGATCGAGATCGCCAATGCGGCCGGCAGGCCCCTGGTCATCCACACCCGCGACGCCGACGAGGACACCTTCGCGGCCCTGGAACAAGCACGCGTGCCGGTGGTGCTGCACTGCTTCTCGTCTCCCGACCGGCTGGACGAGGCGATCGAGCGCGACTACTACTGCAGCTTCGCGGGCAATGCCACCTACCCCGCGGCGGGCAGGCTGCGCGAGGCGGCGGCGCGGGTGCCGGACGAGCGGATCCTGGCCGAGACGGACAGCCCGTACCTGGCCCCGGTGCCTCTGCGCGGTCAGCGCAACCGGCCGGCCAACGTGCTGCTGACGCTCGAGGCGCTGGCCCGCGAGCGGGGAGTCGAGCCGTCGCAGCTGGAGCGCCAGGTGGAGCAGAACGCGGCCCGCGTGTTCGGGCTGCCGCACGAACCGGCGGCATGAGCCGGCAGGCGTCGCTGGCCCGGCTGCGGGAGTTTGGGATCACGCCCGACCGCGAGCTGGGCCAGAACTTCCTGATCGACGACAACATGCTCGAGGTGGCGGGCGGCATGATCGGGCTGGACGGGGAGGATGTGGCGGTCGAAGTGGGCGCCGGACTGGGTGTGCTGACGGCCTGGCTTGCGGACCGTGTGCGGCTGGTGCACGCGATCGAGATCGACGGCCGGCTCGAGCCCGCCCTGCGGGCGACGCTGGGCGATCGCGCGAACGTGCGGCTGATGTTCGCGGATGCCGTTGCGGTGGACATGGCCGGGCTCGACCCGGCGCCCACGGTGATGGTCGCCAACCTGCCGTACGGGGTGGCGACTCCCGTCGTCATGCGATCGCTGCCGGCCGTGCCGCGGTTCTGCGTGATGGTTCAGCGTGAGATCGCAGACCGGCTGTTCGCGGCACCGCACACCCGCGCCTACGGCGCCGTGTCGGTACTCGTGCAGATCGCCTGCAGGCGGGTGGGCAGACGCCCCGTGTCGCGTTCGGTGTTCGTGCCGCAACCCAACGTCGACTCGGCGCTGGTGGCTTTCGAGCGGCGCCCTGAGCACGTGTTCGACGACGGCTGGCCGTGGCTGGTGCAGGTCGTGCAGGCGGCCTTCTCGCATCGCCGAAAGACGCTCGCCAACTCGCTGTCGCTGGCCGGACTGCCGGCGCCGCCGCCAGACCTGGCCGGCGTGCGGGCGCAGGAGCTCGAGCCTGCGCGGTTCGTGGAGCTGGCCGGGGAGCTGGCGGCGTGAGGCTGCTCGCGCCCGCCAAGCTGAACCTGGTGCTGCGGGTGGGGCCGCTGCGTTCCGACGGCTACCACCGGGTGTCGACGCTGTTCCAGGCGGTCGATCTGTTCGACGAGCTGGAGCTGGAGCCGTCCGCCGAGACGGTGGTCGAGGGATTCCCCGAGGACACGCTGGTGCGGGCGGCGCTGGACGCGCTGGGCGAGACCCGGCGGGTGCGCATCGTGAAGCGGATCCCGGTCGCGGCCGGGCTGGGCGGCGGGTCGTCGGACGCCGGGGCGGTGCTGCGCGCGCTGGCCGCGGACCGCGACGTGAACGAGCTGCACGCGATCGCCCGCGAGATCGGTTCCGACGTCCCCTTCTTCCTGTCCGGCTGCGAGACCGCGATCGGCTCCGGCCGCGGCGACCGCATCCAGGCGCTGCCCGACTTCCCGCGCGACCACGCCTTCCTGCTGGTGCCGCAGGATGCCGGACTGGCCACCGCCGAGGTGTATGCCCGCGCCCGGCCCACCGACATCTTCCCGGCGGTGCACGGGGAGCTGATCCGCCGCGTGCACACCGCGCGCTCGCCGGCGGGCGTGGCGGACATGGTGGTGAACGAGCTGCAGCCCGCGGTGCTCGAGCTGCGGCCGGAGCTGGCGCAGGTGCTGCAGGCGGTGCGGGAGGCCGGTGCGCTGGCCGCCGCGGTCACCGGCAGCGGCCCGACGGTGTTCGGGGTGTTCTCCGATCGGGCGGCAGCGGATCGGGCGGCCGTGCTGATTCCGGGGTCGATCGCCGTTTCTCCGCTCAGGGGATGACCGGATACGTCATACGCCGCCTTTCGCCACCTATAGTTCATCTGATGGCACGCTGGAACATCTCGGGAGACACCGTCACGCTGGAGGATCAGCGGCGCCGCTCGCCCATGCGCTGGCTGCGCCAGAACGGCCTCAAGATCGCGGTCGTGCTGGGCGTGGTCGAGGCCATCGCCGCCTTCGTGTTCGGCTTCAAGTTCCTGATGCTGGCGATCGGCGTGATCGCGGTGCTCGGCTACCTGAACATCCGCCACCGGCTGCCCGAGTCGATCCGCCGCCCGGTGTGGGTGATCGTGACGGCGCAGGCCATCGCCGGCCTTCTGGTGCCGGCTGTGTACGCCGGGATGGCGATTGCCTTCGTCATCGGCACGATCATGCTGGTCATCCTCTTGCTCGTCCTCCTGGGAGACCGTCGGAGGTAGCGCGTTCCGGCCCCGCCGGACCCCCTATACTCGGACCCCCTCCACGCTCGCAATGGGGCGTGGCCAAGTGGTAAGGCAACGGGTTTTGGTCCCGTGACCCCTGGTTCGAATCCAGGCGCCCCAGTCCCCGAGCACACACTCTCCAGATGACCTCGACGCCTCTCGCATGCGTGATCCTCGCCGGTGGGAAGGGCACGCGCATGCGATCGGAAACGCCCAAGCTGCTGCACCGGGCGTGCGGGCGCACACTGCTCGAATGGTCGCTCGCGGCCGTCGCCGAGGTGGGCGCCGACCCGGTCGTGGTGGTCGTGCCCGCGGGCGGCGGCGGAGTGGCCTCGGCCGTTCCCCAGCCGGCGCGGACGGCTGAGCAGGCCGAACCGCGGGGCACCGGCGATGCCGCTCGCAGCGCCCACGGCGCGCTCAGCGGCTTCTCGGGCGACGTGATCGTGCTGAACGCCGACCATCCCCTGACCGATCCCGGCAGCCTGCGCGACCTGGTGGCCGCTCACCGTGAGGCCGGCGCCGCCGCGAGCGTGCTCACGTTCACCCGCACTCCGGACATCGGGGCGGACTTCGGGCGCATCGTGCGGGACGGCGACGGACAGGTGGACGCCATCGTCGAGGTGCGCGATGCGACCGCCGCCCAGCGGGAGCTGACGGAGGTCAACTCGGGCATCTACGCCTTCCAGTCCGACCTCCTGTGGCCGGCGCTGGACGGGCTCGTGCCGGATAACGATCAGGGCGAGCTGTACCGGACCGACGTGGTGGCGGCCCTGCGCGCGCAGGGCCGGCTCGTCCTCGGCCACCGCCACGACGATCCCACCGTCGCCCTCGGCGTCAACACCCGGGCCGACCTCGCCGAGGCGGCGCGCCTGCTGGGCGCCCGCATCGCCCGCCGCCACATGCTGGCCGGCGTCACCATCGTCGACCCCTCGACGACGTATATCGAGGAGTCGGTGACGATGGAGCCGGACGTGACCATCCACCCGTTCACAGTGCTGGCGGGTGACACGCACGTCGCCTCCGGCGCCGAGATCGGCCCGCATGCGGTGGTGTCCGGGACGACGGTTGGTCCCGGTGCGGCCCTGGGGCCGTTCTGCTACACGCGGCCAGGCACGGTGCTCGAAGCCGGTGCGCAGGTGGGGCGGTTCGTGGAGATCAAGAATGCCCGGCTGGGTGCGGGCGCAAAAGTTCCCCACCTGTCCTATATTGGAGATGCGGAGATCGGCGCCGAGTCGAACATCGGCGCCGGAACAATCACCGCCAACTATGACGGCGTCCGCAAGCAGCGCACGGTGATCGGTCGTGATGTCCACATCGGAAGCGACAATGTGTTCATCGCCCCCGTCACGATCGGGGACGGCGCGTGGACTGCAGCCGGATCAGCGATAACCGACGACGTACCGCCTGGAGCCCTGGGAGTTGCCCGTGCACGACAGAGGAACATCGAGGGATATGGAAACCGAAAGCGGAACTAGCGTCGACGTCGAGACCCCGCTCCCGCTGTTCTCGCCGATGGTGGCGATGGCGGGCAGCATGAGCGCTCGACCGGCCCCGGGGGCGACGTGGGCCGAGCGGGCCCCCAGCAAGCGGCTGATGGTGTTCTCGGGCCGGTCCAACCCGGCCCTGGGCGAGCGGATCGCCGAGCACCTGGGCCTGCAGCTCGGCGCCGCCACCCTGAAGACGTTCACCAACGGCGAGGTGTACGTGCGCTACGAGGAGTCGATCCGCGGCGCGGACGTGTTCCTCGTGCAGTCCTGCATCGCACCGACCAATGACGCCCGGATGGAGCTCCTGATCATGGTGCAGGCGGCCCGCCTGGCGTCGGCCAAGCGGATCACCGCCGTCATGCCCTGGTACCCGTACGGCCGCCAGGACAAGAAGTCGATGCCGCGCGAGCCGATCACCGCCAAGCTGGTGGCGGAGCTGCTGGAGGCGGCCGGCGTCGACCGTGTGCTGACCATGGACCTGCACGCCGGTCAGGTGCAGGGCTTCTTCCGGGTTCCCGTCGACCACATGACCGCGGTGCCGCTGATGGTCGAGCATTTCCGGTTCCTGCTGGGCGACAACCAGCCGGGCGGGCTGGTCGTGGTGTCGGGCGACGCCGGTCGCACCAAGCTGGCCAAGAAGTTCTCGGAGATGCTGGATGCCGATCTCGCGCTGATCACCAAGGAGCGGCCCGAGCAGCAGGTGGCCGAGGTGACCAACGTGATCGGTGACGTGAGCGGCAAGGTGTGCGTGGTGATCGACGACATGATCGACACCGCCGGCACGCTGTGCGCGGGCGGCGAGGCGCTGCGCAAGGAGGGCGCCACCCGCGTCTTCGCCTGCGCCACCCACGCGGTGTTCTCCGGGCCGGCCATGGAGCGGCTGGCCGACTCGGTGTTCGAGCAGGTGGTGGTGACCGACACGGTGCCGGTCGATCCCGTCTCCCGACCCGACAACGTCCGCGTGCTGACGGTGGCCCCGATCCTGGCTGATACGATCTCCAACGTCTTCAACGACGATTCGGTGTCTGGCCTGTTCCACGGCGGGAACCAGCTGTTCTGACGCCGCAGCGAGATCGGGGAGCAACGTGTCTGTCCAACGGGTGAAACTGGAAGTGCGCACGCGCGGCGACGTCGGCCGCAAGCACGTGCGTGCGGTGCGCGACGCCGGCGAGATACCGGGCGTCATCTACCGCTCGGGCGAGTCGACCGCGATCGCCGTCAACGCCCGCGCTCTGCGCCAGGCGGTCACCGGGCCGGGCGGCCTGCATGCCCTGATGGACGTCACCGTGGACGGCGCCAAGACCGCCCGCGCGGCCATCATCAAGGACCTCCAGATCGATCCGGTGCGCGAACGGGTGGTGCACGTGGACTTCCACGAGATCCCGCTCGACCAGAAGATCGCCACCGTGGTGCCTGTGCACCTCGAGGGCCAGCCCGCCGGCGTCAACATGGGCGGCGTGTTGTCGCAGCCCACGCATGAGGTCAACGTCTCGGTGCTGCCGACCGAGATCCCCGAGTCGATGACCGTCGACGTCAGCGAGCTCGAGATCGGCGGCTCGCTCCGCCTGGCCGACGTCCCCGTACCCGAGGGCGTCGAGTTCCTCGACAACCCCGACGAGACGGTGCTGGCCACCGTCACCGCGCCGATCTCCGAGGCCGAGCTCGAGCCCGAGGTCGAGGGCGAAGAGGAGCTCGAGGAGGGCGAGGAGGCCGCCGAGGGCGAGGAGGCTGCCGCCGAGGAGGGCGAGGCGGCCGGCGAGGAAGCTCCCGCCGAGGAGTAACCGCCGATGCGTCTGCCCGGGCGGTCCGCCGAGCCGTCGCTCGACTGGTTGGTGGTGGGCCTGGGCAACCCCGGAGCGCGCTACCGGGCGACCAGGCACAACGCCGGCTACATGGTGGTCGACCGGATCGCGGAGCGCCTCGACGGCGGCTGGCGATCGCGATTCAGCGGCCTGCTGTGCGAGCTCCGCGACGGCGATCAGCGCGTTGCGCTGCTGAAGCCGCAGACGTACATGAACGACTCCGGCCGCAGCGTCTCGGCGGCGCTGCGGTTCTACAAGCTGCCGCCGGAGCGGCTGCTGGTCGTGCACGACGAGATCGACCTCCAGCTCGGCGATGTACGGGCCAAGCTGGGCGGAGGGCTGGCCGGCCACAACGGCCTGCGCTCGGTCGTGCAGCACATGGGCACGCAGGATTTCGCCCGCGTCCGGCTCGGCGTGGGGCGGCCCGAGCGCGGCGATCCCCGGCCCGTGGTCGACTGGGTGCTGACCCCGTTCGAGCCGCACGTCGATGTGGATGGACTGATCGACCGCGGTGTCGAGTGCACGCTGGTCGTGCTCCGCGAGGGGATCGAGGCCGCGCTGGCCGTGTATCGCTAGATCCGCGGAAACCGGGGCCTGGCCCCCGGGGCCAGGCCCCGGTTTACGCTGTGCGGCGGGCGCGCTGCTTTCGCGGCGCGCGCAGCGTGACGACCTCGGCGGCCGGTGCGGCCACCACGTCGGCCTCGCGTCCCTCGAGCCGGCGCTCGAACGCCAGGCGCATGTCCTCGCCGCGCAGCCTCGGGCCGGATTGGGACTTCCAGTACGAAAGCTTCGAGTCGACCCTGCGCACAGCCTCGGGCGGGTCGTACAGCCGGGTACGCACCTGATACTCGCTCATACCCTTGTGGCGCCAGCTCATGGTCGGCAAGCCTAACCCCTTCGCCTGACGGAGTAAACCCCCAACCGACGCCGCTCAGCCGAGCTCGGCCAGGCCCAGGAACAGCTCCCGGGCGGAGGCGAATGCCCACTCCAGGCGCCGCAGCTCCATGCTCTCGTTGGGTGAGTGGATGGCGTCCTCGGCGACCGAGAAACCGCTGAGGATGGTGGGCACGCCGCGCTCGACCAGCGCCGCGCCGATGGGGATGGTGCCCCCGCTGCGCACGGCCAGCGGGCGCACTCCGGTGGCCCGCTCGATGGCGTCGAATGCGGCCAGCAGCGCCGGCCCGGTGGGATCGATGTACGCCGGGCTGCCGGTCGGCCAGGCGTCCAGCTCCAGCGTGGCGTGGGCCGGGCAGGCCGCGCGCAGCGCCGCCTCCAGGCGCTCATGCATGAGGGCGGCATCCTGGCCCGGGGCGAGCCGCAGGGAGATCGACGCCCGGGCCTCGGGCACGATCGAGGTCTTGTGCAGGGTGGGGTCGCCGGCGCCCACCGAGTGCACCGTCAGCGACGGTCGGGCCCACACCCGTTCATACCCCTCGGCCACGGCTCGGTCGTCGCGCGGCACAGCGCCGACCTCGGCCAGCATCTCGGCGGGCGGTGGAAGCTCGGCCCAGCTCGCCCGCTCGGAGGCATCGATGGGCGCGATGCCGTCCGCGAACAGGTCCTCGCGATCGATCACCGCTGCCAGCACGCGGTGCAGATCGTGCACCGCGTTGGCGACAGCACCGCCGTACATGCCCGAGTGCAGCTCGCGGTCGCCGACCGTCAGCCGGACCTGGAACCCGACCAGCCCGCGCAGCCCGGTGGTGATGGCGGGGCGGTCGGCGTCGACCATGCCGGCGTCGAAGATGATCGCCGCCGCGAAGTCGTCGCCCAGCGTCCCCAGGTGCTCGATCACCGAGTGGCCGCCCACCTCCTCCTCCCCGTCGCAGAGCACGCGCACATTCACGCCCAGCCGGCCCTCCTCGGCCAGGTCGAGCGCTGAGCGCAGGAGCGCGAAGAAGTTGCCCTTGTCGTCGGCCACGCCTCGGCCCCACAGCCGGCCGTCGCTGACTGTCGGCTCGAACGGCGGCGTGCGCCACAACCCGAGGTCGCCGGGTGCCTGCACGTCGTAGTGGCCATACGCGAGCACGGTCGGCGCGTCCGCACCGGCGGCCGGGATGAGCCCGTCGACGACCGGATTTCCGGCCCCCTCCACCACCCGCGCGTCTCCGATCAAACGGGCCAGCCAGTCGGCGGCCTGCCGCAGCTCCGCCGGGTGGCGGCCGTCGCTCGACACCGACTCGATCGCCAGCAGCTCGGAGAGCTGCGCCAGGTGGCGATCAGTTGTTGGGGTGGCGCTGGGTGTGCTTGCCACGGGCGACGTCGATCAGCGTCAGGAAGGCGAGCACCGCCGGGATCCCGAGCGCCACGATGAAGATCGTCGTGATCGTGCCGTCGTGGCCGGTGGGGGCGTCGCCGCCGGTGGTGGTGGAGCCGCTCGCCGCCAGAGCGACCGCCGGCAGGGCCAGGAAGACGACCGAAACGTAGAGTGAGAGGGCGGCGCGCCTCATCGGATGGAAGACCTCCGTCGGTGGTGCGGCCGGAGCCTACCATTACCACCGTGACGGACGCCCCCCCGGAGATTCACGCCCAGCTGGCCGGGCCGGAGCTGGCGCTCGACTACCTGCTGGACGAGGCGGATCTGACCGCGCTGGCCCGCCGCTCCGCCGGCGAGACGCTGCGCGCTCGCGTATCCGAGCCTCTGCTGCCGGCCTTCGCCGCCGCGCTGTGGCGGGTGCGCGACGACGCCGACCGGCCGGGACTGGCCGTGGTGGTGTCCGACGACGACGCTGCCCGCGGGCTCGCCGAGGCGGCCGCGGCGTTCCTGCCCGCACAGCCGGTCGCCTTCCTGCCCTCGCGCGGCGCGGTCTACGGGAGTGGGCTCGAGCCCGCTCCGCACCTGGTCGGCGAGCGGTTCCGCGCGCTGGATGCGCTGGAGCGAGGCGGGCTGGTCGCGGTGTCCGCCGACGCGCTGGTGGAGCGCGTCCCGCCGCCCGACCAGCGGCCGGCGCCGGTACGCGTGCGGGCGGGGGACGAGATCGATCTCGAGCGGCTGGTCCGCGAGCTGGTCGAGGCCGGCTACGAGCGTACAGCGGGGGCGGTCGAGGAACGCGGCCAGCTGTCGGTCCGCGGAGGGCTGCTGGACGTGTTCGCGAGCACCGGCCGCGAGCCGGTGCGGATCGAGTTGTTCGGCGACTTCGTGGAGCGCCTGTCGGCGTTCTCCGCGTTCACCCAGCGCTCGCTGCGCGATCTGGACGAGGTGGAGCTGTACCCGGCCGCCGAGGCGCCGGGGCGCGTTCCCGGCTGGGGCGAGGAGGACGGCCAGCCGGTGGTGCCGGCCGGGCTCGTCTCGCTGGGGCCCGAGCTGGCTGCGAAGGCGGCGCTGGCGGCGTGGAATCCAGACCACCTGCTGGACGAGGTGCGGGAGGCGGACGCGGAGGCGGCCGAGCTGCTGCGCGAACCCGAGCAGCGGCGGCGGGCGTACGTCCCTGCGGCGGACGTGGAGGGGCTGCTGGAGCGGGCCCTGGCGCTGGAGGAGATGCCGCTCGGGCAGCCGTACAGCTTCGACGCCCAGCCGCCGGCGCTGGCGTCGGTCGGGATCGCCGAGGCGGAGAACGAGCTGCGCGCGCTGGTCCGTGCGGGGTACCGGGTGCTGGTGTCGTTCCCGCACCTGGGCGAGGCCGAGCGCACACGGCTGGCCGCCCGCCGGGTCGATGTGGAGGCCCCTGAGCCCGGCGCCCATGGGCCGCAGGAGGCAGGTGTGGCGTTCGTGGTGGGCGCCATCCGCCGCGGGTTCGTGTCCCCGTCGCTGCGGCTCGCCGTGCTGCCCTCCGCCCAGCTGTTCCGGCGGCGGGGCGCCCGCGGCCCGGTGCTGCCCGGGCGCTCGCTGGCCACGGTGGCCGACCTGCGCTCGGGGGACTACGTGGTGCACGAGGACCACGGCGTGGGCCGGTTCGTCCGCTTCGACACCAAGGAGGTGGGCGGGGTCGTCCGCGACTACCTGTACCTCGAGTTCCGCGGCGACGACCGCCTGTATGTGCCGCACGACCAGCTGGCCAAGGTCAGCCGCTATGTGGGCGCCGACGGTCGCGCGCCGGCCCTGTCCAAGCTGGGCGGGAAGGCGTGGCAGACGCTGAAGACGCGGGCCCGGGTGGCCGTCCGCGAGCTGGCCGGAGAGCTGCTCGCGCTGTACGCCCAGCGCTCCAACGCCGTCAAGCAGCCGCTGCCCGCCGACGACGAGTGGATGCTGCGGCTGGAGGACTCGTTCCCGTTCGAGGAGACCGACGACCAGCAGGCGGCGATCGATGCCGTGCGTGAGGATCTGGAGTCGGAGCACCCGATGGACCGGCTGGTGTGCGGGGACGTCGGCTTCGGCAAGACGGAGGTGGCCGTGCGGGCCGGCTTCAAGGTGGCCAGCGCGGGCCGCCAGGTGCTGATGCTGGTGCCCACGACAATCCTCGCGCAGCAGCACGCCGCCACGTTCCGCGACCGCTTCCGCGACTTCCCGGTGCGGGTCGAGATGGTCTCAAGGTTCCGCGCCGCGGCCGACGTCAAGCGCGTCCTGCGCGAGTTCCAGGAGGGCAAGGTGGACGTGCTGATCGGCACCCACCGGGTGCTGTCGCGGGACGTCATCCCCAACAACCTGGGCATGGTGATCGTCGACGAAGAGCAACGGTTCGGGGTCGCCCAGAAGGAGCTGCTGCGCCAGCTGCGGCTCGAGGTCGACGTGCTCGCGTTGTCGGCCACGCCGATCCCGCGCACGCTGCACATGAGCCTGTCAGGGCTGCGCGACATCACGGTCATCTCCACGCCGCCGCGCGGCCGGCATCCGATCAAGACCCACGTGGGCGAGCTGGACGACGAGCTGATCGCCGCGGCGCTGCGCCGCGAGCACGCACGCGGCGGCCAGAGCTTCTACCTGCACAACCGCGTGGAGACCATCGACGAGGCGGCCGAACGGTTGCGCGCATGGGTACCCGAGCTGCGCGTGGGGGTGGCCCATGGGCAGATGGCGGAGCGCCAGCTGGAGTCGGTGATGATGAAGTTCCTGCGCGGCGAGCACGACGTGCTGGTGTCGACCACCATCATCGAGTCCGGCCTGGACATCCCCCAGGCCAACACGCTGGTGGTGGAGCGTGCGGACATGCTGGGGCTGGCGCAGCTGTACCAGATCCGAGGCCGGGTCGGCCGCTCGGAGGCAGTCGCTCACGCCTACCTGTTCTACCCCGACCGGCGCGAGCTGTCCGAGGAGGCTCGGCACCGCCTGTCCACGCTGGCCGACTACACCGAGCTGGGCTCCGGCTACCGCATCGCCATGCGCGACCTGGAGCTGCGCGGCGCGGGGAACCTGCTGGGCGACGAGCAGTCCGGGCACGTGGCGGCGGTCGGCTTCGAGCTGTACTGCGAGCTGCTGGCCGAGGCGGTGGCCGAGCTTCAGGGCCAGCCCGGCGCGGTGCAGCTCCGGCCGGTGCGGGTGGACGCCCAGGTCGATGCGTATGTGCCCGCCCACTACATCGGGCTGGAGGCCGTCAAGGTCGACCTGCACCGGCGCATCGCGCTGGCCGGGGATCGCGGCGAGCTGCGCGATCTGGCGGTCGAGCTGGCCGACCGCTTCGGGCCGCCGCCGGAGCCGGTGGAGAACCTGATCGCCATCCAGGAGGCGAGGCTGGTGGCGGCCGAGCTGGGCGCCGACGTGGTGACGCTGAGGGCCGGCAAGCTCACCGTCGGCCCGGTGGTGCTGGATTCCGGCCAGGTGCGGCAGCTCAAGGATCGCTGTCCGCAGGCGGTGTACACCGTGGCGTCGCGGGAGGTCACCTGCAGGCTGGCTCCAATGAAGGCGGGGGCCAAGCTCACAATGCGACAGGGGTTGGACGTACTCGATGCTATAGTCGAATCCCGTCGCCTCGCGGCGGCGTAGACCTATGCTTTCACGCCTTCGGATTCTCCCGGTGGTCGCGCTGGTCGCGGCCTCTGTAGCCTGCGGATCGTCGTCGTCCTCGTCGGGCAATCTCAGCTCGAACGATGTCGCCGTGGTCGACGGGACGCACATCACCAAGTCGCAGCTCGATCACCAGATCGCGATCCTGCTGGCAGTGATGAAGCAGCAGCATCAGCAGGTGCCGAAGGCCGGCAGCGCCGACTACAAGTCGCAGGTGATCGACCGCTCCGTGCAGACGCTGGTGCTGAGCGCGCAGGTGCGCAAGATCGCCCAGCAACTGGGCGTCAGCGTGTCCGACGCGAAGGTCAACTCGGACATCCAGAAGGCCATCCAGAGCGCCTATAACGGAGATCGCCAGAAGTACCTCAACGCGATCAAGAAGATCGGCGTCACCGAGCAGGACGTGTTCGAGCAGTTCCAGACCCAGGCCCTGGAAACCGCCATCGGCCAGAAGCTGGCCGGCGAGTCTCCCGTCAACGACAAGGCCGCGCAGGACTACTACAACGCGCACAAGTCCTCGTTCCAGGTGACCGACGACACCCGCAAGGTCGACTACATCCTGGTGCCCGACAAGGCCACCGCCCAGGCTGACCTGCAGAAGCTGGCCAGCGGCAAGTCCGAGGCCGACGTGGCCAAGGGCGCCATCGACTCCAACTCGCTGCACTCACCGGTGCAGCCGTTCACGGTGACGCGGAACTCCGGGGACGAGAAGAACTTCGTGGACGCGGCCATGACGCTTCCCACCAACAAGTGGGGCGCGCCGGTGCCGGTCAGCAAGAGCTACGCGGATTCGCAGCTGAAGGGCCAGTGCAAGCCCACCTGCTACTTCCTCATCAAACCCGTCGACGACCTCGTCAAGAAGGGCACCCAGCAGTCGTACTCCGACGTCAAGTCGCAGATCATCGCCCAGCTGAAGCAGCAAGTGCAGTCGACGCACGTCGCCGACCGCGAGCGCTCCCTGCTGGCCGCGATCAAGAAGAAGACCCAGTACGCGACCAGCTACGCGCCGCCCGCGGCGTCGACGGCGCCCACCACCACCACGCCGTCGACGACGTAAAGATGGTTGACGCCACGTCAACCATCTAGCATGGCGACGCTCGTCGCGCTCGGCCCCGGCGACCCCGAGCTGATCCCGCTGGGATCGTGGCGGGTGCTCGAGACGGCCGGGGCGGTGCGGCTGTGCGACGACGAGCCGCTGGCGGAGTGGCTGGGCTCGAAGGGGATCATGCTGGCCGCGGATGCGCCGGTCACGGCCGCGTCCGGCCACCTGCTGCCGAGGCTGCTGGCCGAGCAGGACTGGGACGAGACCGTGCCCGCCGGCCCGGCTCTGCAGTCGGTTGTGCTGGGCGACGCGCTGCTGGGGCTCGAGCGGCTGACGGCGCGGCTGCGCAGCGACTGCCCGTGGGACCGCGAGCAGACGGTGGGCACGATCGTGCCGCACACCGTGGAGGAGGCCTACGAGGTGTCGGAGGCGGCGGCCGCGGGCCCGGGCCCGAAGCGGATCGACGAGCTCGGTGACCTGTTGTTCCAGGTGTACTTCCTGGCCCTGCTGTGCCGGGAGGCCGGGGCCGGTGACATGGCCGAGGTGGCGCGCGGCATCACCGCCAAGCTGGTGCGCCGTCACCCCCACGTGTTCGGAGAGCGGGACGCCGAGACGGCCGGCGACGTGCGCCGCAACTGGGAGCAGATCAAGCGTGAGGACGAGGGCCGGTCGGGCATCTTCCACGACGTGCCGGGCGTGCTGCCGGCGCTCCTGCATGCCCGCAAGCTGCAGCGGCGGGCGGCTGCAGTGGGCTTCGACTGGCACGCGTGGGACGGGGCCTGGGGCGATCTCCTGGATGAGCTGCGGGAGCTGCGGGAGGCGCTCGACGCCGCGCCGCCGGTGCGCGCCGAACACGAGCCGGACGCCGCCGTGGTGCATGAGGCGGGAGACCTGCTGTTCGCGGGTGTCAACGTGGCGCGGCTGGCCAACGTCGATCCGGAGCTGGCGCTGCGGGCGGCCTCCGGCCGGTTCCAGCGGCGGGTGGAGCTGGCCGCAGAGCTGGCCGCGGCGGCGGGCGAGGACTGGGGGACGCTCGGCCTCGATCAGCAGGACGCCTGGTACCGGCAGGCCAAGGCGGCGCTCGCCGGCCGCTGAACTGCGCCGGGACTGGCGCGCTCGCCCTACGCGGCTATCATCCGCCGCGCGATGAGTGACGTGGTGGGTGTCCACGGGCGGCAGATCCTCGACTCGCGCGGCAATCCAACCGTTGAGGTCGAGGTGGAGCTGGAGTCCGGAGCGGTGGGCCGGGCGGCCGTGCCGTCAGGTGCGTCCACCGGCGCGTTCGAGGCGGTCGAGCTGCGCGACGGGGACGCCGAACGCTACGGCGGCAAGGGCGTGCTGCGGGCAGTCTCCAACGTGAACGCGTCCATCGCCTCCACCATCGACGGCATGGAGGGCTGCGACCAGCGCGCGATCGATGCGGTGCTGTGCGAGCTGGACGGCACGCCGAACAAGGCGAACCTGGGCGCCAACGCGATCCTCGGCACCTCGCTCGCAGTGGCCAGGGCGGCCGCCGACGAGGTGGGGCTGCCGCTCTACCGGTACGTCGGCGGGGCCGACGCCCACGTGCTCCCCGTGCCCATGATGAACGTCGTCAACGGCGGCGCGCACGCCGACAACAACATCGATTTGCAGGAGTTCATGCTGGTGCCCGTGGGCGCGTCGACGTTCGCCGACGCCCTGCGCATCGGGGCGGAGACCTACCACACACTGAAGGGGCTGCTGCAGAAGCGCGGCCTGTCCACCGCGGTCGGCGACGAGGGTGGGTTCGCTCCGAACCTGGAGACGAACGAGCAGGGCATCGCGGTGATCCTGGAGGCTGCCGAAGCGGCCGGCCACCGGGACTCGATCGCGATCGCGCTCGATCCCGCCTCCACGGAGCTTTACCGCGACGGGGCGTACCAGTTGGCAGGGGAGGGCCGCACGCTGTCCAGCGCCGAGATGGTGGAGTACTGGGAGGACCTGGCCGCCCGCTATCCGATCGTGTCTCTCGAGGACGGCATGGCCGAGGAGGACTGGGACGGCTGGCAGGCGCTGACCGAGCGGCTCGGCGACCGTGTGCAACTGGTCGGCGACGACGTGTTCGTGACCAACGTGGAGCGCCTCAGGCGCGGCATCGAGATGGGCGCGGCCAACTCCATCCTGGTCAAGGTGAACCAGATCGGCACGCTCTCGGAGACCCTGGACGCCGTTCGCCAGGCGCACCGGCACGGATATTCCGCCGTCATGTCGCACCGCTCCGGGGAGACCGAGGACACGACCATCGCCGACCTCGCCGTCGCCACCAACTGCGGGCAGATCAAGACCGGCGCGCTGGCACGCTCGGATCGCGTGGCCAAGTACAACCAGCTGTTGCGGATCGAGGAGGACCTGGGCGAGGCGGCGCAGTATCCGGGTCGGACCGCGTTCGCGGCGCTCCACGTCGCCGCGACGTGAGTGTCGTCCCGGCGGCGCGGCGCACCAAGATCGTGTGCACGATCGGCCCTGCGTCCTCGGATCCCGGGATGATCGAGCAGCTGGCGTGGGCCGGGATGGACGCGGCCAGGCTCAACTTCTCGCACGGCACGCACGACGGCCACCTGGAGGCGATCCGGGGCGTACGGCGGGCGCAGGACCTGATCGGGCGCCCGCTGGCCGTGATCGCCGATCTGCAGGGGCCGAAGATCCGCATCGGAACCCTGCAGGCGCCGGTCACGGTGCAGCCCGGCGGCACCATGACGCTGGCGGCTCCCGGACGCGCCGCTCCCGGCGACATGGAGGTCACCTTCGACGAGCTCGCCGAGACTGTGCGCCCGGGCAACGCGGTGCTGATCAACGATGGGCTGGTGCGCGCGCGGGTGGTCGAGGTGCAGGGCCCGCGTGTCGAGTGCCGGGTCGAGGTGGGCGGGATCATCACCTCGGGCAAGGGCGTGAACCTGCCCGGGACTCCGCTGCCGATGCCGTCCATCACGCCCAAGGACGCGGACGACCTGGAGTTCGCGCTCGAGCAGGATGTGGACTACGTCGCGCTCTCGTTCGTGCGCCGCGTCGAGGACGTGCGTGACCTCAAGGAGCGGGTGGCCGCCGCCGGATCGTCGGCCAGGGTGATCGCCAAGATCGAGAAGGGCGAGGCGATCGAGGACCTCGAGGCGATCGTCACCACCTCCGACGTGGTGATGGTGGCGCGCGGCGATCTCGGGGTGGAGATCGGAGACGCTGACGTGCCGCTCATGCAGAAGCAGATCATCGCCGCGGCGCGTGAGGCCGGGTGCACGGTGATCACCGCCACGCAGATGCTGGAGTCGATGGTGCACCAGCCCGAGCCGACCAGGGCCGAGGTATCGGATGTGGCCAATGCCGTTCTGGACGGCACGTCGGCCGTGATGTTGTCGGGCGAGACCGCGGCGGGCCGCTACCCGCTGGAGGCTGCGTCCACAATGAACCGGATCTGCCGCGCGGTCGAGCCGTCGCTCGTGTATCACGACAGCGGCCGCGCGCGCTCGGGCTCGGTGGCCATGATCCTCGCCCACGCCGCCTGCGACATCGCCGAGGATCTGAACGCGGCGGTGATCGCCGTGCCCACGCAGGAGGGATCGACGGCCCGGCAGGTGTCCCGCTTCCGGCCGCGGCGGCCCATCGTGGCCGCCAGCCAGGATCCCCGCGTGCTGCAGCAGCTCGCGCTCGACTGGGCCGTGGTGCCGGTTGTGATCGAGTCGGCCGGGTCGCTGGAGGACCTGTGGCGGCGCACGGTGGATGCAGCGGCGCAGAGCGGACTGGCGGCTCGCGGCGACCGGGTGGTGGTGACCGGCGGCCGGCGCATCAACGAGCCGGGCACCACCGACCACATCGTCGTGCTGTCCGTCGAATAGGCGGTGCGGCAGGACACGCGGGCGGGTCGTCGAACACGTGCCCATGGCGACTCGACCTCGCTCCGGCCGGCCGCGCGGACGCCCCGTGGGCCGGCTCGTCGCCGTGGCCGTGCTGCTGCTGATGGCGGCGCTGTATGTGGGGCCGGTGGAGAAATATCTGAAGGTGCAGCAGGAGCTGCGGCAGCAGCGCGCGCTTGTGCATCGGCTGGACCGGGTGCACGGCGCGCTCGACCTGCGCGTCGCGCAGCTCCAGGGCAAGGCGGCGATCGTGGAATGCGCCCGCGCCCGGGGCTGGGTGTTCCCGGGCGAGCAGAGCCTGATCGTGACGGGCGTGCCCACGACCGACCAGCAGCTCTCCTGCTGAGCCGCTTCCCGGCCTGACCGCTCACCTGTCGCCCTGTTAGGGTGCACGTCGGGTGGTGAAGGTGACCACGCTTGACGAGGGGGTGCTGGAGCGCCAGTTGGGACGGCAGCCGCGTGCGCTGTCTGGCGTCTGCGTGCGCTGTCCGCACGGGCGGCCGGCGGTGATCTCGCAGCGCTCGTATCTGGACTCCGGCGAGCCCTTCCCGACGACCTACTACCTGACCTGCCCGGCGGCCGCCCGCAGGGTGTCCGAACTGGAGAGCGCGGGCGGGGTGGCGCGTTTCGAGGAGCTGGTGGCGCACGATCCGGAGATGCGCGCGTCCTACCTGGAGGCGCAGTCGTTGCAGCGCCGGCTGAGGCGGCACGGCCCGGTGATGGCGGACGGCGGCAGCAGCCTGCACCTGGGCATCGGCGGCACGGCCCGCGACGGCGCGGTCAAGTGCCTTCACGCCCACGCGGCTTTCGCGCTCGCGCATCCCGGCTACGCGCTCGGCGAGCGGATCATCGCCGAGGCCGCGCCGCTGTTCCCGGCGGAGTGCTGCACACCATGAGGGCCTCGACCGAGCTGGCGCTGATCGAGTGGGTCGAGGGTGGGCGGCGGTTGGCCGAGCTCGACGTGCCCGCATCCCGAAGGGCGGTGATCGAGCAGGTGGTGGACGAGATCCAGGCCGAGTTGCGGCGTCGCGTCGGTTCGACGTTCACGCTGGACGAGGTGGCGGCCGCCTACGCGGGCGCGGAGGCGTGGTGCCTCGACGTCGCCCAGCGCACCACCGGTCAAACCTGGGCCTACGACCTGTCCGTCGTCCAGGATGCGGCGTTCGCACGGTTTGCGCGCGACGCCATCGATTACCGCTAGAAAACCGGGGCCAGGCCCTGTCTCAGAAGTGTCTGGTATCCGTCACGGGTTGTGACGGTGCCTGACACGTGCCTCTCCCGAGAACCTCAACCGGTACCGGGTACCGGTACGTGGCCTTTACATCTGACGTCCGGGGCCTGGCCCCGGTTCACGCTCGGTCGTCGGGCCTGACCACGATCTGGTCGGCCTCGATGCGCACGACGATCGCCCGTCGAGCCGCCCAGTGCTCGGCGAACACGGGGTCATCCCGCACCGCACCGTCCAGCCAGAACCCGTACCCCTCCTGGCCGGTGTCGAGAACAGCCTCGTAGCCGTCTCGGCGCCGGCGCCCGCGGCCTCCGCGCCGGCGGCGCTTGCCGGTTGCCGGCTCGGGGGCCCCATCCGGTGGCGGCGGTGGCACGTCCACGATGACCGGCTCGGGTACGGCCTTGCGGGCCCGCGAGCGGCGCTTGGGCTTGGCCGGCGGCTCCTCCGGCGGCGCGTTGGGCGGCGCTACCGGAGGCGGAACGTCGGGGCCGGATGACTCAGCGGCCAGCTCCCTGCGCAGGATGCCGTTCGCCGACCGGAACGCCGAGATGCTGGCCGGCGTGGAGTTCAGCGCGTGGGCGATCCAGATGTCCGTGCGACCCTGGGTGACCCACTGACGGATCTCCTCCAGGTACGGCTTCAGGGTCGCCTTTGGCGGTGCCATGCCGGGAAGCCTAGAGCAGTCGCCGGAGGGCCTGCCAGGTCTA
>JBQCGJ010000211.1:0-3370 GCA_051955775.1 Gaiellales bacterium | reverse complement strand
CCCGCTGGCCGACTCGGCGTCCGACTGCGCGGCGGCCCGCCTGCTCACGTATTCGGTGGCCCAGATGGTGGATGCGGCCGCAGACCCCAAGCTGGTACACGGGCGCGCGGCCATGGCGAAGCTGTTCGCCTCGGAGGCCGCCTACCGCTGCGCCGACCGGGCCGTGCAGGTGTTCGGCGGCCGCGGGTACATCCGCACGACGGCCGCCGAGCGGTTCCTGCGCGAGCTGCGGGTGGACCGCATCTGGGAGGGCACCTCCGAGATCCAGCGCCTGATCGTGGCCCGCGGGCTGGAGCGCCGCGGCGTCGAGCGCATGCTCTCGCCGGCCACAGACCCCTGAGCGGTGTCAGGCACCGTCACGGCGGACATCCGGCATTCGTAACACGTGCGTGACGGTGTCTGACACCGCTTAGGGTTCGAACGTCGCCGGGTTGCGCAGCGTGCCCACGCCGTCCACGGTGATCTCCACCACGTCGCCTTCGGCGAGGTACTCCGGCGGGGTGCGGGAGTCGCCCACGCCGCCCGGTGTGCCGGTGGCGATCACGTCGCCCGGGTTGAGGGTCATGCCCTGCGACAGGTACACGATCAGCTCGACGACCGAGAAGATCAGGTGCCGCGTGTTCGAGTCCTGCTTCAGCTCGCCCGACACCCGAGTCTGCAGACCCAGCCCGGCAAGGTCGACGCCGTTCGCGGAGGCGATGCACGGCCCCAGCGGGGCGAAGGTGTCGAAGCTCTTGCCCAGCGTGAACTGGCGAAGCGGCGTCTCCAGCTGTGCGCGCCGGCCCGACACGTCGTGCATGATCGAGATCCCGCCCACCGCCTCCCGCGCCCCGGCCGTGTCGACGCGGTACGCCCGCCTGCCCAGCACGACCGCGAGCTCGCCCTCCCAGTCGGGTCGCGTCTCCTCCTTCGGCACCACGATCGGCTCGTCCGGGCCGACCAGAGCCGACGGCCACTTGGCGAACACCACCGGCACCGCCGGGATGTCGAGCTGCGACTCCTCGGCGTGGTCGCGGTAGTTGAGGCCGATGGCCATGATCTTGTCCGGCTCCACGGGGTGCAGCAGCCGCACGTCGCCCAGGCTGTGTGAGTCGCCGCCGGCCGCTTCCAGCGCCGCCCAGGCATCCGGCGTGGGCACGAACCCTTGCGGGCCGGCCGGGCCGGCGTCCACAACCTGGTCACCATCCAACCTGCCTAGCCGCGGGGCGCCGTCGCCCACCCGGAACCGAACTGCCTTCATCGACCCTCCTCCGTCCGCAGCACCTTGAGCGCGTTGATCGCGCGCGGGACGCCAGCATACGGCGTTGTCTGGAGGATCGCCTCCTCGATCTCCTCGAACGGCACGTCGAGTGCCCGCAGAGCCTGGATGTGCGCCGCCACCTGAGGCTCGCAGCCGCCCAGCGTGACCAGGCAGGCGACGATCAGAAGCTCCCGTTCACGGGCGGTCAAGAGCGGCCGCGTGTGCACCTCGCCGAAGCACCAGTCCACCAGCCAGTCCGACATGGGACTGCCCATCCGCTCCAGGAAGGCGTCACCGCCGGGGTGATCACCCAGCTCTGCCAGCCGCTCCAGGCCGCGTTGGCGGCGCGTGTCCTTCACCATGGCGTGCTCCTTCCGCGTCCTTGACCCTCGACCGAAGATCGCATACTGTATCCAATCGTGTCGTCTGGGCGTGTGCGCGTGATCGTGGACGGTTCCCCTGCGTGGGGCCGCTTGGAGGGCGGTGAGATCGTGCTCGACTCGGGCCGGTCGCTGGCCGCCGGCGCTGCCTCGTACCTGGCGCCGGTCGAGCCGACCAAGATCATCGCCACCCACCTCACCTACCGCAGCCGGGTGGATGAGTACGCCGCCCGTGTGCCCGCCGAGCCGAGCTACTTCATGAAGCCGCCGACCACGCTGAACGGGCACGGCGGGGAGTTGCGCCGCCCGCGCGGCGGCCGCTACCTGAACTACGAGGGCGAGGTGGCGGTGGTGGTCGGAGAGCGAATGCACGGCGTGCCCCAGGATCGCGTGCTGAAGTACGTGGCCGGGTATGCGCCGGCCAACGATGTCGGCCTGCACGACTTCCGCCACGCCGACCGCGGCTCGATGCTGCGGGTCAAGGGCCAGGACGGCTTCTGCCCGATCGGGCCGGCGCTGGTGCCGGCGTCCGAGTTCGACCCCACGGACTTCGAGATCCGCACCTACCTGAACGGCGCCGTCGTCCAGGAGGGCAGCGCGGACGATCTGATCTGGCCGATCGCCTACCTGCTGGCCGACCTCAACCGGCTGATCACCCTGGAGCCGGGCGACGTGGTGCTGTCGGGCACACCCGCCAACTCGCGGCCGATGCAGCCGGGCGACGTGGTGGCGGTCGAGGTGTCGGGCCTGGGCCGGCTGGAGAACCGGGTGGTGGAGTGGGACGTCGATCTCGGCGGCCCGGGGGAGCAGATGGAGGTGTCGGGGAATACGCTGCACGTGGCCCTGGCGATTCCCGAGGACGAGGCCGAGGCGGCCGCGAAAGAGGTGTCCGGATGATCGAGCTGCGGCGGATCGACCATGTGTGCCTGCGGGTGGAGAATCTCGACCAGGCCGTGCGCCGGTGGAGCGTGCAGTTCGGGCTGACCGAGAGCCACCGGGCCGATGGGCGGGCCTACCTGCGGTGCGGCTACGAGCCGTACTCGCTGGAGCTGGTGGAGGGCGACCCCGGCTTCGACCACGCCGGCTGGGAGCTTCGCCGCCACGTTTCGCTGGACGACGCCGCGCGCCACCTGGACGCGCACGCCGTGTCCTATCAGCGCACCGAGGACGCCATCCATCTGAGCGACCTGGACGGCTTCGGCGTCGAGATCATGCGGCACCGCTTCGAGGCCGACCGGCGGCCGCCGGTGGCCCGCGAGACCGACACGCTGCCCGGCTTCCACCCCCGCAAGCTCGGCCACATCAACGTGTTGACGACCGACCTGGAGGCGCAGACCGCGTTCTACACCGGCGTGCTCGGCATGCGTGTGTCCGACCGTCTGCTGGGCGCCGGCAACTGGTTCCACGTCAACGCCGATCACCACTCGATGGCGCTCGTGCAGCACGACTACGTGCACTTCCACCACCTGGCCTTCGAGTTCGTCGACTGGGGTGAGCTGCGGGTGTGCTTCGACCACCTCGGCCAGCACGGCCGGTGGCTGGTGTGGGGCCCGCTGCGGCACGCCCTGGCGCAGAACCTGTGCGGCTACGTGCGGATCCCCGATGAGCAGCTGATCGTGGAGTGCTACTGCGACATGGAACAGCTCGAACCCGACCACGAGCCGCGCGACTGGCCCGACGATGCCCGCTCGTCGAACGCCTGGGGCATCCTGCCGCCGCGCTCGTACTTCCGCTTCGACGACGAGGCGAT
>JBQCGJ010000210.1:0-7642 GCA_051955775.1 Gaiellales bacterium | reverse complement strand
CGGTGTGGCTGGCGCTCGTCGTCCTCGGGCCGCTCTTCGACCTCGACGTCGGCGTCGGCAATCTCGCCGCCGCGACCGCGTCGATCGGCGCGCTCGGCGCGCTCTACGGCGCGATCGCGCTGTGCCTCAGCGGCGCGACCGGCCGGCGCGCGCTGAGCCTCGGCATCGCGGCGGGCCTGGCCGGCGCCGGCTACCTCTACACGGCGATCGCGCCGTTCGTCTCGTCGCTGAGCGACCATCCCGGGATTTCGCCCTTTCAGCACGGCTACGGCTACGACCCGGTCGCCAACGGCATGCAGTGGGGCAACTTCCTCGCGCTCGCCGTCCCCACGGCGGTGTTCGTGGCGGGGGCGGTCGTCCTGTTCGACCGGCGCGACGTGCGCACCTGACCGAGAACGGCGAAGCCCGCATCCCGCGGCACGGCGCGGAACACGGGCTGATGGAGCTAGGGGGACTCGAACCCCCGACCTCCTGGGTGCGATCCAGGCGCTCTCCCAACTGAGCTATAGCCCCGAGGCGCTCCAGTATATCGGCACCGGGTCGCCTAACCTCCTGCAGCATGGCCCTCCAGCGCATCGTCACCATCGGTGTGTACGGCTTCACGGCCGAGGCGTTCTCGGCTGCGCTCGCGGGCGAGAACATCGACCTGTTCTGCGACCTGCGCGCCCGGCGCGGGGTTCGTGGCAGCGAGTACACCTTCGCCAATGCCCGCCGCCTCGAGGCGCTGATCGCGGAGCTCGGGATCCCGTATGAGCACTTCCCGGAGCTGGCGCCCTCCAGGGACACCCGCTCCGCCCAGTACGCCGTCGACAGGGCCGCCGGGGTCGCGATGCGCGAGCGCTCGGTGCTCTCCCCGCAGTTCGTCGCCGGCTACGCCGAGGTGCTGCGAACGGCGGAGGCGCAGACCGCGCTGGCCCGCATCCGCGAGGCGTCAGCCCCTGCGCTGTTCTGCGTCGAGCGGCACGCCGCCGCCTGCCACCGCTCGCTGGTTGCGGCGGAGCTGGCCGCATCCGGCATCCCGGTCACGAACGTCGAGCCCTGAGCCGCGGGGAGCTACGCGGGCAGCGCCAGCGCAGCCCGAACTGCGGCGGCGACCGCACGGCCGATGGCGGCGTGATCCTGCGCCTCGAAGTGGATTCCGTCGGCCGCACTGGAGCTGATCAGCTCCCCCAGGTCCACCAGCGGCACCTCCCGCGCCCGCAGCACGTCGCGGTAGGCATCGCCGAACCTCGACGACTCACGCACCAGGTCGTCCGACTCGGCCGTCCACTCCTCTGACAACGCGGCCAGCGGCGGCGGCACGACGACGAGCACGGCCGGGGCCGCCTCGCCTGGGCCGAGCGTGGAGGCACGCACCACGTCGACCATCGCGCCGACCCCACGCGCGGCATCTCGGGCCGTCGCGCCGGGCACCCACATGTCGTTCGTCCCCAGCGAGATGACCACCAGGTCGAGCGGCTCGTGGGTCTCGAGCAGCATCGGTAGGGCGGCGAAGCCGTTTCGGTTCGGCAGCCCCGGGATCTCGAACGTGGTCGTCCGTCCGCCGAGCCCCTCCTCGATCACGTACACGTCCTCGCCCAGCTCCTGCTGGGCCACGCCCGGCCACCGCTGCCAGCGCCCCAGCCGGGCCCCGGTGGATGCCTCATACCCCCACGTGTTCGAATCGCCGAAGCACAGGACCGTCTGCACGGAACGATCCTACGCCGGGTGCTTGGCGCCTGTGCGACGACCGCCAAGCACCCGGCTGGGGCGTCACACGCCCGCCATCGTCACCTGGGTCAGCCGGATGTGGTTCCCGGACGGGTCGCGGAATGCCGAGTCGATGCCGTACGGCTGCTCCTCGGGCGGCTCGCTGAACTGGACGCCGCGGGCCTTCAGCTCTTCGTAGTCCGCCCGTACGTCGTCGGTGGTCAGGAACACCGTGCCGGCGAACCCCTTCGACATCAGCTCGCGGACCTGGCGCTGGGTGTCGGTATCCATCACCGGCTCGCCCGGGATGGCCATCAGCGTGATCGCGATATCCGGCTGATTCGCGGGGCCGACGGTCAGCCAGCGGAAGTTGCCCATCTCCGGCACGGTCACGTCCGAACGCACCTCCATGCCCAGCTTGGTGGTGTAGAAGTCGAGCGCCTCGTCCTGGTCGTCCACCCATAGCTGCGCCGTAGCGATCTTGAACATTCTTGCCCTCCTCAGTTGGTCGGTAGGGCCATGCTAGGAGCCGGCGGCCGGCGCGTCTTCTCGAAACGTGCGCCGTGCCGGGCGGGCGTACGCGCGTATCACGCAGCCGGGCACCATCGCGCGCTGCGCCGCCGGCGGGAATGCGGCTCGGTAGGCCGTGGGGGAGCGGCCGAACGTGCGGGTGAACGAGGTCGTGAACGAGCCCACGCTCTTCAGGCCCACGGAGAGGCAGATGTCGGCCACGCTGCGATCGGTCGTGCGCAGCAGCGCGGCGGCCCGCTCCAGGCGCCGGGTAAGCAGGTAGGCATGCGGCGACTCGCCGAACGCCTTGCGGAACTCACGGCTGAAATGGGCACGTGACATCGAGGCAGCCCGCGCCATGTCGTCGACCCCGACGCGCTCGAAGAACCGCGCATCGGCCAGGTCGCGGGCGCGCAGCAGGTGCCGGGCGGGCGGAGCATACGCCATCCCCGCAGCCTATCGCTCAGCAGGTCAGGTGAAGCGCCGCCGTGTCCATTCCGCCCGTGCCGAGGATCAGCCGCCCGGTAATCCTCGAGCCGTGCCCACTGAGGCGCAGGCTACCTCGCTCAGCGCCCGATGGCCGCCTCGCTGGCCGGGTCGAACAGGAACACCCGGCCGCGCTCGATGCCGAACTCCAGCGGCTCGCCGATCTGATGGACGGCCGCGCCGTCGAAGCGCACCACGTACTCCAGGCCGTCGCCTGCCCGCACACCGACGAACGTCTCCCGGCCCAGCGCCTCGATCGATTCCACGCGTCCCGAGAACGGGCCCAGCAGGCCCGCGTCCGAGCGCCACGGCCGGACGTGCTCGGGCCGCACGCCCGCGATCACCTCGTCCGGGGTGGCGTTTGCGGCTCCGTCGTGCTCGAGCTCGATGCCGCCGCCGCGAAGCCGCACCCGTCCGTTGTCGCGGGTGACGGAGAACCGCCCGAAGGTCATCGCCGGACTGCCGATGAAGCTGGCCACGAACACGGTGGCGGGGCGGTTGTACACCGCGTCGGGATCCCCGAGCTGCTCCAGCACCCCGGCCCGCATGACGGCGATGCGGTCGCCCATCGTCATCGCCTCCACCTGATCGTGGGTGACGAACACCGTCGTCACCCCGGTCTCGCGTTGCAGCGCCTTGATCTCGGCCCGCATGTCGACGCGCAGCTTGGCGTCCAGGTTCGACAGCGGCTCGTCCATCAGGAACACCTGCGGCTGGCGGACAAGCGCGCGGCCGAGCGCGACGCGCTGGCGCTGTCCGCCCGAGAGCTGGCGCGGCTTGCGGTCGAGCAGCGTGTCCAGGCCCAGCCGGCCGGCCGCCTGATCGACCAGCCTGCGCACCTCCTGCTTGGGCACCTTGCGCGTCTGCAGCCCGAACGCCAGGTTCTTGTACACGCTCATCTGCGGATACAGCGCGTAGTCCTGGAACACCATCGCCACGTCGCGCTGGCGCGGCGGCAGCCGCTCCACGTCCCGCTCCCCGATGCGGATGCGCCCGGCGGTGACCGGCTCCAGCCCGGCCAGCATGCGCAGCGCCGTGGTCTTGCCGCAGCCTGACGGCCCCACCAGCACCACGAACTCGCCGCTCTCGATGTCCAGCGACAGGTCGTCCACCGCGGTGACGGTCCCGAACTGCTTGGTCACGTGATCGAAGCTGACGCCGGCCATCCGTCCACCTATCCCTTCAGCGACCCGGCCAGCATGCCGCGCAGGAACTGCCGCTGCAACAGCACGTACAGCACCACCACCGGGGCGGCCACGTACACGGCGGCCGCAGACACCCCCGGGATGTCGACGCCGTAGCGGCTCTGGAACGCCGACAGCCCCAGCGGCGCCGTGCGGTGCGCCTGGTCGGAGATCATGACCAGGGCGAGCAGGAACTCGTTCCACGTCCACATGAACACCAGCAGCACCATGGTCAGGATGGCAGGCCGGCCGATCGGCACCAGCACCCGCCACAGGATCCGCCACGAGGACGCGCCGTCCACCCGCGCCGCGTCCGACAGCTCCTTCGGCACCGAGCGGAAGAAGGCCCGCATCCAGAACGTGCCGAACGAGATCGAGAGCGCGGTCTGGGGCCAGATCAGGCCCCAGTAGGAGTCGGTCAGGCCGTGGTCGCGAAACGTGTAGTAGAGCGGCACGATCAGGGCCTCGAACGGCACCACGATCCCGGTCAGCATGACGTAGAAGATGAGGTCGGCGCCGGGGAAGCGCATGGTGCCGAACGCGAACCCGGCGGGGATGGAGAGCACCGTGGTCAGGGCCACCACGGCCACCGCCACGAACAGGCTGGAGGTCATCAGGCTGGAGAAGTCGCCCTCCGTCCAGGCCACGCGGAAGGTCTCGAAGCTGAGCGAGCTGGGCAGGCTGAACCCGGACAGGAGCTCGCCCGATGGGTGCATCGCAGCCAGGATGACGCCCACCAGCGGGATCAGCGCCAGCACCGCGAACATGCCCAGCACGGCATAGGTGATCGTGCGCTCGAGGACGCCGGTGGTCACGTGCGCTCCTCGACCACGCGGGTGATGACCACCGCCAGCGTCAGGATGATCACGCCCATGATCGCCCCGATGGCGGCGGCCGACCCCACCTGCCCGGTCACGAAGGCCCGCTGGTAGATCAGCAGCGACGGCACCGTCGTATAGCTGCCGGGGCCGCCCTTGGTGGTCACGTAGATGATGTCGAACACGCGCAGGGCGGTGATCACGGTCAGCGACAGCGCCACCGCCAGCTCGTTGCGCAGCCCCGGCAGCGTGACGGCGAAGAACTCGCGCACCGGCCCCGCGCCGTCCACCCGCGCCGCTTCGTATCGCGACAGCGGAATCCGCTGCACGCCGGCCATGAACAGCACCACGCACAGCCCAGTGGTGATCCAGGTGCCGATCACCCCGATCGCCGGCAGCGCGAAGGTGAAGTCGCCCAACCACGCCCGCTCGAGGCTGCTGAGGCCGATCGCCCCCAGGAACTGGTTGATCGGCCCCAGGGGGTCGTACAGCCACTTCCAGGCCACCCCAATGACGACCGCCGCCAGCACCTGGGGCAGGAAGATCACCGTCTGCAGGGCCGTCACCCCGCGCACCCGTGCGTGGGCCAGGGCAGAGGTCAGCACCAGCCCGATCGTGATCTGCAGCACCGAGTAGAAGATGATCAGCACCAGCGAGTGCTCGAACGCTTGACGCACGGCCGGGTCGCTCAGCACCTGCCGGTAGTTGTCCAGGCCGACCCAGTGGCCGACGGTCACGCCATCCCACTGGAACAGCGAGATCCAGAAGCCGTCGGCCATGGGCGCGATCACGAACACCGCGAACACGAGCAGCGCCGGCAGCACGTACAGGTAGCCAATCAGGCGCGGCTCACCAGGCGCGGGCGCCGCCGCCGGCGCAGTGCGCCGGAATCGCCGCCGGCCGGCGGCAGCGCCCATCCCCTCAGGAATGTGTCTTCTCCCAGTCCTGCTGCACCGCCGCGGTGAACTGGGCCGGTGTCATCTTGCCCTGGCTGAGCTGCTGCAGCCCGCCGAACAGGGTGTCGCCCATGGTCGGGGTCGCCCAGTCCAGGTACGGCGTCAGCAGGCCCGCCTTGGACTTGGCCACCCACGCCTTCGAGATCGACGCCAGCGACGAGGTGGGGTCGATGCTCGCGCCCTGCGGTGAGGCTGCCGGCAGATCGCCGTTCTGGATCACGACGGATGCCGCGTGCGGGTCGGCGATGTAGTTCAGGAACGCGGCCGCCACGGCCTTGTTCGGCGACTTGGCGCTGATGTGATACGGGATCGACAGCGCGCCGGTGGTGGCGGCGTTCGGTGCGCCGCTGGCCGACGGCATCGTGAAGAAGCCGACGTTGTCCTTCATCGGCCCCGCGAACGTCTCGTTCTCCCACGGGCCGGTGATGAAGTACAGGCCCTCGCCCTTGGCGAAGCGGGCCGCCGCTGCCGTCTGGCTGACACCGTTCCAGCCGTTCTCGAAGTAGCCGGCCTTGCCCCACTGCTCGAGGGTGGCGGCTGCCTGGCGGGTGCCGGCGTCGTCGAACGTGGCGCCGGGCCGGCCGTACGTCCAGTTGGCGATGGCGGCCGGGTTGTCGAAGTGCGCCTGCAGCACCATGAACACGTGCCCCATCGGCCAGCGGTCGAGGTTGCCGACCATGATCGGCGGGATGCCCGCGGCCTTGGCCTTGGCCAGGCTGTGCTCGAACTGCGCGAACGTCTTGGGCACCGTAAGCCCCAGCTTGTGCAGGGTGGCCTTGTTGTAGAACGGGCCCACGACCTCGGCCTTCTGGGCGATGCCCCACAGCTTGCCGACACCCCAGTGCTGGCCGTCGGCCGACCAGCGCAGCGGATTCAGGGCCGCCGGGCTGCCGAACATGGTGTTCCAGCCGTAGTCCTTGGCCAGCGAGTCCAGCGGGATGATCAGGTGGGCCTTGACCAGCTCCTGGTCGACCGAGCCCTCGTTGCCCTGGAACACGTCGGGCGCGTCACTGGACGAGGCCGCCAGCTTGATGGTGGCCATGTAGTCGTCGAAGTTCTTGACCGTGCGCTTGACCGTGACGTTGGGGTACTTCTTCTCGAACTCGGCGATCAGCTGGTTCAGCGCGTGCGACGGCCCGGGCGAGTTCTCGGTGTCCCACAGGGTGATGGTGACCTTCTTCGAGGTGTCGAAGCCGGTCGAGCCAAGCCCGGTGGCCGCCGATCCGCCGTTGCTCGAGCCGGGGCTGCCGCAGCCGGCCGCGAGCACGGCGCAGGCGACGGCCGCGAGAGCGAGGATTCGTGATACCAGGGAGGTGGTCATCGGCGTGCTCCGGGTTGGGGGATGGTTGCGTCCGGTGCCTGGGCGCGAAGCTGGTCGAGCCTGAGTGCGCCGGCGGCGGTGGTCGGCACCCGCACCGACAGCGAGGCGTAGATCACGGCAAGCTCCAGGCAGTGTTGCACCGTCGAGCCGGCCAGGTCGGCCCACACCCAGGCCGCCGTGAACAGGTCGCCGGCGCCGTTGGTGTCGACCGGGTTCACCGCCGGCGCATCCGCGCGGGCGAGGCCGTGCTCGCCCGCGCAGATGGCGCCGCGCGCGCCCAGGGTGACAACGACGGTCGGCCCGGATTCGGCCAGCGCGACGGCCGCCTGCTCCGGGTCGTCCAGTCCGCTCAGATGGCAGGCCTCCGGCTCGTTGACCAGCAGCGTGCGCACGCCGGCGGCCATCTCGGGCAGGCGGCCCGCCAGCGCCTGTGCGTCGATATCGCCGGTCACCGCGTACGCGGCGGTGCCCGGCGGGGCCTTGCCGGCGTTGGCCAGGTCGAGCACGACCGCGCGTGGGTCGAGCGCGGCCATGGCGTCGGTGTCCAGCTCGTACGGCGGCGCCACGGTGACGAAGGCGCGGTCGCCGTTCAGCGGCAGGATCGCCGACACCGAGCTCTCCGCGGTGCGCGGCCCGACCCACGCGATGCCCTCGGCCTCCAGCAGCTCGGCCAGCAGC
>JBQCGJ010000209.1:0-3113 GCA_051955775.1 Gaiellales bacterium | reverse complement strand
TGATCCTGGACGGGCGGCTGACGGCGCCCGACGACCCGGTGGCGGTCGGCTTCGAGCTGGACGGCGAGCGCGTGCGCGAGGTCGGTCGCCGCGGGAAGTACCTGCTGTTCGGCTTCGACACCGGCCGTGTGCTGGCCGTCCACCTGCGCATGACCAGCTGGTTCCACTACCGCCAACCGGGGCCAGGCCCCTCCCAAGCGGGGCCAGGCCCCTCCCAAGCGGGGCCAGGCCCCTTCGAACCCGTACCCGGTACCGTCACGGCGCCCGTCACACATCTGCGCGCGACGTTTGACCTCGATGACGGCGCGCAGCTCGTGTACGACGACCAGCGGCGGTTCGGCACCTTCCGTCTGATCGAGCCGGGTGGCCTCGACGCCTACCTGCGGCTGCGGGCCGGTCCGGAACCGCTCGACGCAGCGTGGACACCGGGCGTCCTGAGGGCGTCCATCCGGAACCGCCGGGCGCCGATCAAGGCCGTGCTGCTCGACCAGCTCGTCGTGGCCGGTGTGGGCAACATCTACGCGGACGAGGCGCTGTGGGAGGCCCGGGTGCACCCTCTGCGTCCGGGCGCTGCGGTCACATCGGCCCAGGCTCGCCGGCTGCACGACGCGGTCGTCGCCGTGCTCGAGCGGGGGATCGCCTACCAGGGCGCGTCGATCCGCGATTACCGCGGCGTGGACGGCGCCGCCGGGTCGATGCAGGAGCGGTTCAACGTCTACGGCCGGGAGGGCGAGCCGTGCCCGCGCTGCGGCCGGCCGATCCGCAAGATCTGGGTCGCCCAGCGGGGAACGCACTTCTGCTCACACTGCACGCGGTTGCCACGCCTGTAATCTGGGCCGTCATGCCCCGCGCCCGAGATGCCGACACTATGCTCATGACCGCTCGGCCGCTCCGCCGTCCGCTGCTTCTCGCACTCGCCTTGGCTGTCGCCGCATGTACCGCCTGCGGCTCGTCGTCGGGCGCGAAGAGCGGCCCCGCGCCGGTATCGACCGGCGCCGACGGAGGCAAGGTGTACGCGCCCCCGGGCGGCCACTACCGTGTCGAGCTCCCCTCAGGATGGGTGACGATCGACGCGGCCACGATGTCGTCGTCGAGCGGCTTGGCCAAGGTGAAGGCGAACAATCCGAAGCTCGCGCGCAGCTTCGACGCGTTCGCGCAACTCGCCCGCCAGCCGGGCGTGCTGGTCGCCTTTGACCGCACCTCCGCAGGCTCCAGCGTTGCCGACAGCACGGGATTCAGCGCGAACATCATCGTGCGCAGGCTGCCGCTGAACTCGTCGAAGAGCGACAGGGCGCTGCTCGCCTCGCTGGTGTCTGCTGGACAGGCAAACCTGGGAGCGAACCCGGCCGTGACCGGGACGCCCTCCGTGTCGCGGCTCACGGTGGCCGGGCTGCCCGCGGCCGTTGTCACGTACAGCGTTCTCGAGAACACCGCGAAGGGCAAGACCAACGTGACCGAGAGCGACTACGTGACGGTGCGCGACGGCACGGCGTACACGCTGTACTGCACCACCGCCACCAGCGACGTCACGCGCTTCCACCCGGTGTGCGAGCACGCCCTGTCCAGCTTCTCGATCACAGGCTGACCTATCATCGGGCGGTGTCCGCCCTGCACCCGACGTCCGCCCGCGTGAGCGCGCGGCTGCAGGCCCTGGGCGTCCAGGTCGAGGTGCGCCAGCTTCCGGAGTCCAGCCGCACGGCCGAGGAGGCTGCGGCCGCGTGCGGCTGCGAGCTCGGGCAGATCGTGAAGTCTCTCGTGTTCAGCACGCCCGAGGGGCCGTTGCTGGTGCTGTGCGCGGGCGACCGCCGGGTCGACACGGCCACCCTGGGGGATGGTGTGGCAATGGCCAGGCCGGCCGACGTGCGGGAGATCACCGGGTTCGCCATCGGCGGCGTGCCCCCGCTCGGCCACGACCGGCCGCTGCGCACGGTGGTGGACGCGTCGCTGGCGCGGTTCACGACCGTGTGGTGCGCCGCCGGCACCCCGTCCAGCGTGTTCGAGGTGGCCACCGGCGACCTGATCCGGGCGTCCGGCGGGGATGTCCGCGAGGTCGCCTCGTAGACTTCCTGCGTGGCGGGCTCCTACAAGGCCCAGGCGGTGGTTCTGCGGTCGATCCGGTACGCGGAGGCCGACCGCGTGCTGCACCTGTACACGGCCGAGCGGGGAAGGGTGAATGCCATCGCCAAGGGCGTGCGCCGCACCGGCTCGCGGTTCGGCGGACGGCTCGAGCCGCTGACCCACGCCGCACTCGTGCTGCACGAGGGACGCGGCGAGCTGCATACGGTGTCGGGGGCCGACATCGTGCGCTCCCATGCCGCCGTTCGTGACCGCCCGGCCGCCAGGGAGGTGGCTGCGATCGGCGCCGAGGCGATGCTCAAGCTGCACGTCGAGCCGGAGCCGCAGCCGCAGGTGTTCGCCGGTCTGGTGCGCTTCCTGGGGGTGATGGAGTCGCACGAGGTGGAGGGCGATCCGGCCCTCGACCCGGTGGGACTGGCGTTCCAGCTCAAGCTGCTGATGCTGGCCGGCTACCTGCCGCACCTGACGACCTGCGCGGGATGCGGCTCGGCGGGGCCGCTGGTCGGCTTCTCGGCCACTGCCGGCGGCGCCGTGTGTGCCGAGTGCCTGGACAGCCACGCCGGCGTGCGTATGCGGGCTGACAGCCTGGCCGCCGCGGAGGCGCTGGTGGGCCGGCCGCTGGGCGAGCCCCGCGTGAGTCCAGGCCAGGCCCGCGACGCGTTGCGCATCGTCGAGCAGACGTACGAATTCCACGGCGGGTTCAGGCTGCGCACGCTCCACGCCTGAGCCGGAGCGCCGTGCGCTCCTGATAGCTTGGGCCGTCCATGCCGACGTTCCAGGGGATGATCAGCGACCTCCAGCGCTACTGGGAGGCGCAGGGGTGCACGATCATGCAGCCGTACCACACCGAGGTGGGCGCGGGCACGTCCAACCCGGCCACCTTTCTGCGCGTGCTCGGCCCGCGTGCCTGGCGCACCGGCTACGTCGAGCCGTCGTTCCGGCCGGACGACGGCCGCGACGGCGAGAACCCCGTCCGCTTCACGCAGTTCTACCAGTGCCAGGTGGTGCTCACGCCCGCCCCGGGGGACGTCCAGGAC
>JBQCGJ010000208.1:0-9171 GCA_051955775.1 Gaiellales bacterium | reverse complement strand
GGCCATGTTGACGGTCCAGGAGATCCTCGCGGTTCCCGAGCTGGAGCTCCATCTGGCGGGCGGGAGCCGCGGGGTATCCCGGGCCGTGCGCTGGGTGCACGCCTCAGAGCTTCCGGATCCCACCCCCTGGCTGCGAGGCGGAGAGCTCCTGCTGACCATCGGCCGGCCGCTCGACACCGACCCCGCCGCGTTCGTGAAGCTGCTCGCTGGGCGTGATCTGGCCGGACTCGGGCTGGGTCTGGGGTTCGGCCACGACGAGATGCCGGCGTCCGCGACGGCCGCGGCCGACGAGCTCGGGTTCCCCGTGTTCGAGATCCCGTACAAGGTGCCGTTCATCGCCATCACCGAGGCCGTCTTCACCCGCCTCTCCGATGCCCGCGTGGCCGAGGCGGAACGCCGGCTGGCAGGCGATCTGGTGGACGATCTGCTGGCCGGGGAGGTCGGTTCGCGTGAGCTCCGGCGACGCTCTCGCGCTCTGGGGCTGCGCGGGGGCATGCCGCTGACCCTGGCCGCGCTGCGTCCTTCCGAGCAGGGGGCGGCGGCGCTCGCCCGGCTGGCCGACGCCGCATCGCGGACCGCGCCGGCGAGCGTTCGCGACGGCGTGGTGGCGGTACTGGTGGAGGCGCAGGACGATGCAGCGGCCGAGCGGGCGGCGGGCGAACTGCTGGCCGCCACCGCCGCCGGGGCCGCCGCGGTCGGCCGCGTCCGGCACGATCCGGCGGAGCTCAGGCGATCGTATGACGAGGCGCTGTACGCGCTGGAGGCGCGCCCGCCCAACGGCAGACCGGCAGTCTCCACCTACCGCGACCTGGGATCGATCCAACTCCTGCTGTCGCTCCAGGACGACCGCGGCGTGGAGCTGTTCTGTGACGCCACGCTGGGCAGACTGGTCGAGCACGACAGGCAGCACGGCTCGGCGCTGGTGGAGTCGCTGCGGGCCTACATCGAGGCCAACGGGCGGTGGGCGGAGGCCGCCCTGGCGCTGCATGTGCACCGGCACACGTTGCGTTATCGAATCCGCAAGATCGAGGAGCTGACCGGCCGCGACCTGGGCGACGCAGGAGACCGGCTCGAGTTGTGGCTGGCGCTGCGCGCGCACGATCTGCAGGCAAACCATCTGGAGGCAGTGTGACGGCGAGAGTGGCAGTGGTTGGGGCGGCGGGAATCATCGGGCCGGGCATCGTGGCGACGCTTGCAGAGCAGGAGGCGGTCGACGAGATCGTGTGCCTCGACCGCGACGAGGCCGGTGCACGCGAGGTGGCCGAACGGCACGGCGGCGGGCGCGCGAGAGCCGCAGCGCTGGACATCCGCGACTCCGATGCCGCCGCGCGGGCTCTCGCGGGCGCCACGGTACTGGTGAACAGCGCGGCGTACCGCATCAACCTCGAGGCGATGCGTGCTGCCGCCCGGGCGGGAGCGCATTACATCGACCTGGGCGGCCTGTTCCATGTCACGCGACAACAGCTGGAGCTCGACGATGAGTTCCGGCGCCGGGGGCTGCTCGCTGTGCTGGGCATGGGCTCGACCCCCGGCAAGACGAACGTGATGGCGGCGCGCGCGGTCGAACTCCTGGAGGGGGACACGCCACAGCGGATCGTGGTGGCGGCGGCAGGCCGTGACCCCGACCCGCCGCAGGGGCCGCTGGTCGCGCCGTATGCGCTGGAGACGATCCTGGACGAGCTGACCATGCCGACTCCGGTCGTGCGCGACGGCCAGGTCGAGTTCCTCGAGCCGCTGACCGACTCCGGCACGGTGGAGTTCGGCGAGCCGGTCGGCCCGTCGCCCACCATCTACACGATCCACTCCGAGCAGGCCACATTCGCCGACAGCTTCGGCGCGTCCGATGTGAGCTTTCGATTGTCGCTGAACCCGGCGTTCCTCGATCGGATCCGGTTTCTGACCCAGCTCGGCCTGGCGTCCGACGAGCCGCTCACGGTTGGCGGCGCTGCGGTGACGCCGCGCAGCGTGCTGCTGGCCGCGCTGCACCGGCTGCCGCGCACCAGCCCGTCGCGTCAGGCGTTCGGCGTACACCGGATCGAGGCCCACTCGAGCCGGGCCATGGTCGTCGTCGAGTGTCAGACGCACTCTGTCGACCGGCTCGGATTCGGGGGAGGCGTGCTGTCGACCGCGTGCCCGCCCGCGGTCGTAGCCGACATGATCTGCCGTGGGGAGCTCAACCACCTGAGCGGCGTTCTGCCCAGCGAGCGAGCGGTTCCGTATCGGCCGCTGTTCGAGCGCCTGGAGAATTACGGCGTCAGCGTGCGCGAGTCACACGCCGGCGTGGCGCCGGTTTCGTAAAACCTCCTACGCGCCGCCACCTGACATGGCGGCGCGTAGGAGGCCAGCCGTTCGATCAGGACAGCAGCGACTTGACGCGATCGAGCCGGTCGCGCATCTCGCGAACCTCGGCCGACTTCGCGTTCAGCGCAGCCGCCAGTGCCTGCACGTCGGTAACCAACCGCCCGGCCAGGGCGTCGACATCGCTCGCGGACGCCGTGCTCGCGCTGGCCCGCCTGCGGGTCGTGGTGCGACGAGCGGTGGTGGCCGTCGTGGTGCGGCGGCGACGGCCGCGGCGAGAACCCGTCGACGTGGTGCCCCGCTTACGCGCCACGCGGTAGTAGTTCGCGGCCACGGTGCCGGCGCGGCGACCGCTCTCGCTGGAGATCTGCGCGAACGCCTGCGTTCGCGTCAGGCCGGTACCAACCAGCTTCTCGACCTCATCGTAAATCTGCTCACCTATGACACCTGATCGGGGCATATCACTCCTCACCGTGTGCGCTGACGTTCGGTGAGTTATACATCATTCGTTCACATTAACCTCCGCAATGCCCTGGTGACTTCGGTCATCAAAAATTACGGCGGCATAACGTGTCAGGTGGAGCGGCCGAGGGATGGGGTTTGACGGCGGACCGCCCACCGCCTACCATGTGCCCACGATGACGGCCCCCGCGCGCACCCAGGAGATCCCCGCCCGCTCCCCGCTGAGCGGGCGTCCTGTCGGGCGCGACGCGCTCATCACGCTCGGCCTTCTCGACCTCCTGCTCCTCGCCCGGTAGGGCGAGCGACTCTGCACACGCGCCGCCGGCCGGCGCACACGCACCCAGCAGACGACGGGAGAGGTGCGCCCATCGCACCCCCACCTCCAGGAGGTTTCGACGCATGACACACGATTCGGGCACGGTACGCATCTTCGACACGACCCTGCGCGACGGCGAGCAGTCGCCGGGCATCGCGCTCAACGCGCACGAGAAGATCGAGATCGCGCGCCAGCTCGAGCGGCTCGGCGTCGACATCATCGAGGCGGGATTCGCGATCTCCTCTCCGGGCGAGGTCGAGGGCATCAGAGCCGTCAGCCGCGCGGTCGAGTGCGTCGTGGCCTCGCTGGCGCGCGCCAACCCGGAGGACGTCGAGGCGGCCATCGAGTCGCTGTCCGACGCGCGCAACCCCCGCATCCACGTCTTCATCGCCACATCTGACATCCATCTCGAGCACAAGCTGCGGATGACCCGAGACGAGGTCGTCGAGGCGGCGGCGCAGGCCGTGCGCCAGGCCAGGTCGTTCTGCTCTGACGTCGAGTTCTCGTGCGAGGACGCCACCCGATCCGACCCGCAGTTCATGGCGCTTGTCGTGCGCTCCGCGATCGCCGCGGGCGCCACCACCATCAACATCCCCGACACCGTCGGATACACGGTGCCGGCCGAGTACACCGCCATCCTGGACGACCTGCGCGAGCGCGTTCCGGAGCTGGAGGGTGTGGTGCTTTCGGTGCACTGTCACGATGACCTGGGCCTGGCCGTCGCCAATTCGATCGCCGGGGTCGAGGCGGGCGCGCGGCAGGTGGAGTGCACGGTGAACGGGATCGGCGAGCGCGCCGGCAACGCATCGCTGGAGGAGATCGTGATGCTGCTCGCAACTCGCAAGCCGCACTACGGAATGCGAACAAACATCAATACACGCGAGATCGTCCGCAGCTCGCGACTTGTGTCACGACTGACCGGCTACGCGGTACAGCCGAACAAGGCCATCGTCGGCCGAAACGCCTTTGCACACGAAGCCGGCATCCATCAGCACGGCGTGCTGGCCCACCGCCGAACGTACGAGATCATGGACGCCGAGTCGGTGGGGCTGCATGGATCAGACATCGTGCTGGGCAAGCACTCGGGGCGGCACGCGCTGCGCCAGGCGTTCGCCGACCTGGGGTTCACCATCGAGGGCGACGACCTGAAGCGGGCGTTCGCGCGCTTCAAGGAGCTGGCCGACCGCAAGGGAAAGATCACCTCGCTCGACCTGGAGGCGATCGCCTCGGACTCGCTGCGCGAGCGCGAGGAGGCCTACCAGCTCGTCGGGCTGGCAATCCACACCCGCACAGGTCAGCCGGCGGAGGCGGACGTGACCATCCGCAACGGCGGCGGCGAGCGCACGGTGTCGGCCACCGGCGACGGCCCGGTGGACGCAGCATTCGCAGCCGTGAACCGACTGCTGGACATGCCCGTAACGCTTGTCGAGTACTCGCTGGGCGCGGTTACCGGCGGCGCCGACGCGCTGGGCGAGGTGCGCATCGTGGTTGAGTCGGCCGGGCGCACGTTCACCAGCCAGGCTGTCTCGACTGACATCACCGAAGCCTCCGCCGAGGCATATCTGCGAGCCTGTGCCCACGCCAAGGCGGCGACCGAGCCGGACCAGGAACTGATCGGAGTCTGATGTGAGCCCAACCACCCGCCCCCAACCAATCGTCGCCTGCCTTGCCGGGGACGGCATCGGTCCCGAGGTGATGGCCGAGGCCGGCCGCGTCATCGATGCCGTGTCAAGCCTGTTCGGCATGCGCATACGGCAGGTGCATCTGCCGTTCGGCGGTGAGGCCATCGACCGTCACCACGATCCGTTCCCGCCGCACGTGCGAGCCGCCGTGAAAGCCTCCGACGCCGTGCTCCTGGGCGCGGTCGGCGGGCCGCGCTGGAACGACTCCGCGCGGCGGCCGGAGGAGGGACTGCTGGGGCTGCGCAAGGAGCTTGACGCGTTCGCCAACCTGCGTCCCGTGCGGCATGGAGATATCGACCTGATTGTCGTCCGCGAGCTGACCGGCGGCCTCTACTTCGGCCGCAAGGAGGAGAGCGACGAGGCCGCCTCGGACCTCTGCTCGTACACCCGCGAGCAGGTGGAGCGAGTTGCCCGGTGGGCGTTCCGGCTGGCCCGCCGCAGGTCCGGGCGTGTGGTTTCCGTCGACAAGGCAAACGTGCTCGCGACGTCACGCCTGTGGCGCCGCGTGGTGACCGACATGGGCGCGCGGGAATACCCCGACGTGACGCTCACTCACGAGCTGGTGGATTCGTTCGCCATGAACCTGGCCACGCACGCCGAGCGATATGACGTGATCCTCACCGAGAACCTGTTCGGCGACATCCTCAGCGATCTGGCCGCGGCCGTCGGCGGCGGTCTGGGACTGGCGCCGTCGGCGTCGCTGGGTGCCGAGCCGCCGGGCATCTTCGAGCCGGTGCACGGGTCGGCGCCGGACATCGCCGGGCAGGGCGAGGCCAATCCCATCGCCATGGTGCTGTCCGTGGCCATGATGTTCACCTACGGCCTGGCCCGGCGCGATGTGGGTCGCGCGATCACCTCCGCCGTCGATGCCGTCTCGGCGCGCGGCGTGACCACCGCCGACCAGGTCAAGGGCGGCCGCGCATACGCCACCTGGGAGGTCGGGCAGGCGATATGCGACGAGCTCGAACATCATGCAAGCGGCGGCGCAGAGTTCGCCGACCACCCTTACGCTGAGGCGGCTGCCCGTGGATAACTCCCAGAAGACCCGAATGACCGGCGCGGAGGCGATCATCCGCTGCCTGGAGGCCGAGGGCGTGACCGACGTGTTCGGTCTGCCGGGCGGCGCCATCCTGCCGTTGTACGACGCCTGGGCGCACCACGAGCATTCGGTGCGCCACTACCTGGTGCGCCACGAGCAGGGCGCCGGGCACATGGCCCAGGGCTACGCGCGCGCGACTGGAAGAGTCGGGGTGGCAATCGCGACCTCCGGCCCGGGTGCGACCAACCTGGTGACGCCGATCGCCGATGCGTACCTCGACTCGACGCCGCTGGTGTGCATCACCGGCCAGGTGCCGACGCACCTGATCGGCACCGATGCCTTCCAGGAGGCCGACATCCAGGGCGTGACCATGCCCATCGTCAAGCACTCGTGGCTGGTCAAGGACCCCCGCGAGCTGCCCCAGGTGTTCCGCGAGGCGTTTCACATCGCACGCTCAGGACGCCCCGGGCCGGTGCTGATCGACGTGCCCAAGGACGTGCAGCTGGCCAGCTTCGACTTCTCGTACCCGCGCCAGGTCGACATGCCCGGCTACAAGCCGTCCCGGCACGGCCATCCCAGGCAGATCATCACCGCGGCCGAAGCCATCCTGGCAGCCGAGCGGCCCGTGCTGTACATCGGCGGCGGCGCGATCAACGCGGGCGTCGAGCCTGCCGAGCTGATCCGGCTGGCCGGGGCCGTGCAGATGCCGGTGGTGACCACGCTGATGGCAAAGGGAGTGTTCCCCGACAGCCACGAGCTGTGCCTCGGGCTGCCCGGCATGCACGGTTCCAAGGCCGCCAACTGGGCGCTCAGCCAGTGCGATCTGCTGGTCGCATGCGGCGCCCGGTTCGACGACCGGGTGACCGGCAAGCTGGATGCCTTCGCCCCCGGCGCGCGCGTGATCCATATGGATGTCGACCCGGCCGAGATCGACAAGAACCGCCACGCCCAGATCCCGATCGTGGGCACGCTGGAGCTGGTCGTCCCGAAGCTTGCAGACGCGGTCGAGTCGCGCCAGAACGGCGGGCCGCCGCGGGCCCAGGAGTGGCTGACCACCGTCCACCGGTGGCAGGCCGAGCATCCCTTCCGGTATCGCAACACCGAACCGCTGAAGCCGGAGCTTGTGATCGAACGACTGCGCGACCTGACCGCCGGCCGCGACGTGATCTGGACGACGGGCGTCGGCCAGCATCAGATGTGGGCCGCCCAGTACCTGCGCATCGACGAGCCACGCCGGTTCATCACGTCGGGCGGGCTGGGCACGATGGGGTTCGGGGTCCCTGCGGCCATCGGCGCCAAGGTCGGGCGGCCGGACGCGACCGTCATCAACATCGACGGCGACGGCTGCTTCCAGATGACGATGCAGGAACTGGCCACAGCCCGCATGTACGGCATCGGGGCCATTCACGTCGTGATCAACAACGGCTGGCTGGGGATGGTGCGGCAGTGGCAGGAGCTGTTCCACGGCGAGCGGTTCTCGGAGACGCTGCTGCACTCGGACCTGCCCGATTACGTGAAGCTGGCCGAGAGCTTCGGTGTGGCGGCGTTCCGCTGCGAGAATGCCGGCGACGTCGATGCGGCGATCATGGGCGCGCTCGAGTGCGGCGGGCCGGCAGTCATCGACGCCCGCGTCGACCACGAGGAGAAGGTGTACCCAATGGTGCCCGCGGGCGCCCCTTCGGCAGAGATGATCGACATCGAATGGGCCGAGGAAGACAACGCATGGGTTGAGGAGGGCGTATGAGAACCTCACCAGCGTCACGGCAAGGAGGAGGGGGCCCGCGGGGGAACCGTGGTTCCCCCGCGTTGAACGCGTGGGTTGAGGAAGGGGTCTGACGGTATGAGCTTTCATACGCTTTCGGTGCTGGTGCAGAACCGCCCGGGTGTGCTGACCCGCTGCGCCGGGCTGTTCGCGCGTCGCGGCTTCAACATCGAGTCGCTGGCGGTCGGTACCACCGAGGACCCAGCGAAGAGCCGCATCACGATTCGGGTGGACTGCGAGCAGCACTCCGTCGACCAGGTCATCAAACAGCTGTACAAGCTGGTCGACGTGCTGAAGGTGAACGAGCTGGGCCCCGACGCGGTGGAGCTCGAGGTGCTGATGATCAAGGTGTCCTCCACGCCCGAACGACGGCCCGAGATCATCGCGCTGGCCGAGGTGTTCGAATCCCGCGTGGTGGACGTCGGGCCGGAGGCCATCACCTTCTCGTGTATGGCGCGTCCCGAGCGGCTGCACGCGCTCGAGGAGCTGCTCCGCCCATACGGGATCAAGGAGCTGGTGCGCACCGGCAGGATCGCACTCGCCCGGGACGGCGAGGTTGGTCGACGACAACGAATGAGGGTGGTCGCATAGTGGGAGCGAAGATCTATTACGAATCCGATTGCGATCCGGGCGCGCTCGCCGGCAAGACGATCGCGGTCATCGGCTACGGCAGCCAGGGCCATGCCCACGCGCTGAACAACCACGACTCCGGAAACCATGTCGTGGTCGGCGCCCGGCCGGACTCGCGGGCCTGGAAGACGGCGGCCGCCGACGGGCTCGAGGTGGCCACGGTGGCCGACGCGGCCGCGCAGGCGGACGTGGTCATGGTGCTCGTGCCCGACCATATCCAGGCCGGGCTTTATCGCGACCAGATCGCGCCCAACCTGCGGCCCGGCTCGATGCTCATGTTCGCCCACGGATTCAACATCCACTTCGGGCAGATCGCCCCCGCGGCGGACGTCGACGTGGCCATGATCGCCCCCAAGGGCCCCGGCCATCTGGTGCGCCGCCAGTACACGCAGGGCATCGGCGTGCCGGGGCTGATCGCCGTCCACCAGGACGCGTCCGGGTCGGCCCGGGCGCTGGCCATGGCGTACGGGCACGCGATCGGCTGTGCGCGCGGCGGGCTGATCGAGACGACGTTTGCCGAGGAGACCGAGACCGACCTGTTCGGCGAGCAGGCCGTGCTGTGCGGAGGCACCAGCCGGCTCGTCCAGCTCGGCTTCGAGACGCTGGTGGAGGCCGGGTACCAGCCCGAGATCGCGTACTTCGAGTGCCTGCACGAGCTGAAGCTGATCGTCGACCTGATGTGGGAAGGCGGGCTGGCCGGCATGCGCTATTCGATCTCGGACACCGCCGAGTACGGTGATCTGACACGCGGCCCGGTCGTGATCGACGAGCACGTCCGGGAGAGCATGCGAGGCCTCCTGTCGGACATCCAGGACGGCCTGTTCGCCCGCGACCTGATCACCGAGGAGGCGGCCGGGCGGCCGCAGTTCCAGGCCCTGCGCCGGCGTGCCGCCGAGCATCAGATCGAGACGGTCGGCAAGAGCCTGCGGGCGATGATGCCGTGGATCGGCGAGCCGGCCGAGCAGGAGGCCGACGCGGCCGT
>JBQCGJ010000207.1:0-11652 GCA_051955775.1 Gaiellales bacterium | reverse complement strand
GTGGCGCTGCAGAAGATGCTGATCGCCTCCCTGCGGGCGATCATCGCGGCGCTCCTGATCCTGCCCCTGGGCGAGCTGATCCTGCCCGGCGGGATCCACGTCGCCCACGCGGACTGGCCGGCGTTCGCGGCGCTGCTGGTGTTCGGGTCGCTGACCGCGGCCGGGATGGGGCTGGTGATGGGCACGGCCGTGCCGCCGAACCGGATCAGCATCATGTTCGCGCTGGTGCTGACGCCGCTGATCTTCTCCGGCTGCACGTTCTACCCGTGGGCGGGGCTCGACCGCCTGCGCTGGTTCCAGATCCTGACCCTGCTCAACCCGCTGACCTACGTCAGCGAGGGCATGCGGGCCTCGCTGACCAGCCTGCCCCACCTGAATCCCTTCTACATCTCGCTGGGCCTCGGCGTGTCGTTCATCAGCTTCACGATCCTGGGCATGCTGGGGTTCGTGCGGCGCGCGATCGACTAGCCCACGGGGTCGGCGGCGCGTCCCGAGACGCGATACAATTGGCACGAGGGAGGGTCGGCTCAAACCTAGGGGGCCAGCGTGCCGGACACGTACCCGATCAACCCTGCTCTGTTCTTACATGAGGGCGCCGACGACACGTCGGAGTTCATCGTGCTCAGGCTGCGTGGTGGGATCGCGGCCGTCTGCGGCCCATACTCGGCGTGGATCGGCAGCCCGCCCGGCGCCCATCACTCGCGGGCTGCCCAGTATTACCGGCATATTCAGGGTGTGTTCTCTGTGAAGACGACATGCCACCCGGTGTTCCCGTCGCGCGGGCCCGATCAGTCGTTCATCGTCTGGGCCAAGCATCCGGATGGGAGGCGCGCGTTGGTCGGACCGTTCGTGAGCAGAAAGCAGGCGAACAACGTCATGCTGCAGCTGGCAGACGGGCTCGGCGGCGAGTTCGACCAGTGGGACGTGCACCTGGAGGACATCCACCACCCCAGCAAGCGGGCGCTCGACTGGCTGCAGCGACAGCTCGTCGTGTCCGCCTGAACCACGCGGGCACCCGGCGGCTTGCTGTGGTTGACATGTTCGCCGGCGGATGGAAGACCCGGCCGCCTGCGTTGAGGAAGCCTGCCTCTCACGTCGGCTCAGGAGGAACAGATGCACGGCGCGCGGGTCGCGTTGGTCACGGTGGCTGTGGCGGTGCTCGGGTTGTCGCAAGGATGGTCGCGACCGGGATACCTACGCCGTCTCCCTCACCGCCCACTGCCCGGCCCAGATGCCCGACTCGATGGCGCCGTCCATGAAGCCGGCCCAGCCGTTGGCCAGGTCGGATCCGGTCAGCAGCACCCGCCCCTCGGGGCGGCGCATCTCGGCGTGGTGCTCCGTGTACCAGCCGGGCGGGTGGATGGCCCACGTGCCGCGTGAGAACTCGTCCGCCAGCCAGTCGTGCGCGGTCGCGTCCAGCACCTCGTAGCCGGGCATGATGTCGTCCATCGCCCGCTGCACGCCGGCCAGGTCCGAGGCGTCGCAGTTCTCGGCGTCGATGCCGAAGCCGATCAGGATCTGCGAGTCACCGTCCAGCATGATCTCGGTGTCCAGATAGCCGAAGGGGTGCCCCGGCCGGATCGCGTTCTGAGCCACGCGGGGGCCGCGGGCGCGGATGAAGATCTTGATCCCGCGCGAGGTCTGTCCGGCGGCGATGCCGGCCCGTTTGCCCTGGGACAGACCCGGCTGGAACTCGATCCCGCTCAGGGAGTTCAGCGGCACGGCGACGACGACCGCCCGCGCCGCATGCACTTCCCCGGAGCGATCGTGCACCTCCACCCCGGAGGGCGTCTGCACGATCGACGCGACCGGTGTCTGCAGCCGCGTCTCGTACTCCGCGGCGTTCGCGATCGCCCGCAACAGGCTGTCGGTGCCGTGTGTCAGCGTGACCCTGCCGCCGGTGTACTGGGCCAGCGCGAGGCTGCCCCCGGACAGCGCGTGCCAGCGCAGGATGCTGACCGCCCCGGCCTGATCGAGCGGGCCGTGCGCGACCGACTCGAGCTCGGCCGCCAGCACGTCGCGCTCCTCCTGGTCGAGTTCGATCTCGTCCATGCGCTGGGTGATGGACAGCTCGTCGAACCGGCGCAGCGAATCGATCGCGGAGAGCGGCGAGTGAGGCAGCGGCAGGACGTCGTCGACACCGTCGACGAACCGGTCCCACCCCCGCCGGGCGATCTCGTCACGCTCGGCGATCGATCCGGAGCGGCGCTCGTCCCCCACGTACCAGGCGGCGACGTCGGCGTCCCCGCTCACCTCTACCGGTAGGCCGGCGCGGGTGATCTCAGACCACGTGTGGGGCTGGTGCCAGTGCACCCAGCCGCCGCCGTACTCGATCGGGACGCCGTTCCACGGCGCCGTCCAGGTGCGCCCGCCAATCCTGTCACGCGCCTCCAGAAGCAGCACGCTGCGGCCTCGCACGGCGGCCTCGCGGGCCGCCGTCACACCGGCGAACCCGCCGCCCACCACGACCACGTCGTGGTCGGTCACGCAACCCGCCCGCCGACGAGATCGGCCGTGGCCGCCAGCTCCGCGTAGCCGTCACCCAGCGCGGCCAGGAACGCCCCGTGCACTGCCTGCGCGGGAATCACGGTGCCCTGGAACTCCAGGTCGCAGGTGGCGCAGGCGTCGTGCGCCACCACCGCCTGGAAGCCGAGGTCGACTCCCGCGCGCACGGTGGCGTCAACGCACATCGAGGTCATCATCCCGCACACCACCACCTGCTCGACGCCCTGCTCGCGCAGACGCGCCTCCAACTCGGTCTGCAGGAAGCTGTTGGGAAACGCCTTCTGGATCACCGGCTCCCCGTCGCGCGGGGCGACCACCGGGTTGATCTCGATACCGGGCGTGCCGGGCCGCATGTACAGCGCATCCGGCTCGTCCCACACGTGCTGCATGTGAACGATCGGCTTGCCCGCAGCGCGGAACGCCTCCAGCAGCCGGCGCGCCTGCTCTGCGGCCTGCTCCGGGCCGGCCAGCGGGTGGCCGCCGCCGGGGAAATAGTCGTTCTGGATGTCCACCACCACAAGTGCCTGGCTCATCAGCGTCCTCCTCAGTCGTCGTCGGGAAACAGCATCTGCGCGACCAGTCGTCGCTGCAACTTGCCGGTCGGGGTGCGCGGCAGGTCATCCACCACGGCGATCTTCGCGGGCACCTTGAAGGCGGCCAGAGATCCCCGGCAGTGGTCGCGCAGCTCGGAATCGGTGACCGCGCCGGAGGGCACGACGGCTGCCCCCACCTGCTGGCCGTAGCGGTCGTCGGCGAGCCCGAAGCAGACCGCCTCGGCCACCGCGGGATGCGCCCGCAGCACGTCCTCGATCTCGGCCGGCGAGATGTTCTCGCCGCCGCGGATGATCATCTCCTTCAGCCGCCCGCGCAGGTACAGCTGACCGTCGATCACGACGCCCTCGTCGCCGGTGCGAAACCAGCCGTCGCGGAACGACTCGGCGTTGGCCTGGGGGTTGCCCAGATACCCGGGCGTCAGCCCAGGGCCGGACACCGTCACCTCCCCGGGCACTCCCGCCGCAACCTCGCGCCAGTCCTCATCCACCACCCGCACCCGGGCGCCGGCCGGGATGCCCACCGAGCCCGCGGGACGAGCGCCCGGCGGCAGCGGCGCCGAGGTCATCTGGTGGCTGGCCTCGGTCATCCCGTACGCCTGAAGCATCGGCGCCGCGTACGCCGACTCGCATCGTTCGGCCAGCTCCGGGCTGAGGGCGGAGCTGCACGAGCGCAGGAACCGCAGGCCGGCGGCGGGCTGCGGCGAGCGCTCCAGCACGGCCTGGTGGAACGTCGGGCCGGCCGAGAACCAGGTCACGCCGTGCTCGCCGCACTGGGCGGCGAACCGCCCGGGGGCGAACCTGCGCGGGGTCACCACGGCCCCGCCGGCGGCCAGCTGGGACAGCGTCGAGCCAACCAGTCCATGGACGTGAAAGAGCGGCATCGCGCAGTACGAGACGTCCCCCGCCCCCAGCTCGTAGTGCGCACCGATGGCCCGCGCCACGGCCCTCAGGTTGCGCTGCAGCAGCGGCACCTGCTTGGGCCGGCTGGTGGTGCCGCTGGTGTGCAGAAGAAGCGCGATGTCGTCCGGGCTCGCGGCCTCGGACGGCTCGGACGGCGCCGCCCCCGCCAGCTCGGGCGCCCGGCCGGGCCGCACGTCGACGGTGGGCACGCGGTCCGCGGCCTCCCGCACCGCTGCCCCCTCGCCCGCCGCCACCAGCACCAGCCTGGGCTCGAGGTCGTCCAGGAAGAACCGCAGCTCGGGCACCGTGTAGGCCGGGTTGAGCGGCGCGGCTGCCGCGCCGAGCAGCGCGCAGGCGAGCAGCAGCTCGACCAGCTCCGGTCCGCCGCCCAGGCACATCGCCACCCGGTCGCCTCGGCGCACGCCGAGTCCGTGCAACTCGCGGGCCAACCGCTGTGCCGCGCCGGCCAGGTCGCCGTGTGTGACCACTCCCGCATCGTCGGGACAGATCAGCGCCGGCCCACGCTCGTCCGCGCGCTCGAGCACCGACGCCAGGAGTTCACCGGAGGCTGCGGATGGCTGGTCCGGCGTCATGTGCGCGGGACGTTACTCGGCGGCGGGCGCCGCCTCGGCCACCTCCGCCTCATTCATGCGGATGGACAACCAGGTGAATGCGGCCGGCACGGCGAACGGCACCAGCAGCAGGTGCAGCCAGTCCCACAGGGTGTTGCCGGGGAACCCGGTCCACCGCAGCTGGAAGGTGTACCCGGCGGCCACGATCACCACGAACGCCGCCAGCGCGAACAGGCCGCCCAGCCGCCAGGCCGGGTGGCGCCTGTGCGCCTCGGTCAGCCAGATCGGCATGGTGGCCAGCACGATCGGCAGCACCAGCAGGTTCAGCCAGTCCCACAGCGTCTCTCCCGGGAACCCTGTCCACGTCCAGTGAAACGTGTAGGCGGCGGTGATGAAGACCGAGCAGGCGACCACGACGATGCCGACCGCGATCCGCCACGCGTGTCGCTCGCCGCGGGTGCGGTACCAGAAGGGCAGCGCCGCCAGCACGCAGGGCAGTACCAGAAGCTGCAGCCAGTCCCACACCGTGGTGTTGTCGGAGAACCCCGTCCACGTCCACTGCAGCTGATAGCCCCCGACGACGCTGACGGCGAATGCGCCGCCCGCCACGCTCGCCGCCACCGGGGCGGCTCGCCGCTGTAGCATGCGGCCTCCCCCGCTCCCTCGTACTGCCGTCATCCTCACGCCCTCCTGCGTACTTCGACGCCGTCAACCAGACCGTAGATCGTGCCGCACGCCGACGCCAAATCCGCTCGGTCGCATCACAGCGGATAGTCTGGCCAGCTCAGTGGGAGAGACGGTTCTGGTCTTGGGCGCCGGCTCGGACATCGCCCGGGCCACCACCCGCCGCCTGGTCGCCGGCGGGGCTCGCAGCGTGCTGCTGGCGGCTCGCCGCCCACATGAGCTCGAGCACCACGCCAGGGAGCTGCGCCGGCTGGGCGCCCGGACCGTGGAACTGCTGACTTTCGACGGGGATGACACCGAGACCCACGACGCGTTCGCCGATGACGCGTTCACGCGCGCGGGCGACATCGATCTGGTGCTGGTCGCGTTCGGCGTCCTGGGAGACCCCGATCACGATCCGGAGCACCGGGCAGCCGCGGTGGCGGTTGCGCACACGGACTACGTGGGCGCCCTCTCGGCCATCCTCGCCTGTTCCCGGCGGATGGAAGCGCAGGGCCGCGGGACGATCGTCGTGCTCTCCTCGCTGGCCGCCGAACGCGCCCGCCGCTCGAACCTCGTGTACGGCTCGGCCAAGGCCGGCCTGGACGCGTTCTGCCAGGGGCTCGGCGATCGCCTGCGCCCGCGCGGCGTACGGGTGATGGTGGTCAGGCCGGCCTTCGTGCACAGCCGGATGACCGCCGGTCGCCGGGCGACGCCGCTGGCCACAACGCCGGACGCCGTGGCCGCGGCCATCCTCGGCGGACTGCGGCGCGACGCGGACACGGTGTGGGTGCCGCCGATCACCCGCGCGCTGATGTCGGTGCTGCGGCATCTGCCCCGGGCGGCGTGGAGGCGCCTCGACCTGTGAGCGCGGCGCTCGTCTTCGAGGCCGCGGAGCTGCGCGCCCGCGACGGCTGCGTGCTGGTCGGCCCGATCGACCTGCGGGTCGGCCAAGGTGAGCGATGGGCGCTGCTGGGGCCCAACGGCAGCGGCAAGACCAGCCTGCTGCTCATGGCCGGGGCCCGCCGGCAGCCGATCCGCGGGGCGGTGACGGTGCTGGACGAGCGGCTGGGAGCCGTGGACGTGCGCGTGCTGCAGCGCCGGATCGGGCATGTCAGCCACCGCCTGGCCGACTCGATCCGGCCCGCCATGTCGGTCACCGAGGCGGTGCTGACCGGCGCCCGCGGGGCACTGGAGTCGTGGCTGACGGAGTTCGGCGAGACGGAGCGGGCCGACGCCGCCCGCCTGCTGGACAGGGCCGGCTGCGGTGGGCTGGCGGATCGCCGGGTCGGCACGCTGAGCCAGGGTGAACGCGCGCGGGTGATGCTGGCGCGGGCGCTGATGGGCCGGCCGGAACTGCTGCTGCTGGACGAGCCGGCGGCGGGGCTCGACCTGCCGGCCAGGGAGGCGCTGGTCAGCGCGCTGGAGGCGAGCGAAGCGCCCACGCTGGTGCTGGCGACGCACCACCTGGAGGAGCTGCCGCCCTCGATCACGCACGCGGCCCTGCTGCGCGGAGGCAGGCTGGTGGCTGCGGGCGCGGTGACCGACGTGCTGGCCGCCGCGCCGCTCACGGACTGCTTCGGCATCGGCCTGGTGGTGGAGCGGAGAAACGGCAGATGGTCGGCCACAGCCCACCAACCGGTACCGGGTACCGGGTCGTCGCCTTGACAGGTTCCAACCGGGGTCAGACCCCGGGTCGAGAGTGACGGCCCCCCGGCCCGCTAGGCTGTGGCGGTGGACGTGGCCGGCGTGAGCGGCGCGACCCCAGGGCGCGGAGATGCCGGCGACCGCTGCCGAGCGGGCAGAACAGCGGCCGCCAGACATGGCAACCGAGCAGGAGGACCATATGACTGACGCTGCCGCTGTGCTTCGAGCGACCGCCGAGGCGGCGCAGATGGCGCGCGTGTACGGCTGCGTGATCGAGGTCAAGATCGGCAAGACGCGCGGCCAGGGCGAGGTGTACGTGAAGATCGTCCCCACCGGAGAGGCGCAGGTCGAACTTGCCGACGCGCCAACCGTGATCGTGCCCGGCAAACCAGCAGACGACGGCGAGGCCCAGGACACCGCGGCCTAGCCGACAATCCCCGGTTCTGCAGCGGTGTCAGACACCATCACAAAACCGTGACGGTGTCTGGATCAAGGCGACCCAGTCCCACACGTCGAGCTGCGGCGGACGCGCGTCGGCGGGCAGGCCGCGGGCGCGGGCGAACCGCCGCCAGTGCGCTGAGCTGACGGGCAGCGAGTACCGCACCGGGCGGTCGCCGTGCCGGAACGCGCGTCGCAGAAGCGACCGGTAGGTGCCCGCCCGGTTCGGGTCCAGCAGCGCCGGACGGCGCCGCCGGACGGCAAGCACCGCCGCGTCCACCGCCGGCGGCTCGAAACCGTGCGCCGGCAGCCGCCGCTCCACCGCCAGCGTCCACCAGGGCAGCCACGACAGCGAGAGCATCGTGCATGGACGCAGGGCGGCGCGCTTGCGGGCCAGGCCGTCCTGCACGATCAGATCCGCCGCAGTGAGCGGCGAGCGTGGGTCGTCGAACAGCCTGCGCAGCGCCGCCGTGGTCACACCGAACGGCAGGTTCGCGACCACACGGTACGGCCGCCCGGGCAGGGCGACGCGCAGCAGATCCGCCTCGCACACGGTCACCCGCTGGTCGCCCGCAAACCGCCTGCGCAGGCCGTCGGCCAGCACCGGGTCGAGCTCGACCGCCAGCACGTGGCCGGCCCGGCCGCGCAGATGCTCGGTCAGCCGGCCGTTGCCGGCGCCCAGGTCGACCACGAGCTCCTCGCCCGTGATGCATGCCGCCGCCACCACCTCGGCCGCCAGCCGGGGGCGGAGAAAATGCTGCCCGTCAGCGTGTCGGGCGCGTGAGCCGCGCGACGGCGCGGCCACGGAGCGTCACCGTGATGATGCCCATCGCCGCCCAGTCTACCCAGCGCTCATGCGGGGCGCTTGACTGGCGGGGGCTGAAACGTTTCAATCCGGGATATGAGCGTCCGCGCCGCCGTCATGTCCGCACCCGGCCGGATCGCCGTCGACCGGTTCCCCATGCCGGAGCCCGAGCCGGGCGCGGTCGTCCTCGAGGTCTCGATGTCGGGCGTCTGCGGCACCGACAAGCACACGTTTCGGGGCGAAACCCTGCAGTACGCCGGCACGCCCAACGAGCGGCAGCTCGAGTATCCGGTGATCTGCGGGCACGAGAATGTGGGCCGGATCGCCGCCATCGGCGGTGCGGACGAGATCTCCGACAGCGAGGGCCGGCCGCTGCGGGTGGGCGACCGCGTGGTGCCGTCGGCGAACGTCGTGTGCGGGACCTGCTGGTACTGCCGCAACGGCCTCCCCTACTACCAGTGCGAGCACCTCGAGGACTACGGGAACAGCCTCGGCTGCGCCCGGCCGCCGCACCTGTTCGGCGGCTGGGCGGAGCACATGTACCTGCTGCCCGGCACGCACCTGTTCCGGGTGCCAGCCCACCTGCCCGACGAGATCGCCGTGCTGACCGAGATCTTCGCCGTCACCCACGGGATCGAGCGGGCGCGGATGCTCCAGCCCGGGTCGTTCGCCGAGCAGGTGGCCGTAATCGGCGTCGGCCCGCTCGGCCTGTGTCACCTGATCAAGGCGCGGCTGATGGGTTGCGGCGAGCTGATCGCGGTCGACCGCCTGCACTCGCGACTGGACATGGCAGCCGACTTCGGCGCCACCCTGTGCCTTGACGCGAGCCGAATGGACGAGGACGAGCTGGTCGCGCGGGCCCGGGAGCACACCGGCGGGCGCGGGCCCGACGTGGTGCTCGACTGCAGCGGCGTGCCCGGTACATTCGCCACATCCCTGCGCATGGTGCGGGTGGGCGGCACGGTGGTGGAGGCGGGGGCGTTCGTCGACCTCGGCCCGGTCGCCGTCAACCCGACCGCCGACATCTGCACCAAGAGCGTCTCCGTGCTGGGCATCGGCGGAGAGATCGCCACCGCCTACGCGCCGTCCATGGCGCTGCTGGCCCGCAACCGCGACCGCCTGCCTCTGGATCGCATCGTCACCCACCGGTTGGGCCTGGACGAGGCCGAGCGGGCGCTGGAGATCTCCCAGGCCGACGGCGCGATGAAGGTGGTCCTGACCGAGTATGTGACAGACCACTCTTGACTTCTGGAACCGAACGTGGTTGCGTGCCCCGCGGTACCCAGAATCGGGCAGGGTCCACCAACCGAGGAGGCAAGATGAAGCGGCTAGGGCTGCTCGCCGCGTTGGTGTGCGGCGGGATCTTCATCACGTCGGGAGCGGGCGTGGCGACTGCCGGCCACGCAGGCCCCCACGCGGTCGCCGCCAGCAGCGCGGCAGCGTTCGTACGGGCTGCGGAATCCCACCACGAGTCCCTGTGCGAGGTGCGCCAGGCGCTGTGCCACGACCTGACCACCTTCATCCGCCCAAACGGCGAGTACTACGGGCATGACGAGCCGTCGCTCGGGTTCTTCTCGAAGCGGCCGGGTACAGGCAACTCGCTCGTGTACACGCTGCAACTGCCGCGCAATCCGAGGATGTTGCCTCATCAGAACGGCTCCGGCGGAAAGTGGCCGTTCATGCTGCGCTCGGTGTTCTGGCTCGGCATGACGATGTGCGACACGCAGTCGGCGCCGGATCCAGGCCGTCCGTGCACGCCGAACAGCGACTTCAACAACCGGTTCACGAGCACCGATCCCAGCTCGCGCTTCTACATCGGCAAGCATCCGGGCGGGGCGTTCCTGGAGCTGCAGTGGTATCCGCCATCGTGGGTGGAGCAGTTCGCCGGCTTCGGTTGCACCGCGCACCAGTACTGCGCAGCGATGACGATCGACAGCGCGCCGCAGAACATGAACACCGGCACCAACAACAACGCGGACTGCAACAAGTTCTTCCTGGTCGGGCCGGAGCCCGTGAACTGGGCGTACGTCACGCGCAGCGGACGGTCACAGGCGCCGGCGAACCCGCTGGCCCTGTCCACCGATCCGAACCTGACCGGGCTCAACCCGGATCCGTCCAAGGACCTGATGATGAACCCCGGCGACCGCATCCGGGTGTTCATGCACGACACGCCTGCGGGGTTCCGGGTCGATCTGACCGACCTCACCACCCGCCGGCACGGCTCGATGACGGCCAGCAAGGCCAATGGGTTCGGCCATGTGCTGTTCCAGCCGAACTCGGCGCATTGCCACGTGCGGATCGCGCCGTTCCACCCCGAGTTCTCCAGCGCGGTCGAGCGCGGGACGATCTGGAGCGCGCACGCCGGCGACGTCGCCTTCTCGGACGAGATCGGCCACTGGGAGTACTGCAACGCCATCGACAGCGAGGGTGGGAACTGCACCGCCCCGGGCGCGACCGACAGCAAGTTGGACGAGGACGACTTCGCCTGCTTCGACGGGGCCGCGTCGACCTTCATCCAGATCACCGGGTGCAACGGCCAGGACGGCGACTTCGACGGGCCCGGCTACCGCATGAACTGGCCCGGCACCAACCCCAACCACACCGTCGACCGGATGTTCCACACCTCTCCGGTCGTGCTCACGACGCCGACCTCGCATGGGCGCAAGCTGGCCCGGTCGGCGCAGGAGACCGACCTGCCGGCGATCGAGTCCAGCTGCGACGTCTTCACCGGTGCCGGCTGCACGAACCCGCCGCCGGGAGCGACCTTCTATCCCTTCTACTCAACACATCACATGGGTGGAGGGTGCGTGTGGGAGGAGGGCGGGCGGTTCCTGCCCAACCCCATCTCCAACTTCGGAGGTACACCGACCACGGCGTACGGCCACCTCCTGACGCTCGCCTTCCCGCAGCCCGGCGGGCCTGTGTTCGCGATCCAGGACTTCCACCGCGACCTGCCGGTCAACTCCTGCTGATCGACGAGGGGGGCGCGCCCGCCCGGGCGCGCCCCCCTCACGATGATGGTGGTCGGCCCGTTGACACCCCGTGGCGAAAGCGAGGCTGGGATACTCGACACATGGAGGGCTGCGCGACGCCCGACGAGGCAGCGATGTCCGACTTCCCAGCGGGCATCACGCACGTCGTCGAGTGCCTGATGGGTGAGCGAGGCGAGTCGGCGTACGTGCTGCTGGCCATCGAGGCGCGGCCCCCTGGGTTCTATCTGGACGCAACCATCTGCTATCGCCACGAGGACGGAAGCTGGTGGCCTGGTGATTCGGCAGGTGGACCGCCGACTGGCCGAAGCCTGGAAGACCTGAGGGCGAACCCACCGCCGATCATGATCCATTCGGAGGACTCCCCTCGCGTCCGCCGCCCTCGGAACTGGAGGCCGTGAGCCGGGACCCATACCCAGGCGATATGTATAGAGCGACGCTCGGGGTCTGACCCCGGTTCTGAGTTTGGTAGAGCGGCCACCGGTCCAGAAGCCGAGCAAGAGCCTCGGGGTGACCTCCGGGACTTCCACCGAGACCCGCCGGTCAACTCCGGCTGAACAGGAGAGGTGGCGCCACAG
>JBQCGJ010000206.1:0-6052 GCA_051955775.1 Gaiellales bacterium | reverse complement strand
CTCCTGGGAGGAGAGCTGGCGGTGACTGGTGGAGGCCGGGTGCGAGATGGTGGTCTCGACGCCGCCCAGGCTGGTGGCCCGCAGGGCGATCCGGCAGCGATCCATGACCGCCTCGCCGGCTGCGCGGCCGCCGGCGACCTCGAATGTGACGAGCCCGCCACAGCCGTCCAGCACGCGCGACGCCACCTCGTGGAACGGGTCGGAGGCCAGCCCCGGGTAACGCACCCCCGCCACCCGCGGATGGGCGGCCAGGAAACCGGCCACCGCTGTGGCGTTGGCGGTGGAGCGCTCGAGCCGCACGGGGAGCGTCTTCACGCCGCGGCGGACGAGCCAGGCGACGTCGGGCGCGAGCACGGCGCCGGTGTCCAGCGACCGCCGCGCGATCTCCTCGATCAGCTCGGCGGGCCCGGCCACCACCCCCGCCAGGGCGTCGGCGTGGCCGTTCAGAAATTTGGTCGCCGAGTGCAGCACCAGGTCCGCGCCCAGCTCGAGCGGGCGGCAGCCGAGCGGCGTGGCGATCGTGTTGTCCACCACCACGCGGGCGCCGGCGGCGTGCGCGGCCGCCGCCAGCCGCGGCAGGTCGGGCACGGTCAGGTGCGGGTTGGACAGCGTCTCCAGGTACACCAGGCCGGCGCCCTGCATGGCCTGCTCAAAGCCTTCCGAGTCCGCCACGTCGACCAGCACGGTGTCGCCTCGCGAGCGCAGCAGGGAGTAGGTCTGGCCGTACAGCTGACGGGCTGCGACCACCCGCGTACCGGGCGGCGCCAGCAGGTCGAGCGCGGCCGACACGGCCGCCATCCCCGAGGCCAGGCAATGCGCGGCCTCCGCGCCCTCGAGCTCGGCCACGACGGCGGCAAGCTCGTCCGTGGTCGGGTTGCGGATCCGCGAGTACAGGTAGCCCCGGCGGCTGTCGGCCATCACCTCGGCGAACTCCGCTGCCGACTCGAACTCGTAGATCACCTCGCGGTGCACCGGCGTCACCACCGGCACGCCCGGCAGGCTGGTCGGCCGCCCGGCGTGGACGGCGGCGGTGGCGCGATGGCGTGGTGTCATGCGATCAGCTCCAGGATCTCGGTCAGCGAGGCGATGGTATCCGGGCCGCCGCTTCCCGCCCGGTCGATGATGCGCACGTCGAGCCCGGCCGCGCGGGCACCCCCGCCGTCCGTGGAGGGGGTGTCGCCGACGTGCAGAGCCTCGCCCGCGGGCACGCCGAGCGACCCAAGTGCGACCTCGAAGATCCGCGGGTCGGGCTTGCTGGAGCCGGTCGCAGCCGAGCTGAACACACGGTCGATCGCGACTCCCGCCGAGGCCAGCATGTCGGGCAGGGTGTAGTCGGCGTTCGACACCACCGCCACCGGCACCCGCGATCGCTCCAGCCCCGCCAGGGTCGGCGCCACGTCGTCGTAGGCGCGGTACTGGATGGTGTCGCCGAGCAGCGCCAGTGCGACGCGCGGATCGCCGTCGATCTCGAGCTCGCGCAGCACGATGGCCGCGCACTCGACGCGCAGCCGTTCCAGCGTGTCGGCATCGCGGCCCTCGTGGCAGTGGGCCGCGTAGTAGCTGACCTCCTCCAGGAACGCCCTGCCCGCGGCCTCGGCCGAGACATCGACGGCCATCCGCTCGGCAAGCGCGGCGCGCAGCCGGCCGACGGGATCGTCCAGGTCGAGCAGGGTGCCGAAGGCGTCCAGCAGCACGGCCCGGTAGCCGGCCGGCGACGTGCTCATCCACCCTGGGGGATCGAGATCCCCGGGTGCAGCAGCCTGGCCAGCTCGGCCAGCGCCTGCGTGATACGGGGGCCGGTGTCGACGAGGATCCCCGGCGCGATTATGTGAAATCGCCCCGAGCGGACAGCGGGCAGGTTGCGGGTCGCGCGGGACTTCCGCAGCGCCTTCAGCGTGGTCGCGCCCGGGGTCGCGAGGTACACGCGCGGTGCCGCCCGGCGCAGCCGAGCCAGTGGGTAGGGTGCATCCAGGGACGCGCCGGGGGCGGCATTCACGCCACCGGCCAGGCCGATCAGGGCCGCGCCGATGCCGTGCGGGTCGATCGTCACCCGGGCGCCGCGGTCGACGAACACCGGCACCCTGGGGCTGCCCCGGGTGAGCGAGCTGATGCGGTTGATGCGGGTACGCATGCCGCCGATCACGTCGTGGCCGCGATCGGCCAACCCGGCCAGCGCGGACACCGACAGGATGTCGTGCTCGATGCCGTCCACGGTCGGCGGGCCCGCCACGTACACCGCCGTGCCGAGCCGCCGGGCCATGTCAGAGGCCTCGGCCTGGGAGGTGCTCGACGGCGCCAGCACCAGGTCGGGGTGAAGGGCGGTCAGCCGGCTCATGTCGGGGGCGCCGTTGGAGGTGGCCTCCGGCAGCCGCAGCGCCGACCGCGGATACAGCTCGTTGCCGCTTCGGCCCACGACCTGCGCCCCCGCCCCGACCGCAAACAGGGAGTCGGTGAGCCCGGCGTCCAGCGACGCGATGCGGGTGGGGCGTGCAGGCAGCGAGACGGTGCGGCCCGCCCCGTCCACGACCACCACCGGGTAGGTCGGGCCGGCGCCGGTCGGCTCGGACCTGAGCCCGCAGCTCACGGCGAACACCGCCAGCACGAGCACAGGCGCCAGCAGCGTGAGGGGGCCGCGCATAGCGCGGCGATTGTAGTGTTCGGGGAGTGCGGCGGAGCGCACTCTTCTGGGCCGTTCTGGCCCTCGCGCTGGCAGGTGTGATCATCTATGCGCCCGCTGAGTGGGCGCGCTCGGCCACCGGCCCGCACGAGCCGGTGGACTTCCTGACCCGCCCGCAGGAGGGGTGGCGGTTCATGCTCGATGCGGCCTTTGCCATTCCCAGCGCCAAGGCCGCGACACCGGCGGAGGCGCGCAAGCTTGCCGTGCGCGACTTCGCCGGCACTTCAGTCACACCCACGCGGGTCGATCTTCTGTGGGTGCCCAACCTGCGCGTCCGCCTGGTCGGAGGCGGAGGGAGCCGGGTGGTGACGGCGAAAGCCAGGATGGTGTGGATGGTCACCGGCCGGACGCGGCCGCAGGGACCGCTGCGCACCGTTGGCCTGATCGATTACAGCTCCGGAGATTTGACCTACGACGTGAGGAACACGCGGTGAGCGAAGCCACCGAGCTGCAGCTTGGCGGGCTGGTCGGCCTGCTGGTCCTGATCTGGGTCGGCAACTGGTTCGTGACCAGGATGGGAAACCGCGTGCTGGAGCGGCTGCCGGCCGCCGATCAGGCGGTGCTGGCGACCCGCTACCGGTTGCTGCGGCGGATCACGGTCGCCGTGATCGTGTTCATCGCCGTCATGATCGTGCTGCTGGCCAACGACCGCACCAGCAAGGCGGCGGGGGCGGTGCTGGCCTCGTCCGCCGTGCTCGGGCTGGCCGTTGGCTTTGCTGCACGCTCGGTCCTGGCAAACTTCGTGGCAGGAATAATGATCGCGATCAACCAGCCGGTGCGGCTCGGAGACCGGGTGTGCATCGGCGATGCGGATGGGGTGGTGGAGGACATCGGGTTGACGTACACCCGGCTACGCACGCCGGACAACCGACGGGTGCTGATTCCCAACGAGGAGCTGGCCAACTCGAGGGTGATCAACCAGACGTTGATCGATCCGGTGTCGCTTGCCCAGGCGCACATCTCGGTGCCGCTGACCGCAGACCCGGCGCGCGTCAAGGAGGTGCTGGTCGAGCTGTCCGCGCTCGCTCCCGGGCGCATCGAGCAGCGGCCGTCGCCGATCGTCACGGTGTCGGAGCTGACGGCCGACCGGGCGGTGTTCACGGTCAGCGTGTGGGTGGCCGACCCGGCCTCCGCCGCGGCCACCTCCGCGTGGCTTCGGGAGCGCTGCCTGGCCCGGCTGAACGACGAGGGCGTGCTGGCAGTGCTGGCCGGTGAGGTGCCGGGATGACCCCGGAGGACGAACGACGCTACGACGAGGTGCTGGCGCACGTCGCTGCGCGCCGACGCCTGCGCCGCAAGGTGGGTCGCCGGCGCGGCCGGCGTTCGCTGTGGGCGACGTTCGCGGTGGTGGTCGTGTGCGTGTTCTTCGCCATGCTGGCCGCGGGCTCGGTGGCCACCGTGGTGGTGGTCAAGAACATCGTGGCCGGCGACAACCTGGGCACGCTGAAGCCCGACCCGCCCGGCGTGACCACGGTCATCTACGACCGATACGGCCACGTGCTGGCCAGGGTGCCGTCGGTCGAGAACCGCACGCCGGTGCACAGCTCGCAGATCTCCCCGTGGCTGAAGAAGGCCACGATCGCCATCGAGGACCGCCGCTTCTACGAGCACGGCGGGATCGACTACCAGGGCATCGTGCGCGCGTTCATCGACAACCTGGCGGCCGGGCACGTGACCCAGGGCGCATCCACCATCGAGCAGCAGCTGGCCCGCAACCTGTACCTGCACGACGACTCGCAGACGTACACCCGCAAGGTGCGCGAGGCCTGGCTGGCGATCCAGATCGCCGACTCGTGGTCGAAGGACAAGATCCTCACCGAGTACCTGAACATCGTCCCCTACGGCGGCGTCACGTACGGCTGCCAGGCGGCCGCCAAGACCTACTTCAGCACGAGCTGCCAGCATCTCGGCATCGCCCAGTCGGCGCTGCTGGCCGGGCTGCCCCAGTCGCCCACCGACTACAACCCGAACCTGCACCCGAAGGCGGCTCTGCTGCGCCGCAACGCCGTGCTGCTGGCGATGTACCAGACCGGCGACATCAACAGCACGCAGTATCACCAGGCGATCGCCACGGGGCTGCGCCTGAAGGTGTCCAACCCGTACGGCCAGACCAGGCAGCAGTACTTCGTGCAGTACGTGGAGTCGGTGATCCACCAGCGCATCGCCGAGGGCCGCTACCCGCGCGGCGTGCTGAAGGCCGGCGGCCTTCGCATCCACACGACGATCGATCCGAACCTGCAGGCCGCCGCCCGCCGGGCCATGATCGACCACCTCAGCGCGCCGGGCGACCCGGCCGCGGCGATCGTCTCGATCGATCCCAAGACCGGGGAGATCCTCGCCTTCGACGCGTCCACGAACTTCAAGACCACCAAGTACGACCTGCCGGCCCAGGCGCACCGGCAGGCGGGCTCGGCGTTCAAGCCGTTCGGCCTGCTGGCGGGCATGGTCGACCTCGGCATCGACCCCGAGACCACCGAGTACTCGGGCCAGTCGCCCTTCGTCTACCACTTCCCGAACTGCGTCGGCTACCCGTCCTGCACGTGGACGGTGAACAACGCCGAGCAGACCAGCGTGCCGAACATGAACCTGCACCAGGCACTGGACGGCTCGATCAACGCGGTGTTCTCGCGGTTCTCGATCGACATCGGCTCCCAGCGCACGGTGAACATGGCCTACCGCCTCGGCATCCCGCGCTCCGATCACCTGCCGGACGTGTACTCGATCATCCTCGGCACCGGCCTCGTCTCGCCGCTGGACATGGCGACGGCGTACTCGACGATCGCCGACATGGGCAAGCGCCACGCGCCGCTGGCCATCACCGACGTCGACTCGTACAACGGCAAGGTCAACGACGCCACGCCGGCGAACAAGAATCCCGGCCTGCAGGTCGTGCCGGCGTGGTCGACGTACGAGCTGACCTCGATCCTCAAGGACAACCTGACCTGTGTACTCGGGCTGTGCACCGGCGGGGCTGCCAACATCGGCCGGCCGGCGGCCGGCAAGACCGGCACCGTGGAGTCCCACCTGGACGCCTGGTTCTGCGGCTACACGCCCAACCTCACGACGTGTGTGTGGATGGGCTTCCCGGCGGGTGAGATCTCCATGGTCAACTCCCCGGTGGGCGACGCCGGATCGTTCGGCGGCGGCGTGCCGGCCGAGATCTGGCACGACTACATGCAGTCCGTGATCTCCAGCGAGCCGGGCCGGTTCCCGCCGGTCGACTGGACGCCGGTGTACCCGCCGGCCGGCGCCTACCGCCCGTTCACCTCGCAGTTCCCGCTGTACACGGCCCCGCCCCCGCCGCCGCCGACGCCCAAGAAGCCCCCGGCCGGGCACGGCAATGGCAACGGTGGCGGGAACGGCAACGGTGGCGGC
>JBQCGJ010000205.1:0-11165 GCA_051955775.1 Gaiellales bacterium | reverse complement strand
CACCCCACACCCCCCACCCCGGCCAACGGCCCACCCCCCCCCCCGCCCGCGCCGCCGCCCCCCCAAACGGGCGGCGGCGCCGGCCTCGGGTGAGTGACGGAGCGAGCCCGGGGAGGGTGGCGCCGGCCTGGGGGAGCACGCCGACGTCCTGCATCCCACCGCCGACCACCGCTGCCCCCTACTCGTGCGTGTGGTACCACTGTTCGCCGACGTCGGCTTCGGATCGGTCGCCCGATGATCCGCGTTCAGCTCCCGGTCCAGGGTCGCGCTGTAAGGGCCGCGCCCCCGGCCTAACAATCAGCCGCTCAGGCAGGCCGGTGGCACTCGGCGTCGACGCACAGCCGCTGGCGGTCGCGGCTGAGGCAGATCAGCCCGACGTAGGTCGTACCGTCGTCACCCAGCACGACGACGCGGCGGCCGCCGTCGGGGGACAGCGCACCGAGCGCATCCCGAAGCGCCGTGGACGTGGTCACGCTGGGCGCGCCGTCCGGGGCCGCGAGTCCAGCGATCGGCTCGGAGTCATCCACGCCATCCAGGTCATCCCGGGTCACGGTACCCACGAAAACGTGACCGTCCAGCACCGGCACCAGCTGCACCGACCTCGACTCGAACAGGACACGCGCCTCACCCACAGTCGCCAGCGACGACAACTCCTTGCCGCGCACCGTGATCACCTCGCCGGCCGTCCGCTCGTCGGCATCCGACACATTGATGTCAACGGTGCTCATGCGCCCATGGTAGCCGCGCCGGCGGTGCGCTCCAGGACGTAGCGAAGCTCGCCGTCGACGTCGCCGTCGAGCCGGAACCCGGCGCCTTCGAGGCAGCGCCGGGACGGCATGTTCGAGATGTCGGTCATCGCGAACACCACATTCACGTCCGGCCGGGTCGAGAGCCACCGCGACAACGCGGTGACCATCTCCGCACCCAGCCCACGCCCCCGGTACGGGCCCGCCAGCGCATACCCGATCTCGACCACGCCGTCGGCACCGACCGGTCCATGGGTGCCGCAGTCGCCGATGATCACGCCGTCCAGCGTGGCGAACCACAGCCAGGCGCCGTTGGCGACCGCCATCCGCGCGCCGTCCAGGGTGTCGGCGTGGGGCCAGCCCTCGCCCCCGGCGAGGCCGGACAGGTCGCCGTAGGCCAGCTGCACCGCCTGCTCGGACGACACCGGCTGCAGGACGAGCCGCCGGGTGACGATCCGCTCGGGCCCGTCCATTCCCGCGGCCCGGCGCTACGCCGGAGAGGCGGCGATCCCGCGGAAGCCGACGCTCTCCAGCGTCCGCCGCAGCCCGGTGTCCAGGCTCACGGCCGGCTCCCAGCCGAGGATCTCCCGGGCGCGGGTGATGTCGGGCTGACGCACCTTCGGATCGTCCACGGGCAGCCCCTCGAACACGATCTCCGACCGCGTCCCCGTCAGCTCGCGGATCCGCTCGGCCAGCTCCAGCAGCGACATCTCGGTGGGGTTTCCGATGTTGACCGGCATGTGCTCGTCGCTCATCGCCAGCCGGAACAGGCCCTCGATCAGGTCGTCCACGTAACAGAACGAGCGGGTCTGGCTGCCGTCTCCGAACACCGTCAGCGGGTTGCCCTCGATGGCCTGGCTGAGAAAGTTCGGGATCGCCCGGCCGTCGTTCTGGCGCATCCGCGGGCCGTACGTGTTGAAGATGCGGGCGATGTGGGTGTCCACGCCCTGCTGGCGGTGATAGGCCATCGTCATCGCCTCGGCGTAGCGCTTGGCCTCGTCGTACACGCCGCGCGGCCCGACCGGGTTGACGTTCCCCCAGTACTCCTCGCGCTGCGGATGCACCTCGGGGTCGCCGTACACCTCCGAGGTGGACGCGAGCAGGAACCGCGCGCGCTTGAACTTCGCCAGGCCCAGCGCGTTGTGCGTGCCGTAGGAGCCCACCTTCAGCGTGGCCAGCGGCAGCCGCAGGTAGTCGACCGGGCTGGCCAGGTGGAAGACCACGTCCACCGGCTCCTCGACATCGATGAAATCGACGCAGTTGTGGTAGCGGAACTCGAACCCCTCGCCGCGCAGCTGCTCGATGTTCTCCAGCGTGCCCGTGTCCAGGTTGTCCAGGCAGATGACGTGGAAGTCCCGCCGCAGCAGGTACTCGCAGAGATGCGATCCCAGGAATCCCGCTCCTCCGGTGACGACTGCCGTGCTCACGTGGACGATCGTAGAGCAGCCGGCGGCCCGACCGCGCCGCAAGCGGGCTGAAACAGCGGGTTCTGCTACCCTGCCGACCGGACCGCGTCGCGGATCTGCGCGCCTTGCCCGCACAGCTCTGGGACGCCGGCGACTGATGATTCCGGCAAGGAGGTGGTGAGCGCATGCCGCTTACCCAGGAGCAGAAGACCGAGCTGATTTCCAAGTTCGGGGCGACGGACAAGGACACCGGCTCGACGAAAGTGCAGGTAGCTCTGCTCACGCAGCGGATCTCCGAGCTGACAGGGCACATGCAGACCCACCCGCACGATCACCACTCGCGCCGAGGCCTGCTGAAGCTGGTCGGCCGCCGACGCCGGCTTCTGACGTATATGCAGAGGCACGATCTGGAGGGCTACCGCGCCCTCATCAAGGAGCTCGGACTGCGCCGCTAGGGCGAGCCGGGCACAACGGAGGATGGCCCGCCGGTCGCGGGCCCGAGGAGAGAAGAGACGAGATGAGCATTGCAGTAGAGCCGAACGCGATTGGTGCCTCAGCCCAGGTGGGCGAGAAGGAGATCAGCTTCGAGACGGGCGCCGTGGCCAAGCAGGCGCACGGGGCCGTGCTGGTGCGGCAGGGGGAGACGGTGGTGCTGGCGACCGCGGTCGGGCGCACCGAGGGCATCGAGGGCAGGGATTTCTTCCCGCTGACGGTGGACGTGGAGGAGCGGATGTACGCCGCGGGCAAGATCCCGGGCGGGTTCTTCAAGCGCGAGGGGCGGGCCGGCGAGAAGGCCATCCTGACCGCGCGCATGGTCGACCGGCCGATCCGGCCGCTGTGGCCGAAGGGCTACAAGAACGAGGTGCAGGTGATCGTGACCACGTTCTCGGCCGATCAGGTGCATCCACACGACATCCTGGCCATCAACGGCGCGTCGACGGCGCTGATGCTCTCGCCGATGCCGTTCCTGGGCCCCGTGGGAGCTGTGCGTATCGGCCGCCTCGACGGACAGCTCGTGGTCAACCCGACGCTGCCCGACCTCAAGGAGACGACCCTCGACCTGATCGTGTGCGGCACACCCGAGGCGATCACCATGGTGGAGGCCGGCGGGGATCAGGTATCGGAGGACACGCTGATCGAGGCGCTCGAGCTGGCGCACTCCGAGATCCGCAAGCTGTGCCAGGTGCAGATCGACCTGGCCAACCGCGCCGGGCAGCCCAAGTGGGCCGACGGCGCCGTCACCGAGTCGCTGCGCCAGAAGCACGCCGCAGCGCTGCAGGCGGCAGTGGCCGAGGGCGGGCTGGCGGGCCTGGCCGCGACCGTGGACGCGCTCCAGCGCGATGAGCTGACACCCATCACCGGGTCGTCCACCGAGGCGGATGTGCTGCACCGCCAGCAGACGCAGTTCGCGTTCGCCCAGCTGGCCTCCGAGGTCCGCGACCAGGCCGTGTACGAGCCGGTCAAGGAGCAGTTCGGAGACGGCATCCGCGCGCTCAGCGACGCCGAGCAGGACTCCAAGGAGCTCAAGTCGGCCAAGCGCCACACGCTGTATGACCACATCGCCGCCGACGTCAAGCTGCCGTTCCCCGCCCGCACCGAACTGGACGGTGAGGGCCCCGGCGCACTCGACGCGGCCACCCGAAGCGCGGTGCTGGCGGCGGCCGACCGCATCTACAAGGAGACGGTGCGGACGAAGATCGCGGTCGAGAAGCGACGTCCGGACGGTCGCTCCGAGGCGGAGCTGCGGGCCATCAGCTGCTCGGTCAGCGTGATGCCGCGGACGCACGGCTCGGCCCTCTTCACCCGCGGCCAGACGCAGGCGCTGACGCTGTGCACGCTGGGCACGGGCAAGGAGGAGCAGCGGATAGACGACCTGTCGCTGGACGAGACCAAGCGGTACATCCACCACTACAACTTCCCGCCGTTCTGCGTCGGCGAGACCGGGTTCATGCGCGGCCCCAAGCGGCGTGACATCGGCCACGGCGCGCTGGCCGAGCGGGCGCTGGTGCCGGTCATCCCCAGCTCCGAGCTGTTCCCGTACACGCTGCGCCTGGTGTCCGAGATCCTCGAGTCGAACGGATCCTCGTCGATGGCGTCGGTGTGCGGCTCGACGCTGTCGCTGATGGACGCCGGCGTGCCCATCTCGGCCCCAGTGGCCGGGATCGCCATGGGGCTGATCAAGGAGGGCGACGACTACGTCATCCTGACCGACATCCAGGGCGCCGAGGACCACCTGGGCGACATGGACTTCAAGGTGGCGGGCACCGAGGCCGGTGTCACGGCGCTGCAGATGGACATCAAGATCACCGGCGTCACCACCGAGATCCTGCGGAAGGCGCTGGCCCAGGCCCGGGACGCCCGGCTGACCATCCTGGGCAAGATGCGCGAGGCGATCGCCGAGCCGCGATCCGAGGTGGCGGCTCACGCCCCGCGGATCGTGTCGACCAAGATCCACCCGGACTTCATCGGCATGGTGATCGGCAAGGGCGGCGAGACGATCCGTTCGCTGGAGGCCGACTACGAGGTGCAGATCGACATCGAGGAAGACGGCACGATCCGCATCTACGGCACCAACGGCGAGCTTGCCGACCAGGCCCGCTCGACAATCGAGGCCATGACCAAGGATGTCGAGGTGGGTGACGAGTACACCGGCAAGGTGGTCAAGATCGCCGACTTCGGCGCCTTCGTCGAGTTGCGCAAGGGCGTCGACGGCCTGCTGCACGTGAGCCGGATCCTGCCCAAGGGCCACCGGCTGCAGTCGGCCGCCCAGGTCATGGAGCGCGGAGACACCGTGCGGGTGATCGTGGTCGAGGTCGACAAGGACCGCGGCCGGATCGGCCTCACGCTCGCAGCCAAGCTGGACGGTGAGACCGAGATCACGCCCGAGCAGTTGATCGCGGTGGCGGAGTCGACACCCGCCCCCGAGCCCCGCGAGGACCGCCCCCGGGGCGGCCGTGACCGGGGCCGCGATCGCAACCGGGATCGCGACCGCAGGTAGCGCGCGCAGGCGGAGCCGGCCGGAGTGAACAGCCAGCCGGCTCCGCAGCCGCGTGTACCGCTGCGGCGGAATCGCGACTTCCTGCTGCTGTGGGTGGGGCAGTCGGTGTCGACGCTGGGCTCGCGGGCGTCGGCGCTGGCCTATCCGCTGCTGGTGCTGGCGATTTCGCACTCCCCGGCACAGGCCGGGCTGGCCGGCTTCGCGGCCACCCTGCCGTACCTGGTGTTGCAGTTGCAGGCGGGGGTGTGGCTCGATCGCTGGAACCGGCGACGGGCGATGATCGCCGTGGACGTCGTACGCTGCGTGACGCTGGCGGCCGTGACCGTCGCCACGGCTGCGGACGTGATCGGCGTGCCGATGATCATCGCCGCGGCGTTCGTGGAAGGCTGCATGTCCGCCATGTTCATGGCGGGCGAGCACGCCGCCATCGCCCACGTGGTGGCCCCGGCGCAGCTTCCGGAAGCGCTTGCCCGCAACGAAGCCAGGACGCGGGGTGCGACACTGGCCGGGCCCCCGCTGGGGGGACTCCTGTTCGGGCTTGCCAGGGCCGCCCCGTTCGCGTTCGACACCGCCACATACGTGGTGTCCGTGGGCACGCTGGCCTGCGTGCGCCGGGAGTTCCAGGACGAACGCCCTCCGCAGGCCGCCTCTCGACCGGGAATGTGGGACGAGACGCGCGCCGGGCTCACCTGGCTCTGGCGGCACCCTCTGCTGCGCGACTCGACGCTCCTGGTGGCCGGCTCCAACATGCTGTTCCAGGCGCTGATCCTGGTCATCATCGTGCTGGCCAAGAATCACGGCGCGAGCTCCGGTCAGGTCGGCCTGGTGCTGGCAGCCGGCGGCGCGGGCGGCCTGGCCGGTGCGTTCGCGGCACCGGCAGTGCAGCGCCGCATCCACCCGCGTACGGTGGTGATCGGCTGCAACTGGGTGTGGGCAGCCCTGTTTCCGCTGTTCGCGGCCGGTGGCCCGGTGACGCTGGGCGCGGTGTTCGCGGCCTGCGCCGCGGTCGGTCCGCTGTGGAACGTGGTGCTCGGCGCCTACTCGATCGCCCTGGTGCCCGACCACCTGCGAAGCCGCGTCGCCAGCGCCGACCTGTTCCTGGCCTTCGGCGCGATCCCGCTGGGCTCGCTGGCGGCCGGGCTGCTTCTGAGCGCCCTCTCGGCCACCGCCTGCGTGTTCATCCTCTCGGCCGGCATGCTCGGTCTGGCGGTGGCGGCCACGGCCGATCCGGCAATCCGCCGGGCTCCCGCACTTGACCCACCTGGGGGAGAGGCAGGCCCGGAGCCCGCTGGTAGCATCCGATGAGCGTGCAGCGCTACACCATCACCACGCTCGACGGCGGTGAGCGGGTCGTGACCGAGCGGGTGAGCTCCGTTCGCTCGGTCTCCATCGGCATCTGGATCGGCGCCGGCTCGCGCGACGAGGCGTCCGCCCAGGCCGGCGTCTCACACTTCATCGAACATCTGCTGTTCAAGGGCTCGGCGCGGTACAGCGGGATCGAGATCGCGCAGACCTTCGACGGTCTGGGCGGGGAGCTGAACGCGGCCACCGCCAAGGAGTACACGGTGATCTACGCGCGGGTGCTGGACGCCCATCTGGAGACCGCGCTCGACGTGATGGCCGACATGCTGCTGCAGCCGACCTTCGACCCGGCCGAGATGGACTCGGAGCGCGAGGTGGTGCTGGAGGAGATCGCCATGTACGAGGACACCCCGCAGGACCAGGTGCACGACCTGGTCTCCCGCGCGGTGTTCGGCGATCATCCGCTTGGCCGGCCGGTGATCGGCAACGGCCAGGTGATCGCCGCCGCCACCCCCGACGACGTACGCCAATATCACGATGCGCGCTACGTCGGCCCCAACATCGTCGTGGCCGCGGCGGGCAACCTCGACCACGAGCCCCTCGCGCACCTGGTGGAGACGCGGTTCGCGCCGCTGTCGCGGATCCCCGGGCCTGCCACCGCCGTGCGGCCGGTGTGGATCGAGGACACGGAGCCGCGCGCGCTCTTCCAGCGCAAGGACACCGAGCAGTTCCACGTGTGCCTGGGAGGACTCGGCCTGCCCCGTTCGGACAAGCGCAGGTTCGCCGCCTCGCTGCTCGACTCGATGCTGGGCGGATCGGCGTCGTCGCGGCTGTTCCAGCAGATCCGCGAGCAGCGGGGCATGGCCTACTCGGTGTACACCTACGCATCGCAGTACGCCGACACCGGGATGGTGGGGGTGTACGTGGGCACCCGCGAAGACAATCTCGACGAGTGCCTGAAAATCATCGGCGAGCAGTTCCAGCGGATGGGAGAGGGCGACGTCCAGGCGGCCGAGCTGGCGCGGGCCAAGGAGAACCTGAAGGGCCGCATCATGCTGTCGATGGAGTCCACCTCCAACCGGGCCAGCCGGCTCGGCAAGTCGGTGCTGACCGACACCGAGCTGTTGTCACTCGACCGCGTGTGCGCCGAGATCGACGCCGTCGAGCCGGATGCCATCGCGCGTCTCGCCCGCACGCTGTTCGACCCCGAGCGGCTGTCTGCCGCGGGCATCGGGCCGAGCGCGGAGCGGTTCCACCGGGCCGTCGCGCTGCTCAACCCGTCGCTGGCCGCCGCCTCCTAGTACCATCGGCCGGTGATCCGGGTCGTCCTGTCCGGCGCCACCGGCAAGGTGGGGCGTGTGCTCGAGCCGGCGTTGCAGGCTGCCGAGGACATCGAGCTGGTGGGCCGGGCCGCCCCGTCGCTGGGCACCGGGCTGGGCGCCGCCCTGCGCGAGGCGAAGCCGGACGTGGCGGTCGACTTCACGGTCTCCACGGAGGCGGCCGCGGCGTGCCGGGCTGCCATCGCCGCCGGCGTGCCGCTGGTGCTCGGCACCTCCGGCCTGACCGCGGAGGAGCGTGCCGCGGTGCACGCCGAGGCAGTCGAAGCCTCCGTGCCGGTGCTGTTCGCGCCCAACTTCGCCATCGGTGCGGTGCTGATGATGCGGTTCGCCGAGGAGGCCAGGCCGCTGATGCCGGCCGCCCACATCGTCGAGCTGCACGCCGACACCAAGCGCGACGCCCCGTCCGGCACAGCGCTGGTGACCGCCGAGCGGCTGGGCGGCGACGTGCCCATCTCCAGCGTCCGGCTGCCGGGGCTGGTGGCCCACCAGGAAGTCATCCTGGGCGCCGCCGGGCAGACGCTCACGATCCGCCACGACACGACGTCGCGGGAGGCGTTCGTGCCCGGCGTGATCTTGGCCGTGCGCCGGATCTCGGATCTGCCTCCGGGGCTGACCGTGGGCCTCGAGGCGGTGCTCTAGACTAGGGCGCGATGCACGAGCCTCTTGGTGAGCTTTTGACCGCGATGGCGACGCCGTTCGCCGCCGACGGCGCGGTCGACCTCGACTCCACCCGCAGGCTGGCCCGGCACCTGATCGACACCGGATCCGACGGCATCGTGGTGTGCGGCACGACCGGCGAGGGCGCGACCCTGAACGACCGGGAGAAGCTGGAGCTGTTCGAGACGGTGGTGTCCGAGGTGGGAGCCTCGAACACCGTGATCGCAAACACCGGCACGTATGACACGCACCACTCGGTGGCCCTCACGCGGTCGGCGCTGGCCACCGGGGTCGACGGCTTCCTGGTGGTCACGCCGTACTACTCGAAGCCGCCTGCGGCCGGCATCGTGGCGCACTTCAAGGCCATCGCCGAGGCCGCCGAGGGGCGGCCCGTGATGGCCTACAACATCCCCAGCCGGTGCGTCATCAACCTGCCGCCCGAGCTGCTCACCGAGCTTGGCCGGATCGAGAACGTGGTGGCCGTCAAGCAGGCCAACCCCGACCTCGACCAGGCGCGGCGGGTGGTGGAGGAGTCCGGGCTGGCACTGTACGCCGGCAACGACGACCTGGTGGCCGCGTTCCTCGAGCTTGGCGGGGCAGGAGGAGTGTGCGTGGCATCGCACATTGCCGGGCGTGAGTTCCGGCGCATGATCGACCTGTCCCGGGCCGGTGACCGGGCCGGCGCCAGAGCCGTCGACGAGTCGCTTCGGCCGCTGCTGGACGCGCTGGCGGTAACCACCAACCCGATCCCGCTGAAGGCGGCGCTGAACATGCTGGGTCTGGAGGTCGGGGGCCTGCGGCTGCCGCTGGTCGAGGCCAGCGACGCGGAGAAGGCGACGGTCTCGGCCGTGCTGGAGACATCCGGCCTGCTCGCGACAAGGGCATAGGCGTGGCAGAACCCGTGCGGATCATCCCGCTGGGCGGGCTGGGCGAGGTGGGCAAGAACATGACGGTGGTGGAGTCCCGCGGCCGCATGATCCTGATCGACGCCGGCCTGTCGTTCCCACGCGACGACATGCTGGGCATCGACATCGTGCTGCCCGACTTCGGGTACATCGCCGACCGCGCCGATGCGCTGGAGGCGATCGTGCTGACCCACGGCCACGAGGACCACATCGGCGCGCTGCCGTACCTGCTGCGCGAGATCGGCACCGCTGCGCCGGTGTGGGGTACGCGGCTGACGCTCGGCTTCACGAAGTCGAAGCTCGACGAGCACGGCCTGCTGGCGCAGACCGAGCTGGTCGAGATCGTGCCCGAGCGCGGCCTCCGCCAGCTGGGCCCGTTCGAGGCCGAGTTCGTGCGCGTCGCCCACTCCGTGCCCGATGCGGTGGCGATCGTGCTGCACACCGAGCACGGAGCCGTCGTGCACACCGGAGACTTCAAGCTGGACGCCACGCCGATCGACAACCGAACGACCGAGATCGACCGCCTGGCCGAGCTGGGCCGGCAGGGCGTTGCGCTGCTGATGGCGGACTCGACCAACGCGGAGCGGCCGGGCACCACGCCCTCGGAGCGCACCGTGGGCGCCAGCCTGCGCGAGATCATCCGCAGGGCGCCGGGGCGGGTCGTCGTGACGTCGTTCTCGTCCCACATCCACCGCCTGCAGCAGGTCATCGATGCCGCGGTCGCCAGCGGCCGGGTGGTGTCCGTGATCGGCCGCTCGATGAACCGCAACCTCAACATCGCCCGCAATCTGGGCTACGCCGAGGTGCCCGAGGACGTGCTGGTCAAACCGCGCCGGCTGGACGAGTTCATGCACCACGAGATCGTGGTCGTGTGCACCGGCAGCCAGGGAGAGCCGCAGTCAGCCCTGACCCGGATCGCCCACGGGGTGCATCCTGCACTGCAGATCCATCCCTCCGACACAGTGGTCATGTCGGCCCGCGCAATCCCCGGCAACGAGGCCAAGGTGCACGACACGATCAACCGCCTGTGCCGGCTGGGGGCGCGGGTGATGACCGACGAGACTGACTACGTGAACGTGTCCGGCCACGCCGCCGCGGACGACCTGCGGCAGATGATCGAGGCAGTGCGGCCGCGAGCCTTTCTGCCGGTGCACGGCGAGTACCGGATGCTCCAGGCCCATGCCAGGATCGCCGAGCAGGCGGGAGTCCCGCCGCACGCCGTGCGGGTGGCCGACAACGGCACGGTGCTGGAGCTCGACGGCGACGGGCTGTCCGTGGAAGGGCAGATCGAGGCGGGGATCGTGCTGGTGGACGGCCTCAACGTGGGGGACATGCGCGACGTGGTGCTGCGCGACCGCCGCCACCTGGCCTCGGACGGAGTGCTGATCGTGGTGGCCACGATCGCCTCGGACAGCGGCCGCGTGCTGGCGGATCCGGAGGTGATCGTGCGTGGCTTCGACGCCCCGGACGAGGACGGTGTGCTGCTGATCGAGCAGGCTCAGCTGGTGGTCGCGCGAGTGCTCGAGGAGGGCCAGGAACACCACATCACCGAGACGCACCTGGTGCAGCAGCAGCTGCACGACGCGCTGGCGGAGATGGTCTCGCGGATGACCGGCAAGCGCCCCATGGTGCTGCCGGTCGTCGTGGAGGTGTCGCGGTGTCAGGCACCGTCACGCAGGGCGTGACGGTGCCTGACACGTGTCGCTTTGTTTCGTGTCAGGCACCGCTCGCGGTCCCTGACACCGCTCTTTTCAGGGCAGCGTGGCGTTATGGTACAGCGCGATGCCCTGGGTGGACACGCCGCCCATCTT
>JBQCGJ010000204.1:0-3283 GCA_051955775.1 Gaiellales bacterium | reverse complement strand
CCGGCCGGCGGATGATCTCGGCCAGAGGCGCTGCTTCGGCCGGGTCAGGCCCCGCCTCGGACTCGCTGATGAGCTGGGCGATCGTGCGCGGATCCGGGCGCACGGCCATCACGATTCCGGCCGCCAGCAGGCCGATGCCGGCTGCCACCAGCCACGGGATGGTGAGCACGTTCGCCGACACCTGGTGATGGGCGAACAGCGGGCTGAACACCGCAGGGCCAAGGATCGCTCCGAGCACGGAGCCGGACAGCACGTACGAGATGCCCCGGGCCCGTCGCGCCTGCGGGTACATGTCGCCGGCGGCGGTACGGATCAAGAGCGAGGTGGCCATCCCGGCGCCGATCAGGACGAAGCCGGCGATCAGGGCCGGCACCGACGCGGTGCGGGTGGCCACGGCGTTCAGTGCACAGCCGGCCGACCCCAGCGCGATTCCGGCGGCGATCACGGGGCGGCGTCCGAACCGGTCCATCGACTGGCCGGCGACGATCGCCGTCAGGCCCGAGGAGGTGAGGAAGATGGCGGGGCCGAGCCCCAGCAGACCCTCCCGGCCGGTGACCAGCACGAAGGTCAGCGACGACACGGCCGCCACCAGTTGCAGCACCGCCGAGTTGACCGCCGTGACCGTGCCCAGCAGAACCGTATTGCGGCGAACCACGTGCGAAAGGTCGTTCACAGCGGCAGCCTCGCACACGCGCGCCGGCCGGCGCCAGCGGGGGGCCACCCGGGTGGCCCAGGGGGGTTGGCGACCACGGGCCTTGTCACGTTGCATTCCCCGTTTACACTCGGTTGGTAGGCGTCGCGAGGGGGGTCGTGTGAGACTGGTTCGGGGGGTTCCGTTTTGTCGTTCGCAGGTGGCGTTGGCGGCCGCGGCGGTGGTGGCGCTGGCAGCGCCCGCGTCGGCGCAGGCAGCGGTCGTCGGAAGCCATCCGGTGCCCGGCTATCAGACCAATGGGCGCGTGAACGCGATCCTGTTCTTCAACGGCAACATCTACATCGGGGGCAAGTTCACCTCGGTGCGCCCCGCGGGCGCCCCGGCCGGTACCGGCGAGGTGACGCGAGACCACGTGGCGGCGTTCGACGCCACCACCGGCGCGCTCCTGAACTGGAATCCGAACGCCAGCGCGACGGTCTCGGCGCTGGCCGGCGCAGGTAGCACCGTCTACATCGGCGGATCATTCGCCAAGCTCGGCAACGCGACGCGCTCGCGACTGGGCGCTGTGGACGCGACCTCCGGCGCTGTGCTCGCGGCCTTCAAGCCGAAGCTGGACGCGGCGGTCACGTCGCTGGCCGTGGGCGGCGGAACGGTGTACGCGGGCGGCACGTTCACGACGGCCAACGGCGCAGCGCGGTCCTCGCTGGCCGCGTTCGACGCCGCCAACGGCACGCTCTCCACGACCTGGGCGCCCGCCGCCGGCAACGACTCGGGCACCACGCCGATGGTGACCAGCGTGCGGCTCTCGCCCACCGGCACGACCGTCTACGTGGGCGGTGGCTTCACGACCATCGACGGCTCGAGCCAGAGCCATGTGGCGGCACTGTCCGCGTCGACCGGGCAGCCGCTCGGCAGCTTCACCCACCATGTCCCCTATGCCGTCGTGGACATGGCGGTGGACTCGACCGGCGTGTTCCTGGCCGGCGCCGGCAACGGCGGCAACTTCGCGTCGCTGAATCCCGCCACCGGATCGATCCAATGGCAGGGCGGGACGGACGGCAACGTGCAGGCCATCGCCCTGCTCGACGGCGAGGTCTACGTGGGCGGCCACTACACGAACTACTGCGGCCCGCAGGGCGGCCAGCACACGTGCACGAATCCGGTCGTGCGCCTGAAGTTGCTGGCGGTCGACGAGTCGACCGGAGCGCTGACCCCGTGGAACCCGCATGCGAACAGCAATCTCGGGGTGTTCGCCCTGGCCGGCTCGGGCACGATGCTGGCCGCCGGCGGCGATTTCACCAAGATCGGCGGCGCAGACCAGCAGGGCTTCGCCCAGTTCACCGAGTAGCTGATCGGCCGGCCCAGGCCGCGGATCGATCGCCGTCCCGCACGGCGGTCGCCGCGGCCTCGGTCACTACCCGCTTGACCGTTCGCACTCGGACGCCTACCGTTCACCCTGACGATCGAGTTTGGATCCAAAAGGAGGGTCAGCGATGGGTTTGCAGATTGGCGACGTCGCACCGGATTTCGAGGCGGACTCCAGCGAGGGGCGGATCTCGTTCCACGACTGGATCGGTGACTCGTGGGCGGTGCTGTTCTCGCACCCCAAGGACTTCACGCCGGTGTGCACGACCGAGCTCGGCTACATGGCGAAGATCAAGCCGGAGTTCGACCGCCGCGGAGTGAAGATCATCGCCATCTCCGTCGACCGCGCCGAGGACCACGAGCGGTGGGCCAAGGACATCGAGGAGACGCAGGGCCATGCGCCCAACTACCCGATCATCGGCGACTCCGACTTCACCGTGTCGAAGCTGTACGGGATGCTCCCGTCGTCGACCTCGGGCGACTCCGCGACGCGCACGCCGGCCGACAATCAGACCGTGCGCAACGTGTTCGTGATCGCCCCCGACAAGACGGTGAAGCTGATCCTGGTGTACCCGATGACCACCGGGCGCAACTTCGACGAGGTGCTGCGGGTGATCGACTCTCTGCAGCTGACGGCCAAGCACAAGGTGTCCACGCCGGTCAACTGGCAGCAGGGCGAGGACGTGATCATCGCCGGGTCGGTGAACAACGAGCAGGCCAAGGAGCTGTTCGGATCGTGGGAGGAGCCGAAGCCCTACATCCGCATCGTGCCCTCGCCTGAGCGAGAGCCGGCCGGCTCCGCCAGCCGCTAGCACTCCTGGAGACCGGGGTGCGAGAAGTCGCGCCCCGGTCGTCAGTTGCCGGCCAGGGTGGCAGCACGCGCCCGCCGCTCGACGGCGTCGAACGACTGCCCGATGGCGCGGCGGAAGGCCGCGTTCAGGCGAGGCGCCGGAAACCACCCCTGCCCGCGATCGGCGCGAAGGGTGGCCGCCAGCCTCCGCAGCCCGCGCACTCCAGCTTCCCGAACGACCTCACGCAGCACGGCGGCGCCGTCCTGGTAGCGCAGGCGACGTTCGGCCTCCGGGACGTCATACCACTGCGAGAAGCCCCACTGCCAGGCGGCCCCTGCGTTCCAGCCGCGCAGGTACGCAGCCGACAGATCGGACGTGGGATACGGCGCGCCGTGGGCCGCGTCCCAGCGCTGCTCCTCATACCGCGCGACGCCTTCCACCAGGCTGATCGGATCTCCCACGACCATCAGGCGCG
>JBQCGJ010000203.1:0-4675 GCA_051955775.1 Gaiellales bacterium | reverse complement strand
CGCCAGCACGGGGAACAACGGCGCGCTTTCCCTGCCGTATGTGAACGGCGCGAACTGCCCCGTGCCCAACGGCGCCAACGCCTACCAAAACGAGATCGACGGTACGCTCAGTCCGTGCCCGATCAGCCTCGGCGAGTCGGTCGACACCAAGACCGGTGACAACAGCGGCCCCACCGCCCAGGGCCTGAACGCGCGCATCACGACCTGGCAGACACTGGACAAGATCGTGTCGTTTGACCAGGACGGCACGGCCCATGTCATCGAGCCCGATAGCCCGCAGCTGGTGCTGATCCCCATCCTCACCAATCCCAGCGGGCAGCCGCAGTGGCCCAGCGGCTCCAGCTCGCCGATGACGGTGGTCGGATTCGCATACTTCGTGATCACCAGCTGCGGCGATCCCAGCCACCCCACCTACTGCGCCAACAGCGACGGCAAACAGGTCAACGGCGTCTTCGTCAGCCTCGACGGCACACCCTCCACCGGCACCGGCGGCCAGTACAACCCCGGCTCCAACACGGCGTATATGGAGGAGCTCACGCAGTAGCCGGCGCGTGCCGCCGCGCGCTGCGGACGTTTGGGGCCCGCGGGGCCTGGGGCACCCATCAGGTGTGAGGGTTCGCGCCGGCTCCACCGGTCAGGGGCGGCGGTCACACGCCGAGCGGGTGGCAAGCAGGGATGGCTACTTCACGCCTGAGAGCGTGATCAGGCGGATCGGCAACTCCCCTCTGACGCCGTTTCTGGGCGGGGGTCCGGCGGTGCTGCTGCAGGTCGCACATCCCCTGGTGGCGGCCGGTGTGGTCGAGCACTCGGACTACCGGGGGGATCTGTGGCGGCGGCTTCGGCGCACGCTCGAAGCCCTGTATCTCATCACCTACGGTAGCCGCGCCGAGGCCGACCGGGCCGGCGAGATCGTGCGGACTGTGCACGAGCACGTGCACGGCACGACGACCGCCCGGCTTGGTCCGTATCCGGCCGGCACGCCGTACCGAGCCTCCGATCCCGAGCTGCAGCTGTGGGTGCACGCCACCCTGGTCGAGTGCTCGCTCTCGGTGTACGAACGGTTCGTGGCGCCGCTGACGTGCGACGAGCGCGAGCGGTACTACCGCGAGATGCGGATCGTCGGCCGCTTATTCGGCGTTCCCGGCGGGACGCTTCCGCGTTCGCTGGCCGAGTTTCGCGAGTACTTCGGCGCCATGATCCGCGGACCTGAGATCACCGTCACCGAGCCTGCTCGGGCGGTTGCGCGGGTGATCGTGGCCGCCGATCTGCCGCAGCCGGTGCGGCTGCTCGTGCCCGCCCACCGGCTGGCCTGTGCGAGGCTCCTGCCGGCCCGCCTGCGCCGGGAGTACGGGTTGCGATGGCCGCCGCTGCACGCGCGTGCACTGCCGGTGGCCGCACTCGGGCTGCGGGTGGGCACCGCGCCGGTGCTGCGCGCGGCGGCCCGCCTGCGGCAGCTGCAGCCGGCGGCGGCCGGTCAGCCGCCCGTATAGCCGTCCAGCGCCACGATCATCCTGTCTGGGCGGATGGGCAGGTCGCGGATGCGTACGCCGGTCGCGTGGAACACGGCGTTGGCGACCGCCGCCGCCGACCCGACGATCCCGATCTCGCCGATCCCCTTGGCGCCCATCGGGTTCAGGTGCCCGTCCACCTCGTCGATCCACTCGGCCTCGATGTCGCGGATATCGGCGCACACCGGCACGTGGTACGACGCCAGGTCGTGGTTCAGGTAGTCGCCGAACCGGGTGTCCATCACGCTCTCCTCGTGCAGCGCCATCGAGATGCCCATCGTCATGCCGCCGATCAGCTGCGACCGTGCCGTTGTCGGATTGATGATCCGCCCGGCGGCGAAGACCCCGAGAAACCGCGGCACCCGCACCTCCCCGGTGACGGTGTTCACCGCCACCTCGGCGAACTGCGCGCCGAAGGCGTGGCGGGCCATCGGCGCGTCCGTCTCGATGTCGGCCGTCGTGTCCGCGTGCTCCTCCACGCCGTCGTCCGGCACGCGGCCGGCGTAGTCGTCTGCGATTCGCGCCCGAAGCGCTGCACACGCCTGGACGACGGCGGATCCCCACGATGTCGTGCCCATCGATCCGCCCGCCAGCGGCGCGGGCGGGTAGGCGGTGTCGCCGATCTCCATCCGCACCCGCTCGACGTCCACATCCAGCGCGTCAGCGGCGATCTGGGTCAGCACCGTACGTGCGCCGGTGCCGATGTCGGCTGCGCTCAGCCGGATCACGAAGCTTCCGTCGGGCTGTGCGCGCGCCGTGGCCTCGGACGGCCGTCGGCGAGTGGGATACGTCGATGCCGCGACACCGCTCCCGACCAGCCACGGCCCGTCGCGGTGCGCCCGCGGGGCCGCTGCTCGATGTGCCCAGCCGAACCGCTCGGCCCCCCGCCGAAGGCACTGCACCAGGCCGCGACTCGAGAACGGATGACCCGACTCGGGATCGACCTCGGGCTCGTTGCGGATCCGCAGCTCGATGGGATCGAGGCCGCACGTGACAGCGAGCTCGTCCATCGCCGACTCCAGGGCGTACATGCCGGGGCACTCCCCGGGGGCCCGCATCCAGGACGGCGTGGGGACGTCGAGCGCCACCAGCCGGTGGCGCGTGCGGCGGGTCGGAGATGCGTACATCATGCGCGTGCAGATCGCGGTTTGCTCGGCGAACTCGGTGACTGTCGACGTCTGCTCGACCACGTCGTGGCTGATGGCCGTCAGCCGCCCGTCGTTGCCGGCGGCCAGCCGCACACGCTGGATGGTGGGCGTCCTGTATCCCACCAGCGCGAACATCTGCTGGCGGGTGACGGCGATCTTGACGGGCCTTCCCACCATCCTGGCCAGCATGGCCGCCAGCACCACGTGCGGCCGTGGCGTGCCCTTGGATCCGAAGCCGCCGCCCACGTGCGGCGACACCACGCGCACCCGGGACGGGTCCAGGCCGAACGCCTCGGCGAGGGTCTGCCGCACCGGCTCGGCGCCCTGGTTCGAGTCGTACACGACCAGGTCCCCGGACTCCCACACGGCCATCGAGGCGTGCGGCTCCATGGGGTTGTTGTGCTCGGCCGGGGTGCTGTATGTGGCGTCGATCACCAGGGGTGCCTGCGCCAGCGCCGCGTCGACGTCTCCCTCATGCGTGTCGGTCGGGAAGCTGGGATTCACGTGGTCTGGCGTGTACAGCCGCGGGTGGTCGCTGCGAAGCTCGACGTCGTGCGGCTCCTCGACGGCCTCGAGGCGCACGAGCTGCTGGGCACGCTGGGCCTGCTCGAGGCTGTCGGCGACCACCGCGGCCACGATCTGCCCGCGGTAGGCGATGCGATCCGACTGCAGTACCGCCAGCTCGCCGTCGGGGATCTCGAGAGACGGCGCGGTTTCATGCCACACCACCGCCAGCACACCGGGCACGGCCATGGCCTCCGACGAGTCGACCGCGCGCAGCGTTCCGCGGGCCACCGGCGACTGCACCGGCACCGCGTAGGCCACTCCGCGGGCGGGATATTCGTAGGCGTAGCGTGCCTCGCCGGTGACCTTCTCTCGCGCCTCGACACGCTGCATGGCGGTGCCCACCGCCGGTGTGGGGCGAACCACAGCCATCAGACGCCGGCCAGCTCGCTCAGGGTGTGCACGATGACCTGCCGCGCCAGGCCGACCTTGTACGCGTTGTCGCGAAGCGGTGTGGCGGCCTCCAGCTCGGCGTCCGCTGCTCGCTCGAACTCCTGTGCGGTGGGCGTCGCGCCGCGCAGGGCGTCCTCGGCACGGGTCGCGCGCCACGGCTTGTGGGCCACGCCGCCGAGCGCAAGCCGGGCATCCCGCACGACGCCGTCCGGCACGTCGAGCGCGGCGGCCAGCGACACGATCGCGAACGAGAACGACGCCCGCTCGCGGACCTTCGTGTACCGGCACCTGTCCGCTGGGATGGCCGGCGGCGGCAGCGTGACGGCCACGATCAGCTCATCCGGCTCCAGCACCGTGTCGCGATCCGGCTGTGTGCCTGGCAGGCGGTGGAAGTCGACCACCGGGATGTCCCGGGTGCCGCCCGGGCCCTCGACGTGGACCGTCGCATCAAGCGCACACAGCGCAACCGCCATGTCGGAGGGGTGGGTCGCCACGCACGCCTCGGAGTGTCCCAGCACGGCCAGGTTGCGGTGCTCGCCCTTACGGGCCGGACAGCCCGAACCGGGGAGCCGCTTGTTGCACGGCTTGGAGATGTCCTGGAAGTACATGCAGCGGGTGCGCTGCATGAGGTTGCCGCCGACCGTTGCGAGGTTGCGCAGCTGCCCCGACGCGCCGGCAAGCAGCGCCTCGGCGAGCAGCGGGTAGCGACCACGCACGACCGGGTCGGCTGCGAGGTCGCTGTTGCGCACGCCGGCGCCGATGCGCAGGCCGCCGGCGTCCTCGTCGACCCGATCGAACCCGAGGTGCGTCACGTCCACCAGCACGCCGGGCGTCTCGACCTCCAGCCGCATCAGGTCTACCAGGTTGGTGCCGCCGCCCAGGAACTTGGCGCCGGGTTCCGCGACCATGGTGTGGACGGCGTCCACGGTGTCGGTTGCCCGGACGTACCTGAACGGTCTCATTGCGCCGCGTCCGCGATCGCGGGCACGATGTTGGCGTACGCGCCGCACCGGCACAGGTTGCCGCTCATGCGCTCGCGGATCTCGTCATCGTCGAGCTCGA
>JBQCGJ010000202.1:0-4072 GCA_051955775.1 Gaiellales bacterium | reverse complement strand
ACGTCGCCGCGCACCTCGAAGTCGCTGCCCTGCTCCTGGGCCACGCCGTTGACGTACACCTGGAACGGCGGCCGCACGCCCGGCGGCAGCCTGACCAGCGAGCCGCTCACAGGTGCCCGCGGTATCTGGACACCAGGTGGTAGCCGGCCTCGACCGCCCACACCAGCGGCCGCCGCTCGAGCACGGCGGCCAGGCGGGGGTGACCCAGCTCGGAGAGCACGAACAGGCACGCCCGCCCTGCCTCCAGTCGCCGTCCGTCGGCGGTCTCCACCAGCACCGCCGGCAGCCGCCCCATGCCGAGGCTCTGCGAGCTCACGGCCTCGAAGGCGTGGCGGTGATCGCGCCGTTCGACGGCCGCCACGGAGCGCCGGCAGAAGCCGCATTGCCCATCCCAGATCAGCCGGTGGGCAGGATGGCTCATACGACAAGGGTAACGACGGGAAGCTAGGTTTCGGGCGTGAGCGATCCCTTCGGCGCCCGCGACACGCTGCCCACCGGCCAGGCGTTCTACCGCCTCGATCGCGTGTGCGACCCGCTGCGGCTGCCGTACACGGTGTGCGTGCTGATCGAGAACCTGCTGCGGCGGGCCGGCACCGAACACGTCTCCGAGCGCGATGTGCGGGCGCTGGCGGCGTGGCCGGAGCGTGACGCCGAGGCCCAGCTTGCCTTCATGCCCGCCCGGGTGATCATGCAGGACCTGACCGGCGTCCCGGCGGTCGTCGACCTTGCGGCCATGCGGGCTGCGGTCGGCAGGCAGGGCGGCGACCCCGGCCGGATCGATCCCCTTGTCCCGGTCGACCTCGTCGTCGACCACTCCGTGCAGGTGGACGCGTTCGGCTCGGACCTGGCCTACGAGCGGAACATCCAGCGTGAGTACGAGCGAAACGGCGAGCGCTACGCGCTGCTTCGCTGGGCGCAGGGCGCATTCGCCAACTTCCAGGTCGTGCCGCCCGGCATGGGCATCGTGCACCAGGTCAACCTGGAGTATCTGGGCCGCGTCGTGCAGGAGCGGGACGGCGTCGCCTTCCCCGACACCCTGGTCGGCACCGACTCGCATACGACGATGATCAACGCGCTCGGCGTGGTCGGGTTCGGCGTGGGCGGGATCGAGGCCGAGGCGGTGATGCTGGGCCAGCCGATGTACATGATCGCCCCGGTGGTCGTGGGCATCCAGCTGTCCGGCGCGCTGCGCACCGGCGTCACCGCCACCGACCTCGTGCTGACCCTGACCGAGCAGCTGCGCAAGCACGGCGTGGTGGGCAAGTTCGTGGAGTTCTTCGGCCCGGGCGTGGGCCGGCTGACGGTGCCCGACCGGGCGACGTTGTCCAACATGTCGCCGGAGTTCGGGGCCACGGCGGCCACCTTCCCGGTGGACGCCGAGACGCTGCGCTTCCTCGTCGACACGGGCCGGTCGGCTGACCAGGTGGGGTTGGTCGAGCGCTACACCAAGGAGCAGGGGCTGTTCCGCACCGGCGACGAGCCGAGCACTGCGTACAGCGAGCTGCTGGAGCTCGACCTGGAGAGCGTCGAGCCGAGCCTGGCGGGCCCGCGCCGCCCACAGGACCGGGTACCGCTGCCCCGCCTGCGGTCGAGCTTCGAGGACGCATTCGGCGAGAGCCGCAACGGCTCCGCCCTGGGCAACGGCTCGGTGGCCATCGCCGCCATCACGTCGTGCACCAACACGTCCAACCCGATGCTGATGCTGGCCGCCGGCATGCTCGCGCAGAAGGCGGTCGAGCTGGGGCTGCGCACCAAGCCGTGGGTGAAGACCAGCCTGGCGCCCGGCTCGCGGGTGGTGATGGGCTACCTGGAGCGGGCGGGGCTGATCCAGCCGCTCGACCAGCTCGGCTTCAACCTGGTCGGGTTCGGCTGCACGACCTGCATCGGCAACTCCGGCCCGCTGCCGGACGAGGTCGCGTCCCGGATCGAGGAGGACGGGCTGGCCGTGGCCGCCGTGCTGTCGGGCAACCGCAACTTCGAGGCCCGCATCCATCCCCAGGTGCGCGCCAACTATCTGGCCTCGCCGCCGCTGGTGGTGGCGTATGCGCTGGCCGGCACGGTGGCCACCGACATCACCGCCGAGCCGCTGGGCGAGGGCAGCGCAGGGCCGGTGTACCTGCGTGACGTGTGGCCGGCCGCCGACGAGGTGATGAAGGTGCTGGCGGAGTCGATGGGGCCCGAGCTGTTCGAGCACGAGTACGGCCGGATCTTCGAGGGCGACGAGCACTGGCGCGAGCTGCCGGTGCCCGCCGGCCAGCTGTTCCAGTGGGATCCGGAGTCGACGTACGTGCGCGAGCCGACCTTCTTCGAGCACGAGCCGGACATGTCCGACATCGAGAATGCCCGGGTGCTGGCGCTGCTGGGGGATTCGGTGACCACCGACCACATCTCCCCGGCAGGTGCGTTCGCCCCCAGTTCGCCGGCGGGCGCCTACCTGGTCGAGCACGACGTGGCGCCGCGCGACTTCAACAGCTACGGGTCACGGCGCGGCAACCACGAGGTGATGGTGCGCGGGACGTTCGCCAACATCCGGATGCGCAATCTGATGCTGGACGGCGTGGAGGGCGGTTACACGCTGCACCTGCCCGACGGCGAGCAGATGTCGATCTTCGACGCCTCCGCCCGCTACCGCGACGAGGGCGTGCCGCTGATCGTGATCGCGGGCAAGGAGTACGGCTCGGGCAGCTCGCGCGACTGGGCGGCCAAGGGCAGTGCGCTGCTCGGGGTGCGGGCGGTGCTGGCGGAGAGCTTCGAGCGCATCCACCGGTCGAACCTGGTGGCGCTGAGCGTGCTGCCGCTGCAGTTCCAGCCCGGCGAGTCGGCGCACAGCCTGGGACTGACCGGCCGTGAGACGTACACCATCCGCGTGCTGGATCAACTGGACGTTGGCTCTACGGTAACCATCGAGGTGGACGGCTCGAAGACCTTCACCGCCGTTGCCCGGCTGGACATCCCGGCCGATGTGAAGGTGTTCAGGGCGGGCGGCCTGTTGCAGATGGTGATGGGGCAACTGGTGGGATGAGCCGTCGGTCGGGCTCGGCGCTGGGTGCTGCCGGCGCCGTCGCCTGCCTGGTTGGCGCGGCGGTGGCGCTGCTGGTCGGCGGCTCGCGGGCCCCGCTGGTGTCGGGCAACCCGCTGCCGCACCCCACGCCGGCGCGCGTGGTGGTGGTGCCGAACGTGGTCGGGATGTCCGTGGGCCGCGCGCAGGCTGCGGTGTCGCACTCCCGGCTTCGGTTCAGGCCGAGCCCGGCCGGGCTGCCCGCCGGCGCGCGGCTGACGGTGACCGGGATGCGTCCCGCGGCCGGGTCGCTGGTCGCGCCGGGCAGCCTGGTGGTCGTACGGCTCGAGCTGCCGGGCCCGGATCGCCCCGGGGGGTAGGCGGGCCGTGCGTCGCGACTTCGCCACGAAACCCGCACGGCCGGCGACCCTGTACCAGCTACACACCGCGTGGGCGTTACGCTTTTGGCGATGAATCGTGTCGATCACCTGCGAGAGGTGTTACCGGCGGACGCCGTGATCACCGAGCCCGCCGAGCTCCGCACCTACGAGTCCGACGCCCTGACCGGGTGGCGGGCGATCCCGCAGGCCGTCGTGCTTCCGCGATCGACGGCCGAGGTGGTGGCGGCGGTGCGCGCGTGTGCGCACCACGGCGCGCCGTTCGTGGCCCGCGGCTCGGGCACCGGCCTGTCCGGAGGCTCGGTGCCGGTGGCGGAGGGGATCGTGATCGGGCTCTCGCGGATGAATCGGATCCTCGAGCTGGACGCCGCCAACCGGCGCGCCCGCGTGCAGCCCGGCGTGGCCAACCTCGATGTCAGCAAGGCGGCCGCGCCGTACGGACTGCGGTACGCCCCCGATCCATCGTCCCAGCAGGTGTGCTCGATCGGCGGCAACGTGGCCGAGAACTCCGGCGGCGCGCACTGCCTGAAACACGGATTCACCGTGCACCACGTGCTGGAGCTGGAGGTCGTGCTGGCCTCGGGCGACATCGTTCGCCTCGACCGCTGCGGCGAGCTCGATCTGCTCGGCGCGTTCATCGGCTCCGAGGGGACGCTCGGCATCGCCACCGAGGCGG
>JBQCGJ010000201.1:0-11524 GCA_051955775.1 Gaiellales bacterium | reverse complement strand
TGAACGAGCACATCCTGGGCGACCGCTGGCCACCGCACGAGGTGCGCCGGGAGATGCTGGAGGAGGCCGTGGCGGTGATCCGGCAGTTGTGGCAGGGCGGCTCGCAGTCGCACTACGGGCGCCACTACACCGTGGAGCAGGCGACCATCTTCACGCTGCCGGAGCAGCCGCCGCCGATCGTGGTCTCGGGCTTCGGCAAGCACGCCATCCGGCTGGCCGCGAAGATCGGCGACGGGTACTTCAACACGTCGCCCGACGCGGGCTCGGCGGCGCTGTTCCAGCGTTCGGGCGGCGCGGGCAAGCCGTGCTACGGCAAGCTGGACGTGGCTCTGGCGGACAGCGAACGCGAGGCGCGCAGGCTGGCCTACACGACCTGGCCGACCAGCGGCCTGGCCGGGGAGCTGTCCCAGGTGCTGCCGCTGCCCGCCCACTTCGAGGCCGCCACCGCCTGTGTGCGGCCCGAGGACGTGGCCGCGGCAATCCTCTGCGAGCAGAATCCGGACGCGCACCTGGAGCGGCTGACCGGCTACGAGCGGGCAGGCTACGACCGGGCCACCGTGCAGCAGGTCGGCACCGACCAGGAGCGGCTGTTCGACTTCTACGCCGCCCACGTGCTGTCGCAGCTGCGCCGCCCGGCCCGGCTGGCCGGCTGAGGTGGGCGCCGTCACGCGACGGGTTTGCGCCCCCGCCCGACCGGGCACGCACAAGACATCCCATGCGCTTTCGATCGCCGAATCCGATTGACGAGCCCGTCGCGGAAGAGCCCGACGAGGAGCTCCAGCGGGTCCGCGAATGGCAGCGCGAGCGGCTGTCCCACCTGGGCTACCGGCCGGGTATTGCGGCGATGCTGGTGGCCGACGCCTGGACGAGCGGCGAGCACTGCGACCTGGTGCATCAGATCGAAGACCTGATCTCGAAGGGCGCGACCCTCGAGCAGGCGGCCCGCATCGTCGTTCCGGCGGTCGAGCTGGATCCGCTGTTCGCAGCCTGATGCCGGCGCCCGAGCGCCCCGCCGGCGCCGAGCGGTATCTGCCGAGCCGGCGAAGCCTGCGCAGCCTGCGCACAGCCGCCGCGGACTGCCGCGGATGCGATCTGTGGCGCGACTCGACGCAGACGGTGTTCGGCGAGGGACCCGCCAGCGCCCGCATGGTCATGGTGGGCGAGCAGCCGGGTGACCAGGAGGACAGGGCGGGCCACCCGTTCGTCGGACCCGCCGGCCGGGTGCTCGACCGGGCGCTCGAGGAGGCCGGCATCGAGCGCGCGGCCGTGTACATGACGAACGCGGTCAAGCACTTCAAGTGGGAGGAGCGCGGCAAGCGCCGCATCCACAAGACGCCCTCGCGCTGGGAGGTGGCGGCGTGTCGCCCGTGGCTGGACGCCGAGCTGGAGGCCTTGCGACCCGCGATCGTGGTGCTGCTGGGCGCGGTCGCGGCGCAGGCGGTGTTCGGCGCCGGCTTCCGGGTGACCAGGGAACGCGGGCGGGTACGACCGGGCCCCCGAGAGCTGCCGACGCTGGCCACGGTGCATCCGTCCGCCATCCTGCGCGCGCCCGACGAGAACCGGGCGCGTGAGATGCAGGAGTTCGTCGACGACCTGCGCATCGCGGAGCGGGCAGCCCGGGACGGAGAGGCGGCGTGAAACGGGCATGAGGGGCCTGGCCCGTACCCGGTCTAGAGCTGCCGGCGGATGCCGGCCTCGCGCTCGATGGCCTGCACCTGGTCGCCCAGGTGGCTCTCCACCGCCATCCGGGCCACACCGCGGCGCCCCAGCGGCAGCACCGTTCGGTGCTGCGCGTCCTCCAGCAGCAGCGCCAGACCCAGATACACGGCGGCCACCGCGAGCGGAATCCCCGCCCAGCCGGACGCCAGCTCCATCCAGTGATGCCCGGTGATCTGGTACAGGCCGGTCAGCGCGAACCGCAGCGCGGCCACGGTGACGGTGATCGCGAACGCCGGCTTGCCGTTCACCGAGGCGCCGGCCAGCAGCAGCTGAAAAAGGCTCAGGCAGAGCAGGAACACCCCGGCGATGGCCGAGGTCTGGCCGGCCGGGCTGGTCAGCAACAGCACCGCCAGCGCCGCCCACACCATGCCGAACATGCACAGCGCCGTGGCCGATGCCGCGTCACGAGTCCAGTAGGCGAGCAGGCCGGGGAGCACCACCAGCGGCGCGACAAAGATGAGCATGATCAGGGCCAGCGGCCGCGTCTGGTCCAGCCCCACCCAGCCCAGCTCCAGGCACGTGAACAGCATGGTGCCCGTGCCGAATGCGAAGAACCCGAGCGGCAGCGGGCTGCCGATCGGGCGCAGCATGATGCGGACGGCGGGGTCCGGAGAGCCCCGCCGTCCGTCGCCATCGGCAGCACATGCTGCCTGCGTGCTCAGCGCGACCTCGCGCCGGCCTGCGCCATCATCTTCACCATCTGGTTGCAGAAGGCCGGCAGATCGTCCGGCTTGCGGCTGGTGGCCAGGTTGCCGTCCACGTGCAGCTCCTCGTCCACCCACTTGCCACCGGCATTCTCGATGTCGGTGCGCAGGCTGGGCCACGAGGTCAGCGTGCGCCCGTCCGCGCACCCGGCCTCCACGATCGTCCACGGGCCGTGGCAGATCGCCGCCACCGGCTTGTCCTGATCGAAGAAGGCCCGCACGAACGCGACAGCATCGGCGTCGGTGCGAAGCCGGTCGGGATTCGCCACCCCACCGGGCAGCACGAGCCCGTCGTAGTCGTCAGGATCGGCATCCGACACGAGTCCCTGGACGGGGAACGTGTCGGCCTTGTCGAGGTGGTTGAACCCCTGGATCTTCGCGTTGTCGATATTCAGCAGGTCGACCTCGGCGCCCTCGCGCCGTGCCGCCTCGAGCGGCTCGGTCAGCTCCACCTGCTCCACGCCATCAGTGGCGAGAAACGCGATCCGCGTCCCTGTCAGTCGGTCAGCCATTGGTCGTCCTCCCTTCTCATCTGTGCTGTCTGTGGTTACCGCGGGCCGGTCATGGCGAAACCACAGGCGCGTTTCGCTGCCCGCTTGGGCGGGAAGGCAACCGGTGTGCTGATCTGGCTCGGACTGGGCGCCCTTGCGGCCTGCATTGCGATCTCCGTGTGGCTGAACATCCGCCGGGGGCGGCGCCTGCGCCGCCAGTTCGGCCCGGAATACACGCGCGTCCTGGCCCAGCAGGGAGACCGGGAGGTGACCGAGCTGGAGCTGCAGCAGCGGCTGCGCCGGCGCGAGGCCCTGCACATCAGCACACTGTCCGAGGAGGCGCGGGCGCGGTACCTGACGTGGCTGCAGACCATCGACGGCGCGTTCGAGGCCGATCCCGCTGCCGCACTGACCGAAGCGGACGCCCTCGTTGCTGTGATCGCCCGCGCGCGCGGATTCCCGGCGGAGTCTTTCGAGCAGATCGTCGGCGACATCTCGGTGGACGATCCGGAGGCCGCGCAGGAGTACCGCGCAGGCCACACGCTGGCCACCCGCGACGATCAACCGGGCGGCCCGTCCCGCGAGCAGCTGCGAACAGCGCTCATGCATTACCGGCTGCTGATCCAGCGCCTGGTGGGCGAACCGGGCGGACTCGTCAACTCCACATCGTCCGCGGGCGACGCCGAGTGAGCGCCGACACGAACGACCGGACGGCGGTCGATCCGACTCCGCCCGAGCCGCCCCCGGTGGCGGCCGGCCGCATCGCCCGGGCGTACGCGTGGGTGGTCGTAACCCTGCGCTGGCTGATCGTGCCGGCGTGGCTGGTTGCGGCGGCGTACATCGCATTGCTGGCGCCCAACAACACCCGCAGCCCGGCGAATCTGATCAGCCTCGTCCCCGCGCACGCACCGGCCCTGGAGCTGGCCCAGCGCGAGGCGCGCATGTTCCAGCCGCCCCTGACGGGCGACACCATGGTCGTGCAACGGGACCCGGCTGGACTGTCGGCCCGCGCCCAGGCCCAATCACTGGCGCTGGCGGCAACGTTCGACCGCCGCGCGCTCCACGGGGCAAACCCGCGGATGATCGCGATTCCGGTGCCCAACACCCTCGGGCTGTTCCCGTCGTCACGAGAAAACGGAACCACGATCGTCACCTACCTCGAGCATTCCCCGACCCTGTCGGCAGCCGAGGTCGTGCGGCTCGCGCACGACTACACCCGGCAGCTCCAGCAACGGTCCGGCAGCGTGGCGGGGGTCACCGGCGTCCTCCCGGCCCAGTGGCGCGAGGGGGCGCTGATCGAGCAGTGGCTGCGCTGGGTCGAGCTGGCCACCGTGCTCGCGATCCTGCTCGTGGTGGCGATCCTGTTCCGCTCGCTGGGCGCGGCGCTGATGACGCTGGTCACGATCGGAATCGCCAATCTGGCGGCCGACCAGGTGCTGACGTGGGCGCAGACCACGGGCGGCATCTCGGTACCCGAGGTGCTGCGGCCGATGCAGGTTGCGCTCGTGCTGGGCATCGGCACCGACTACTGCGTGTTCTACATGTCCGCCTTCCGCCTGCGCTCGCGACGTGGCGAGTCGCGCGTCCCGGCAGCCCGGGCGGCGGCAGCCGAGATCACGCCGATCGTCGTCGTGGGCGGCCTGATCCTGGCCGCCGGCCTGGCCGCACTCTACGCGTCGCGGATCGCCTTCTTCCGCGACCTCGGCCCGGGCCTCGCCATCACCGTGCTGACCACCATGGTCGTTGCCGTCACGTTCGTCCCAGCCGTCATGGGCATCGTGGGCCGGCTGCTGCTGCGCCGCGACCGGCGCAAGGATCCCGACAAGCCCGAGTCTGCAAAGCCCGGCCGGATGTCCAGGATGATCGCGCGGAGGCCCGTGGCGGCCGTCGTCGCCCTGCTCGTGATCGCCGTCCTGGGAGCCGCCGCGACGGGGATGCGGTACATGCACGTGGGGTTCAGTGACGTCACAGGCCTGCCGTCCGACGCGCCCCAGCGATCCGGCTACGACGCCCTGGTGCGCGGGTTCGCGCCGGGCATGCTGGCACCCACCAAGATCGTCGTGTGGGGCCGCGGGGTGGGCTCGCAGTCCGCCGCCCTCGACCGGCTCCAGCACACGCTTGAGCAGCGACCCGGTGTGGCCGCGGTGATCGGACCGGCCGACCGCCTGCCGGGCGTGGATGCCGGGCTGCTCGTGGGCCGGAACGGCGGCGCCGCGCGCTACATCGTCGTGCTCGACCGGGATCCGCTCGGCGCGCCGGCCATCCGCGGCATGCGAGACCTGAATCCTGCGCTGCCCGGCCTGGCCCGAGGCTCGGGTCTTCGCGGCGCGCAGATCGGGGTCACGGGGACGACGGCTCTGGCGCAGGAGACGACATCCGCCATGCGCGCCGACGTCCTGCGCCTGACGATCGCGGTACTGACGGTCACGTTCGTGCTGCTCGCCATCTACCTGCGCGCGATCGTGGCGCCGCTGATGCTGCTCGCGGCCAGTGTGCTGTCGGTCGCGGCGACGCTGGGGATCACTGCATGGATTGTCGTCCGCCTGCTCGGCTACGGCGAGGTGACGTACTACGTGCCGTACGCGGCGGCGGTGCTGCTGGTGGCGCTGGGGTCGGACTACAACGTGTTCGTCACCGGCCGGATGTGGCAGGAGGCGCGCCGGCGGCCGCTGCGCACGGCCGTCGCCGAGGCGGGGCCGCGCGCGGCTGGGGCGGTCAGGACGGCCGGCATCACGCTGTCTGTCAGCTTCGCGGCAATCGCCCTCATCCCGGTGCGCGGGTTCCGCGAGTTCGCGTTCGCGATGGCGCTCGGCGTGGCCATCGAGACCTTCCTGGTGCGGCCGCTGCTGGTGCCGGCCATGATCTCTCTGGTCGGCTATCCGAGCGGCTGGCCGGGCCGCAGGCTGCGGGCCGGCGCCCGCACAGCGCCCGCGTCCCAGGACGCGTAGCCTCGTCCGGGGCCGGGGCCAGGCCCCCGGTTGTCGAGGGGCCTGGCCCGGTTCGGCTACGCCGCCTGATCGAGCGGCGTTTCGTGCTGCGGCGCCGGCTCCGCCGCCTGCTCGGCCGGCGCCGGCTCACTGGATATCAGCGCGAGCTGCGAGCCGGCGGCACCGGCCGCCAGCTCCGCCACGGCCCAGTAGGCGCCCCTGGCCCTGATCCCAAGCGCAGAGTCGAGGGACGGCGAGCCGGGGCCGGCGTCGGTGAGTGCCATGAGCGCAGCCAGCAGCACCAGGTTGTACTCGTAGCCACCCTTGGTCACCCACAGACCGTTCTTGAAGTGCACCTTGCGGATGGCGGTGAACATCACACCCGACAGCATCGATGCCGCCAGCGGCGTGAACAGGCCCAGCGCCAGCATGACGCCGCCCGCCGTCTCCGCCAACCCGGCCGCGGTGGCGTGCCGCCGCCCCGGGCGCATGCCCATCTTCTCGAATCCCTCAGCGGTGTCGTCGATGCCGGGACCCTCGAACCAGCCGAACAGCTTCTGCGTGCCGTGACCGACGAACAGGCCGCCGATCACCACTCGTGCCATGAGCTTGCCCACTTTCATTGCATCCTCCTTCAGTGGGTGTTGCACGGCGCAAGTACCCCGTCAGGGGGCTCCCCGAAACGGGTGGGCGCTTACCAGGCGCCCGCGATGCCGGCCGCCTCGACGGCGGCCTGGAACGACCCGTACTGCTCGACCAACTCATCCACCGACGCCCATCGGCCGTCCGGCTGGGACTCCAGGAACCGCCGGTATTCCGCCTCGTCCAGCGGCTCCATGATGCGGGCGCCCGCGGCCAGCAGGCCGGCCAGCGGCGAGTCGGGATCGCTGCCCTTCTCGAGCCGCAGCTCGGTGCCCAGGGAGGGCACGATTCGCTCCGCCGTGGTCGCGTCGAACGCCGGCGACGCCTCCTCGGCCGAGGGGCGCTCGTGAGATGGAGCGTCGTCGGGCATGGTCACGGCTTGGCGGGGCCGAAGGTGGTTCGCGACACGCGCCGGGCCCGGCCCTCCCGCACTGCCTCGCCGAGCGCGGCCCGGAACCGGCCGGGGCCCCAGTAACGGGCGCCCACAAGCCGGGCCAATTCACGCCGGTCGGTTGAGCCATGCTGGTCGAGCGTGTGGCTGATCACGTCGATCTCGCGGTCGAGATCGGCGCCACCGTCTGGTGCCGACAACCCGGCCATGCGCGGCGCGTATAACCCCGCACCCGGGCCGGGCCGGAACCGGCGCACGCCCTGGCGCTCCCATCGCGAGCGGCGCTCCAGCCGTTCCTGGATCTGACGCCGTCGCCGGGCCGCGTCCCACTGGCCGCCATCGGGCGCCGGTTGGAGCCTGCCGTCCTCGCTCGCCGTGCGATCCACCTCGCCGTGCTCCTGGTCGGCCTCCTCGGCGGTCAGCGGCTTTGCGATGTCCTCCAGCGGCTGCTGCTCCGCGCGCACACCGAGGAATATCTCGGCGATGCCGCCGATCGCCATGGCCGCCGCACCGATATAGAACGCGATGGCGACCTGGCTGCGGCTGCCGCTCGCGATCAGATGCGCGAACAGGAGCGGGCCGGCGATGCCGCCCGCCGCCGTGCCGATGGCGTAGAAGAACGCGATTGCCATCGCCCGCGTCTCCATGGGAAAGATCTCGCTGACGGTCAGATAGGCGGCACTGGCGCCCGCGGAGGCCAGGAAGAAGGTGAGCACGATCAGCGCCTCGAACCACCACTCGGAGGTCAGCGTGCCTGACGCGAAGGTCGCCGCCAGCACGGCGCCCGAGACGGCCGACCCGATGTAGGTGAAGGCGATCATGGGCTTTCTGCCGATGGTGTCGAACAGCCGGCCCAGCACCAGCGGACCGAGGAAGTTCGCCGCCGCCCAGATGATCAGGAAGATGGGCACAAAGCCCGCCGACACTCCGAAGAACGTGCTGAACAGCGTGCCCAGGTTGAACGTGATGCCGTTGTAGATGAAGGCCTGGCCGACGAACAGCGCGAGCCCCAGGATCGCGCGCTTCGGGTACCGGCCGAACGCGGTGCGCGCGATCTCCGTGAACGGGATGCTCGTGCGCTGGTGGACCTCGATCGCCTCGTCCTTGCCCGGATCCTCGAGCTGCTGCCCGGTGTTCTCGGCCACGTCCTGCTCGATGCGGTCGACGATCCGCTCGGCCTCCTCCTCGCGTCCGTGGATGAACAGCCAGCGCGGGCTCTCCGGCACGTTGCGGCGCACCAGCATGACCGCCAGGCCGAGCACGGCGCCGACACCAAACGAGACGCGCCAGCCGATGTTCAGCGGGAACGTGCTGGACAGGAAAAACAGGGCGGCGGCCGAACCGGCCATGGCGCCGACCCAGTACGAGCCGTTGATGATCAGATCGACCCGCCCGCGGACTCGGGCCGGGATCAGCTCGTCGATGGCGGAGTTGATGGCGGCGTACTCACCGCCGATGCCGGCGCCGGTGAAGAACCTGGCCGCGTAGAAGTACCAGGCGTCGAACGCGAAGGCCGTGGCCACGGTGGCGGCGATGTACAGCCCGAGGGTGATGATGAACAGTTTCTTCCGGCCGAAGCGGTCGGTCATCTGGCCGAACACGAGCGCGCCCAGACAGGCACCCGCCACGTACCAGGCTGCGGCCACGCCGATCTGGCCGACCGTCAGCTCGATGCCGCTGCCGGCCTCGGTCAGGCGGGTGGCCACCGACGACACCATCGTCACCTCGAGGCCGTCGAGGATCCAGGCCGTGCCCAGCCCGATCACCACCATCCAGTGGAAGCGCGACCACGGCAACCGGTCGAGACGCGCAGGAATCCGCGTTTCGATCGTGTGACCGTCCGCGCTCATGAGCGGCTGCATACCCGATGCACGCGGGTCGTAACCCGTGTCAAACGCCCGGAGGTACCCTGGACGCATGATCCGCTGCCGGATGCTCGGACACAGCTACCGGTTCACCAGCGATGACACCGAGATGCGCTGGAGCTGCGACCGGTGCGGGGCCGACGGAGGCACGAAGACGTACGCCACGGCCGAGCAGGCGGCCCGCTACGCGCGGGCGTTCGACCGCCAGGATCAGGCTCAACTTGGGCGCCGAGCGCCGCTGGTCGGCCTGCTGCCCCTGCGCATTGCGCGGGCATTCAGGACCCGCGGGACGAAGGAAGGATGACGCGCCTCAGCTCTCGCCGGTGCCGTCGTTGACGGCCAGGTGGCGCTCCCAGGCGTCCCTGGCGGCGGCCTCGGGCTCGGCGCCGGCGCCCATCCACCGCTCCTGGCCGTGCACGCCGGCAACCGCTACCCAGCGGCCGTCGCGCTGCTCGAAGCGCAACTCCATGCCCTCGCGCTCGAACGCGTCGCGGATGTCGTCGGCGCTGCTGTGCTGGTCGATGCCACGCGAAGTCTCCACGACGCCGAGCCTACCCAGATCGACCGGGGCCTAACCGGTTTGGGCGAACCCGGGCGGGGGCACGCCAGGCACATGCCTGAACAGATCACACATCGCACCTCAGAGACGCCCGCGCCGCCGGCGCCGCCTGACCCGCCCCAACCGGGGCCCGATCAGCCTCCCCCCTCCACGCCGCCGCCGCATCCCCAGCCGCCAGAGCCCAGCGCGGATCTGCCCCACCGGCAGGTGGACGTGCACGGCGACCCGGAAACCCCGGTCTAGGCGATCCTGCGCAGCCGCTCGTGGGACTCCGCCAGTGATCCCGCGTGCTGCTCCAGGCCGGCCCACGGATCCGGCCGCCGCGACAGCCGCCGGAACAGATTTCGGACCGTGAACTGGCCCGGCTTCACGCGGCCCAGCTCGTCCCACTCCAGCGGCGCCGCCACCGGAGCGTCCGGCAGCCCGCGCACCGCGTAGGGCGCCACCGCCGTCTGGGCGTAGCCGTTGCGTGCGGTGTCCAGGTAGAGCCGCCCGTGGCGCTTGGCGATTCGCGTCTCCACGGTGTACAGCCGGGGACGCCGCTCGGCCAGCCGGCCGGCGAGGTCACGCGCGAAGGCCCGGGTGTCCTCGAAGGTGGCGGTTCCATCGAGCGGCGAGAGTACGTGGTAGCCGCGCGAGCCAGTCGTCTTCAGATAGGCCGCGAGCCCGACCTGGTCGAGCAGCTCGCGGATGTCGCGCGCCGCCTGCCGTGCGGCTCGCAGGTCGCCGTCCGGCGGATCGAGGTCGAAGATCAGCTGATCCGGGTGGTCGAGGGCGCCGCGCCGGGACAGCATCAGATGCACCGTGATGCATGCCTGATCGGCCAGATAGACGAGCGTCTCGGGGTTCTCGATCAGGGGCTGGGTGATCGACCCGCCGCGTCTGCGCGGCACCTCGACCCGCTCCACGAAGGCGGGGAAGTAATCCGGCGCCTGCTTCTGCTGGATCTCCACGCCGCCGATCCCATCCGGGAATCGCTGCATATGCACCGGACGGCCCCGAACGTGCGGCAGCATGTTGTCGGCGATCCGCCAGTAGTACGCGGCCAGGTCCGCCTTCGTCAGCCCGTCCGGGAAAAGCGGCTTGGCGGGATTGGAGACAGGCGGCGGTTCCCCCGGCATGCGCGCAGCGTACCCGCCGCCCGGCGAGCTCGTAACAGACCGCGCTTGAGGCGGGTTCGACAGCGCAGAAACCGGGTAGGGACCACGCGAGGCACCCGAACTTGAGAGGTGGTCCATGCCACGCCAGTGGACACAGAAGCAGGAGCGCAAATACGAGCACATCCGCGACTCGGAGCGCCAGCAGGGCGCATCGACCAAGCGCGCCAAGGAGATCGCGGCCCGCACGATCAACAAGGAGCGGGCGCAGAAGGGGCAGACCGCAACCGCCTCGCGGTCGTCGGTCGAGGACATGCCCTCGTCGCGCCGCGGAGGCCAGCGATCCGGCACCAACCGGGCCAAGGGCCGCACCCGCGACCAGCTCTACAACGAGGCCCGGCAGCTCGGCATCGATGGCCGTTCGAACATGACCAAGGCCCAGCTCCAGCGCGCCGTGGACGCCAAGAAACGCTGACCGTTTCGCGGCGCCTCGGGCGGGGTACCCCCCGACCTCACGCAACAAAGGAGGCATCCATGAAGCTCCAGAATCTCAATGACGTGTTCGTCGAGCAGCTGGCGGATCTGTACAGCGCCGAGCAGCAGCTCGTGAAGGCCCTGCCGAAGGTCGCCAGCGCGGCCTCCGAGCCGGAGTTGGCCGAGGCCATCACGCACCACCTGGATGAGACCCGGGGTCACGTGAAGCGGCTCGACCAGGCGTTCCAGAAGCTGGGCATCAGCCCGCCGGCCGAGACGTGCAAGGCCATGCAGGGCCTGATCGCCGAGGGCGAGGAGGTCATCGAGTCGTCCGGCGACCCGGTCGCGAAGGACGTGGCGCTGATCGCCGCCGCCCAGCGCGTCGAGCACTATGAGATCGCCGGCTACGGCACCGCCAAGACGCTGGCCAAGCAGCTCGACTTCGACGAGGTCGAGGGTCTTCTCTCCGACACGCTGGATGAGGAGAGCGACGCCGACAAGAAGCTGACCAAGCTGGCCACCGGCGGCATGACGAGCGCCGGCATGAACGAGCGCGCGATGCGCTAACGGCTTCCGGGGTGGGGGGGGTGTTGCGGCCCCCCCCAGCCCCCCGCAAGGTGAGCCGGGGCCGCAAACACAGTGGTGGTGGGGGTGG
>JBQCGJ010000200.1:0-8973 GCA_051955775.1 Gaiellales bacterium | reverse complement strand
GGCTGCACGCGCCCGGTCCACCATCGGATACTGGCGGCGATGGCCAGGCCGACGCCGGCGACCGCGAGCAGTTTCCAGCGCACCCCGAGAGCGTACAGCCGCGCCGGTCAGCCGCGGCCCAGGCTCGCGAATGCGAGCACCACGTCTGGGCGTACCGGATACCCCGGTGTCAGACACCGTCACAAAAGCGTGACGGATGCCACACACCCGATTGTGCGGTGTCTGACACCGCTCCCTAAAAGCTCTGATGCGCACCGGCCAGGCGAAGGATGCCCGCGTGTCGGCAGACCACCTGGCTAGCCGAACAATGAGCTGGACGCAGTCCGCGCGAGGTCGATCACCGGCGCGGGCACGACCCCCAGCAGGATCACCGCGACAGCCGACAGGGCGACCGCGAACCCGGTCAGCTCGATCCCGCGCGAGCGGGCCGGGTCGGGCACGGACACGTCCCGGTCGTACAGCGCGAACGGCACCTTCAGGTAGTACCCGAGGCCCACCAGCGTGGCCAGCACGCCCGCCACCGCGAGGTAGGTCTGGCCGTTGTCGACCGCGGCGCTGAACACGTACAGCTTGCCGAAGAACCCGCCTGTCGGCGGGAACCCGGCCAGTGACAGCATGAACACCACCATGCACGCGCCCAGCAGCGGCCGCCGGTATCCCCAGCCCGCGAAGTCGGCGATCTCCACCGGCCGCCCCTGCTCGCGCTCGCGCACCGCCACCACCGCGAACGCGCCCAGGTTCATGGCCGCGTAGACGACCAGGTAGTACAGCATCGCCTGCCCGCCCAGCTCGCTGTGGGCGGCCACCGCCGTCAGCAGGAACCCCGAGTGGCCGACCGTCGAATAGGCCAGCATGCGCTTCACGTTCGTCTGCCGCAGCGCGCCCAGGTTGCCGACCACGAACGAGGCGATGGCGATCCCGGCCAGACCGGTCTGCCACACGTCGGACTGGCCAGGGAACGCGGTCACCAGGACGCGCAGCGTGATCACCAGCGCGGCCGCCTTGGTCGCGGCCGACATGAACGCCGTGACGGGCGTCGCCGCGCCCTCGTAGGCATCCGGCGTCCACATGTGGAACGGCGCCGCGTTCGCCTTGAAGCCGAGCCCGACCACGATCATGGCAACCCCGGTCAGCAGCAGCACGCCGTGCGGATCGCCGATGCCGGCCGAGATGCGGTCGAACTCGAGCTGACCGCTGGCGCCGTACACGAGCGCCGATCCGTACAGCAGGAACGCTGCACCCACCGAGCCGATGATCAGGTACTTGAGCGCCCCTTCAACCGCCGGCTGCGACTCGGTCTCGATCCCGACCAGGATGTACAGGGCGATCGAGAACAGCTCCAGCGCCACGAACACGATGATCAGGCTGTTGGCGACCGACAGCAGCGACATCCCGCCCAGCGCGGCCAGGAGCAGCGCGTTGTACTCGACCGCGCGGCCCGCGATGCCGCCCCCTGCTCCCCACGACACGCACACCGCGACCAGCCCCGCCGAGAACAGCAGCATCCGCGCGCCCTGGCCGAAGGCGTCGATGCGCAGCGTGTGGTCGAACGAGAAGTGGGCCGCGCTGTGGAACTGGATCGCCGCCGCCACCAGCGCGCCGGCCAGGGCCAGCGCCGAAGCCACGGGCGCGATCCGCTCGGCCACCTCCGAGCGGAGGAAGACGCCCACGACCAGGATCACCGAGGCGGCCACGATCAGCACGATCTCGGGGGCGATGGCCTGGAAGTTGACGGGGATCGTGGTCACGAGACGATGCGCTCCATGACGCCGTTCGGCCAGGCGGTCATCAGCAGCAAAAGCGCGATCAGCGGCACCGCGATGGCCAGCTCCCGCACGTGCAGGTCCGGCGTGTCGTCGGCCACCGTCTCGCCGTTCGACTCATGCGCGATGGCCGAGTACCAGCGCAGCATGTACATGGCCGCCAGCACGATGCCGATTGCCGCCACCGCACCGACCCAGGCGTTTCGCTGGAACGCGCCGATGAGGATGTACAGCTCGCTCACGAACGCGCTCGACCCCGGCACCGCCAGTGCATACAGGGCGGCGATCAGGAAGACGGTGGAGGCCACCGGGCGGCGGTTGGCCAGGCCGCCCAGCCGCCGGAACAGATCGCCGCCGGTGCGCAGCTCGATCAGGCCGATGAGCAGGAACGCCGCCACGGATACGACGCCGTGGTTGACCATCTGGAAGATGGCGCCTGTGCGGCCGTTGACGTTGATGGCGAAGATCCCGATCACGATCAGGTTCAGCTGACCCAGGCTGGAGTAGGCGATCACGCCGCGCGCGTCGGCCTGCCGGAACGCCACCATCGAGCCGTACACGAGCCCCACCAGGCCCAGGCCCAGGAACAGCCACCGCCAGTCATAGGCGGGGCCGGGGAACATCGGCAGGCAGAATCGCAGCAGGCCGTAGGCGCCCGCCTTCGAGATCACCCCTGACAGGATCGCGGTGACCTCGATCGACGACTCGCGGTAGGCCGCGGGCAGCCAGCCGTGCAGCGGGAACAGCGGCGCCTTGATGCAGAACGCCGCCGCGAAGGCCAGGAACAGCCACACCGATCCCGAGTGGATGGCGCTGACCTCGAACGTGTGGTAGCGGATGCCCAGGGTGGCGATCGCGACCAGCATCAGCAGCGAGCCCAGGAAGGTGTAGATGACGAACTGGAAGGTGGCCCAGCGCCGCCCGGCGCCGCCCCACACGCCCATCAGCACGTACAGCGGGATCATCATCGACTCCCAGCCGACGTAGAACAGCACCAGGTCCTGGGCGGTGAACAGCAGCACCAGCGCCGACTCCAGGAACAGCATCAGGGCGACGTACGCGCGCAGGCGCTCGCGGCCCAGCATCAGCCCGGCGTACAGCGCAGCGGCCATGCCGACCGCGGTCAGCGCGACCATGAACAACGACAGGCCGTCGATGCCGACGTCGTACCGGACGGGCGGGACGATTCCGAAGTGCGGGATCCACGAGCGGTCGGTCATGAACTGCATGCCGCCGCCGACGTCGAAGCGGATCACCGCGACGGCAGCCACCACCACCTCGGCCAGCACCGCAGCCATCCCCAGCCAGCCCGTCGAGCGGCGGTCGAGCGGGACGATCGCGATGGCCACGGCGGCCGCCAGCGGCAGGAAGATCAGCAGGTTGGTCACAGGTTGGCCTTCCCGATGAAGAACGCCGCCAGCACCGCGGCGCCCAGCACCAGCACCGTCGCGTACAGGCGCACGAGGCCGCTCTGCAGCTCACCCAGCCCGGTCGAGACCGCCTTGACCGTCCACGCGGCCGCCCGCGACACCCCCCAGATCACCCACCGCTCGACGAACCGGTACAGGCCGACCGCGAAGGCAGCGGCCGGCGCGTACGCCACCGCGTCGTACACGCGATCCCAGTAGAACTTCTGCTCGGCCACCACGCCCACCCCGCCGAACGTGCGCTTGACGGAGGCCATCAGCGCGGGCCGGTCGTACACCCGCCAGCCCAGCCAGCCGCCGCCGATGCTCAGCGCCCACGCCAGCAGGGTGGTCAGCAGGTCCTGGCCAGTGGTCGGCTCGATGTTTTGCACCGTGCCGTCCAGCCAGTCTGCGAAGCTGGCGTGAAACCCGAAGCCGACGGCCAGGAAGCCGGACAGGATGGCACCGGCAGCCAGCAGCGCCACGGGCCAGAACATCGTTGCCGGCGCCTCGCCGTGGCCGGTGTGCAGGTGCTCGCGCGCGAACTCCGACCGCTCGCCGTAGAACACCAGCCGCATCATGCGAAGTGCGTAGATGCCGGTCAGGAACGCACCGGTCAGGCCGCCCAGCCAGATCACGTCTCCCATCAGCCCCCCGCGGTGCAGCTCGTCGGCCAGGATGGCGTCCTTGGACAGGGGCCAGATCCCGATCAGCGAGATCGTGCCCACCCACATCAGCAGCGTGGTCCTGGGCAGCGCCGAGCGAAGCCCGCCCATCTTGCGCACGTCCTGCTCGTTGGCCAGCGCGTGGATGACGATGCCGGCGCCCAGGAACAGCAGCGCCTTGAAGAAGGCGTGGGTGAGCAGATGGAACATGCCCGCCGCCCCCGCACCGATGCCGACGGCGGTGAACATGTAGCCGATCTGGCTCATCGTGGAGTACGCGATGATCCGCTTGATATCGGTCTGCACGATGCCGATCACGCCGGCCATGAGCAGGGTGGCGAGGCCGAGCAGGGCGGCCGTGTCCTGGATGTCCGGCGCGTTCTGGAACAGCACGTGCGTGCGCGCGATCAGGTACACGCCGGCGGTCACCATGGTGGCCGCGTGGATCAGGGCCGAGACCGGGGTCGGACCCTCCATGGCGTCGGGAAGCCATGTGTGCAGCGGGATCTGGGCCGACTTGGCGACGGCGCCCACCAGCAGCCCCAGCGCAACCAGGTTGGCGGTGCTCGAGCCGTGGCTCCAGTGGTGCGACGCGGTGTCGAACACGGTCCCGAAGTCGGTGGTGCCCAGGTCCCGGACCATGAAGAAGATGGCGATGGCGATGCCCACGTCTCCCACCGCGTTCATCACGAACGCCTTCTTGGCAGCCGCCACCGGCTCCGGCCGCTCGTGCCAGAAGCCGATCAGCAGGTAGCTGGACAGGCCCACCAGCCCCCACCCGGCCAGCAGCAGCACGAAGTTCGAGGCCATCACCAGCAGCAGCATCGAGAACAGGAACAAATCGAGGTAGACGAAGAACCGCCGCTCCTTCTCGTCCCCGTGCATGTAGCCGATCGAGTACAGGATGATCAGGGCGCCGACTCCCGACACGATGAGCATCTCGGTCAGCGACAGCGTGTCGACCCAGATCGAGAACCCGACCTTGAAGGTCGGCGAGGACGCCCACGTGAAGAGCGTCCAGGCCATGTGCCGCTGCGATGGATCGCGGCCCACGAACTCGATGAACACGCCCAGCGCCGCGGCCAGCGAGACGAACGCGATCAGCGTGCCGAACCACGCCGCCGCGGTGCGGGTGATCCGAGAGCCGGCCAGCGTGAGCGCCACCACCCCGGCCAGCGGCGCGAACAGGCAGATCCAGGAGAGGGTCTCCACTTATCCCTTCAGGGTGGTGAGCTGATCGACGTCGAGATGCGCGCGCTGGCGGGCCACGGCCACCACCAGGCCCAGGCCGACCACGACCTCCGAGGCGGCCACGGCCATCACCACCAGCGCGAAGGTCTGCCCGGCGGTCTGGCCCCACATGCGGGCGAACGCGATCAGCGCCAGGTTGCACGAATTGAGCATGATCTCGACCGACAGCAGCAGGATCAGCGGGCTGCGGCGCGTGAAGATGCCGAACAGGCCGATCCCGAACAGGATCGCGGACACGGCGATGAAGTACTCGACCCCGATCTGCATCAGTCGCCGCCGTCCTTCCCGGCGGTGGGCGCCGGGCGCACCTCGAACCGGGTCTCCACGTCGATCACGCGGGTCTGCACCGAGGGCGCGGTGACCACCGGCTCGCGCTCCAGCGTGTCGAGATCGCCCAGGCCGCGCGGCGCGGCCCGCCGCGATCCCAGCACCACGCCGCCCACGGCGGCGATCAGGAGCAGGATCGAGGTGGCCTCGAAGGCCAGCAGGTAGCGGGCCAGGAAGGACTGCGCGATGTTTGCCGGATCACCGAACGTGTCCGGCACCACCGGGCCCTGCGGCAGCGACTCGCGGCCGACCGCGAACACCACCTCGCAGACCAGGGCCACGGCCGCGATCACGGCCGACACCGTCTGGTACCACGGCCGATCGCGCACGGGCTCGTCGGCTCGCCCTCCCAGGTACGCGGTCACGAACAGGAACATGATCATCACCGCGCCCGCGTACACGATCACCTGTGCGGCGGCCACGAAGTCGGACTGCAGCAACAGGTAGAACGTGGCCAGGGCGACCAGGTTCAGGATCAGCGCCAGCGCGGAGTAGAACGGATTGCCGGACAGCACCACGCCCAGCGCCGAGCCGATGGCCAGCACCGTGGCCGCGATGAACACGATGTCGTAGGTGAGGTGCTGGGGCACTCAGTCCCCCGCCCCGGCCGGCTCCTGCGCCGGGATGTCGAACGGGTCGACCGGCGCCACCGGCGTGGTGCGGCTGGGCGGCATCGGCTCCAGCAGCATCTCCTTCGTGTACACCATGGCATCGCGCGACATCTCGGCCAGCTCGTAGTCATGGCCGAGGGTGATGGCGTCGAACGGGCAGGCCAGCTCGCAGTAGCCGCAGAAGATGCAGCGGCTGAGGTTGATCTCGTAGATGCGGGCGTACCGCTCACCGGCCGAGTAGCGCTCCTCCGGCGTGTTCTCGGCCGCCACCACGCGGATGCAGTCGGCCGGGCAGGCGGCCGCGCACAGGGAGCAGCCGACGCACTTCTCGAGGCCGTTGGCGTGGCGGTGCAGCCAGTGGCGGCCGCGGAAGCGCGGGTACACGGGCCGCTTGTAGTTGGGGTACTGCTGGGTGACCGGCTTGCGGAACAGGTGCCGGAAGGTGACGGCGAAACCTTTGACTGAATCGGCAACGGGCATGCGGGAATCTCTCAGGCTCGGTAGGCGACGATGACGGAGGTGATCAGGAGGTTGACCGTGGCCAGCGGCAGCAGCAGCTTCCAGCCGAGCGACATCAGGTGGTCATAGCGCACTCGGGGCAGCGTGCCGCGCACCCACATCTGGAGCAGGATGAACAGGCCCATCTTGAGCAGCATCCAGATCGGGCCCGGCAGGGGCAGCCAGGCGGGACCCTCGGGGCCGCCCAGGAACAGCACCGAGGCCACGGCGGCGAACGCGATCAGGGCCACGTACTCGGCGTTCTGGAACATCGCCCAGCGCATGCCGCCGTACTCGGTGTGGTAGCCGGCCACCAGCTCGCCCTCCGCCTCGGGCAGGTCGAACGGGATCCGGCTGACCTCGGCCGTGGACGCCACGACATAGATCACGAAGCCCACGAACTGGGGGATGATGTACGGCAGGCCGTCGTGCTTCTGGGCTTCCACGATGCCGGGCAGGGACAGCGTCTGGCTCATCATGACGACGCCGATCACCGCCAGCGCCAGGCTGACCTCGTAGCTGACCAGCTGCGACACCGCCCGCATCGACCCGTACAGGGAGTACTTGGAGGCCGACGACCAGCCGCCGACCAGGAACCCGTAGAAGCTGAGCGAGCCGAGCGCGAACACCACCAGCAGCCCCACGCTGGGATTGCTGATCCACAGATGGAACTGGATGTCGGTGCCGGGGATGGTGACCTCGCCCCCGAACGGGATGACGGCGAACACGGTCAGCGACGCGAACAGCGACACGACCGGAGCCAGCAGGTAGAGGGCCGGGTTGATGCCCTGCGGGAGCAGGCTCTCCTTGCGGATCAGCTTGACCAGGTCGGCGATCGGCTGCAGCAGACCGAAGGGGCCGACGCGGTTGGGGCCCAGCCGGTTCTGGAAGCGGCCCAGGATGCGCCGCTCGGCCCAGGTGAGCACGGCGAACACGCCCATCACCAGGTTGGCCAGCACGAGCGACTTGATCAGCGTGATCCAGAACCCGTCAGGCATCCGCGCCCTCCTCGGCCGCGGGCGTGACCGTGCCCGGGCCGACGTAGGGCACCCTGGTGGCCAGCCGCACCACCCCGGCGCGCAGCCGCCGCGAGACCACGGCCGGTCCGGTCACGGACCGCCCGCCGTACTCCACGGTCACCTGGTCGCCCGAGGCCACCTCGAGCGACACGGCGTCGTCATGCGACAGCTCGATCCCGCGCCGCCGCTGGAAGTGCAGGTGCGGGGAGCGGTCGGCTGCAGGGCCGGCCAGCAGCTGCCGGTATCCGGCCACCAGCACCTCGCCCGCCGCGGAGGCAACGGCCGACTCGGCCAGGCGCGGCTCGGCCGGCGGCTCGCCGGGGGCGGGGCGGCCGGGCAGCGGCGCCCGCTCGCCGATCCCGGCGTAGGACATGCCCGCGAACGCGCCGCCGGCAGCGGCCAGCTCGGCGAAGGCGGCGGGCGGGTCGTACGGCAGCTCGACACCCAGCCGCTGGGCCAGCTCGGCGACCCATGGGTAGCCGCCGGTCACGCCGGCGGGCGGTGTGGCCGCGGCACGCAGCCGCTGCACCCGGCCCTCCAGGTTGGTCAGCGTGCCATCCTGCTCCAGCAGATCCCAGGCCGGCAGCACGGTCGTCACCCAGCCCGTGGAGTCGTTCTGGAAGGCGCTCGACTGAAGGGTGAAGAAGGCCCGTCCGAGGGCCGTCCGCCAGCGCTCTCCCTGCGGCCAGTCGCCGACGGGGTCCGATCCGATCAGCAGGATCGCCTTCACCTCGCCCGACTCCGCCTTCTCCAGCGCGTCATGCGGCGTGTGCGTGCCCAGCCCCGCCGCCTGGCAGCCGAGCTCGTTGGCGCTCAGCGGCGTGGGCAGGATGCGGCAGCCGCTGCGGTGCGCGACGTGCGCCAGCAGGCCGGCCACGGGCGGGTGCAGCGGCGCGTTCCAGATCACCACCGTGCGCGACGACGCCATCGCCGCGCCCAGCTCACCCTTCCCGCCGGCCGCGTCCAGCAGCACGGTGTGCGCCGTGCCGGGGGCGGCCGAGACGTGGGTGGCGCCGCGCAGCGTCTCCAGGCGGGTGCCGCCGGCGCCCACGGTGACCACCCGGGCGCCGTGCCGCGACACCGCCTTGCGTATCCGAAGCTCCAGCACGGGTGCGCGCTGGCTGAGATCGAAATCCCCCGCCACCACGATCAGCTCGGCCTGCTCCAGCTCCTCGATGGAGGCGGAGTACGGCGCGAGCGCCGCCCACCCGGCGCCGCCCTCCGGGCCGGCCACGCTGACGCCTCCGCCCAGACCCTCCAGCAGCCGCGCCCAGGCGTGCGCCTCCTCGCAGGTCTGCTCGCCGGAGGCCAGCACCGCCACCGATCCCGGCCCGAACCGCTCGACCGTGGAGCGGATGCGCTCCGCCACGTGGTCGAGCGCATCGCCTGCCGCCACCGACTCCAGGCCGCGGCCGCCGCGGATCAGCGCCGAG
>JBQCGJ010000199.1:0-5027 GCA_051955775.1 Gaiellales bacterium | reverse complement strand
CATATTGCGTGGTACAACTGGATGACACCGGCTTGGTGGTCGAGGCCAATCCGCACTGGAGCGGGCCGCGCGGCAACGTGGCCCGGATCGAGGTGGAGTTCGTGTCGTACAAGGATCACCACGACGCAGCGCTGGCCCGCTGGCGGGACGACGATCTGGACGTGCTGCTGATGGGCGCGAAGGCAGCGGACGTGGACGAGCACACGGTGACCACGGTGGTGGCGGGTCTGATGACGATCATGCTGCTGCTGAACAGCCGGCAGCCGGCACTTGAGTCGGTCGAGGTGCGCCGGGCGATCCTGGCGGCGATGGACACGGCCGAGCTGGCGATGCACAGCGAATCGTCGCTGCGGCCGGCGCAGCCCGCCGGACTGATCCCGCCGGCCATGCCCGGTCACTCCAGGCGCAGCGGCGCGGGGCACGACCGAGACGAGGCTGCCCGGCTGCTGGCCGCGGCCGGCCATCCCGAGGGCGAGGGGCTGCCGCGGCTGAAGCTGTACTCACACATCTGGGTGTTGTCGATCGCCGAGGTGTTGATCCGCCAGCTGGCCGAGGTCGGGATCGAGGTCGATCTGCACATGCTGGACGCCGGCCTCGGCATCTACCAGCAGCCGCCCGACGCCGACCTGCTGCTGTCCAGCTGGGTGGCGGACTACGCCGACCCGGACGGGTTCTTCCGCGGCCTGGTGGACGGCGCCCGCTGCTTCGACATGGACGACGGGCAGACCGTGCACATGCTCCGCGAGGCCCGCAGCGTCCGCGATCACGACCGCCGGCTGATGGCATATCAGGACGTCGACCGGCGGCTCGTGCAGGAGATGGCCGTGCTGGCGCCGATCGGCTATCCGCGCACGACGCTGCTCACGCGGCCGTGGGTGAAGAACGCGTGGGCCAGCCCGGTGACCCCGCTTCGGCTGTCCGACGTGGTCATCGAGCGCGAGAATTCGTCGCCGGTCTGACGCTGCCGCTGCACGCCGTCGCCAAATCCGACATGCTATCCCCAACACGGAGGGGGAATCCATGTTCGAGGCGAGACTGCGTTGAGGCGCGGCCTGGTGGTGCTGGGGCTGGCGGCGTGCATCGCGATGCTGCACGTCCCGGCAGCGCTTGCCTCCGGCGGCCCGACCCCGCCCGCGATCACGACCAGGGGCGTGGGGTTCGTCACCGCGGCCGGCACCCCCGTCGTGTTGAGGGGCGTGAACATGAGCTACCACTCGTCCTGGATGACCATGGTGTCGCGGCTGGGCGCAAACTTCGTCCGCCTGCGTGTGCTGTGGAGTGACGTGGAGCCCGCTCCCGGCCTGTTCGACCAGGCCGAGCTGGCGCAGCTGGACACCTTCGTCCAGTACTTCAACGCGCACCACGTCGCGGTGGAGCTCGACCTGCGGGGCGATCCCGTGCCGGCGTGGTTCGGCTCGGTCGTCGGTTTCTGGAAGACCCACGCCGAGCAGTCTCAGGCCGCATACGAGCCGTTCGTGAAGACGATCGTGCAGCGCTACGACAGCTACCCGTACGTCGTCGGCTTCGGCATCTTCAACGAGCCGCATCCGTTCCGCGCCTCGTACGGGACGCACAACCTCGACCAGACCATCCTGCGCTGGCAGGCCACGATCCGAAACCAGGTGCTGGCCCTGGATCCGTACACCCGGGTGTTCTTCAGCGTCCGCGGAGGCAACCTGGGCGTCAAGTACGCGAACTTCAAGCGGGCCGGGTTCAGCCTCAAGCACACGGTGCTGGACTGGCACGACTTCTACAACGGCCAGTGGGGCTCGGGCTTCGACCAGCAGAACGACAGGTGGGTACCCAGCTGGCCGCTGACGCACAACCAGGAAACGACTCGGTACCTCGGGACACAGGTCAACCAGTGGCTGAACATCGCCATTCCGTGGAAGCGCATCCACCATTCCATGATCCCCATGATCGTGGGCGAGTGGGGCGTGAAGGCGGCCGACCCCAACCGCTCGGTGTACGACTCACAGATGGCGGCGATCTTCGCCAAGACCCACCTCAGCTGGGCCCGCTGGGACCTCGACAACCACGAGCTTGGGCTCGTCTCCCACGGCGTCCTGAACGACCAGGGCGTGTGGCTCCAGCAGCTCTTGACCGGATCCGGCTGAGGGTGCGCCAGCCCCGCCGGCCGGTATCGTGGTCGGCGTGATCGCGACGCGGCGTCCGGCTCTCAGCCCGGCGCGGCTGGTGCTGGCGACCGCGGCGGCGGCCGGGGCTGTGGCGGCGGTGGTGTACTGGCTGGGCCCGCCCGGGGTCGACCAGCCCGCCCACGTCTTCCAGACCTGGCTGTTCGCCCAGAACGGGTTCCAGTGGTGGTCGAACGACTGGTACTCGGGCCGCTACCAGGGGGTGGGGTACAGCCTGCTCTTCTACCCGCTGGCCTCGGTGCTCGGCATCGGGCCGATGACCGTGGCCGCGACGATCGTGCTGGCGGCGGCGAGCACCGCCGCGGTCGTCGACCGCTACGGCTCGCGGCTGGCCGCGGGGCCGTGCCTGCTGCTTGCCCCCACCGCGGCGTTCAACACCGTGACCAGCGGCGCGTATCCGTTCCTGTGCGGCTTCGCGGCCGCGGCGCTCGTGTTGCTTTGCGCCCAGCGCGAGTGGCGATGGGGATTCGTGGCCGCGGTCCTGGTCACGCTGGGCTTCTCCCCGCTGGCGCTGGTGCTGGCGGCGGCGATCCTGGTCGGGTTCGCCGCTGCGGTGGGACTCGGCCGAACCCTTCGCGAGCGCCGGCTGGAGAGCGCGGCATTGATCGGCACGCTGGCGCTGGGGGCGGCCATCCAGCTGCTGTTCTCGCTCAACGGCAGGTATCCGTACGGGCGCCAGGACCTGATCACCGTGACGGCCTTCTGCGTGGCGGGCATCGCGCTCGCGGGTCCCCGGCGTTCCGCGCTCGGGCTACGGCTGGTGTTCGTCGTGTACCTGCTCGGCAACATCGCCGCGTATCTGGTGACCGCTCCCATCGGCGCCAACATCGACCGCCTGTTCCTGGAGGCGGGCACGCCGATGCTGTGGCTGGCCGCGCGGGTGGCCGGGCGCCGCCGGACCCTGGCGGTGGCCGCCGTGCTGGTGGCGGCGTTCGTGCTGCAGATGCAGGTGTTCGTGCGAAACGTGGTCACCTCGGCCGGCAGCCCATCCACCTCTGCTGCGTTCTGGGCGCCGGCCGTGGGGTTCCTGCGGGCGCACGACGACAGCCAGTTCCGTGTGGAGGTGGTGTCGAGCTGGGGCCACTGGGAGGCCGACTACCTGCCCCGGGCGGGCTTTCCGCTGGCTCGCGGCTGGTTCCGCCAGGACGACTTCCCGCAGAACGCCGTGCTGTATCGCAGCCATCTGGACTCTCGGACGTACGGCGACTGGCTGCGATCGGTCGGCGTGCGGTACGTGATCCTGCCCGACGGCCCGCTCGACTACAGCTCCGGGGCCGAGGCACGGCTGCTGCGGTCGGGGCACTCGGGCCTGCGGCGGCTGGGTCGGTTCGGCCGGCTGCAGGTGTTCGAGCTGCCGGCGGCGACACCGATCGTGACCGGACCCGGCCACCCGAAGCTGGTCAGCCTGGCCCGGGGCCGGGTGGTGTTCGATGCGCCGAGGACGGGGACGTACGTGGTGCGCGTTCGGTATACGCGCTACTGGTCAGGCGCGGCGACGGCGCACGGCCCGAATGCGATGACGCGGGTCATGGTGAGTGCGCCGGGAGAGGTGCGGCTGGCGGTCTCACCCGGGCCGTGACCGGGGCCGAACCCAGCTTCTTCGACGGTCGGGTTTCCCCTCCTGCCGCAAGTCGGTAGAATCGCTGGTCCGCGTTGAGGACGGATGGCCAATACGGTCGAACACACTGCGAGTTGTGCGCTGTGCCGGCGACATCTGCTGGTCGGCGAGCCTGCGCGCCTTTACCAGGATCCGAACTCCAAGCGCTTCCACAAGGTGTGCCCGCTGTGCTACGAGCGAGCCGACCGGCGGGGCTGGCGGGCCGACGGCCGGCCGATCGTGGCCGTGCACGCGAACCCGCCGTCCGACCAGTTGCTGCGTGAGCGCGAATCGCTGATCGACCGCCTGCGCGGCCAGCTGCAGTCGGTCGAGACGGATCTCGATCAGGTGCGAAACGCCCTCGCCCGCGGGGAGCACGAGTCGGTCGAGCTGCGATCGCTGAAACGGGAGATGAAGGAGCTCACCGGCGAGATGCGCAAGCGCGAGCGCGACACCAAGGCGCTCGATGCCGAGAAGCGGCGCAGCGACGAACGGGCGGTGCAGGCCGAGGCGGCCCACCGGGCCGAGATCGCCAAGGCTCACGCCGTCGCGGCGCAGCTCGAGTCGACCGCGGCGGAGGCCGGCCGGCTGACCGCGCGGATCAGCCAGCTGGAGCAGGAGCTCGCCTCCGAGCGGGAGCGCTACAGCGAGCTTCTCGACGCGCGGCGCAGGGAGTCGGACGCGCGACACGTGCGGCTGCTGGCGCTGGAGGCCTTCAACCGGTCGGAGAATCTGGAGCGCGTGGTCGCGATCGCCCGCAGCCTGGGCGAGCCGATCGTGCACGTCGGCCTCGGCGGGCTGGAGCTGCCGCGTCCGGTCGTGATCACCGTCACCTGGGACATCTCCTGGTACGAGTACATCGTGCGGATCGACCTGCTGGAGCGCTCGGTGACGGTCGAGGAGTCCCGCCGCGGCGATGAGCCGCACGACCTGCCGGCGTCCCGCATGCAGCCGAATGCGGTGCTGCGCAGCGACCGCATCGTGCTGACGATGCAGGCATACGGCGTCGGCGTTCAGGCATCTGCGTAACCCCAGTGTCTGGCACTGCGGAGGGGCCTGGCCGGGTTACCTCACGTGTCTGGCACTCGTCACGGGGTTTGTGACGGTGCCTGACACCGCTTCTTCGCCTGAGCCCTCGAGCACCTGTTCACGAACCGCTGCCCGCCGGAGGGCACGCCGCCCTCAACCGTACCCGAGCGCCGGCGGCGGCGGTTTCGGGCGCTGGGCCCACCAGCGCACCGTGAGCAGGCCGAACACGAAGCCGCCGATGTGCG
>JBQCGJ010000198.1:0-13125 GCA_051955775.1 Gaiellales bacterium | reverse complement strand
CTCAACCGCGACACCGGCGAGCTGGTCGTGATCGAGATGAACCCGCGCGTCTCCCGTTCCTCGGCGCTGGCCTCCAAGGCCACCGGCTATCCGATCGCCAAGGTGGCCGCCAAGCTGGCCGTCGGCTACACGCTGGACGAGATCCCCAACGACATCACCCGCACCACGCCGGCTGCCTTCGAGCCCACTCTGGACTACGTGGTGGTGAAGCTGCCGCGGTTCGCGTTCGAGAAGTTCCCGGGGGCAGACACCGGCCTGACCACGCAGATGAAATCGGTGGGCGAGGTGATGGGCATCGGCCGCACGTTCGCCGAGGCGTGGGGGAAGGCGATGCGCTCGCGGGAGCTGGATCACCCGCCGCGCCGCGACGGCCCGGTCGGCGACCCCGAGTGGGACCGCTTCGACCGCATCCAGGGCCGGCTGACCGCGGGTGAGCAGGCGGGGCACCTGGCGGCGGAATCGGGCGTTCACCGCTGGTTCGTGGACGAGTGGGCGAGGATCGCGCACGACGAGCGGATGCTGGCCACGACCCCCATCGACTCGCTGGTCGAGACGGACTGGCGGCGGCTTAAGGCGCTCGGCCTGTCCGACGCCAGGATGGGCGAGCTGGCCGGGGCTGCGGAGGCAGATGTGCGCGCCGCCCGCCGCAAGCACGGCGTGCGCCCGGTGTTCAAGGCGGTGGACAGCTGCGCCGCCGAGGTCGAGGCCCAGGCCCCGTACTTCTACTCCACCTACGAGCAGGAGGACGAGCTGCCCGAGCGCGAGCGCGAGAGCGTGATCATCCTCGGCGCGGGGCCCAACCGGATCGGCCAGGGCATCGAGTTCGACTACTGCTGCGTGCAGGCAGTGCAGACCTTCCGGGCGCTGGGCTACGACGCCGTGATGGTGAACTGCAACCCCGAGACGGTGTCGACCGACGCCGAGACGTCTGACCGCCTGTACTTCGAGCCGCTGACCGTGGAGGACGTGCTGGAGGTGGTCGAGCGCGAGCAGCCGGTGGGGGTGGTGGTGATGTTCGGCGGGCAGACGCCGCTGCGGCTGGCCCGCCGGCTGGAGGACACCGGCGTGCCCATCCTCGGCACCCCGTTCGAGGCCATCGACGTGGCCGAGGACCGGGAGCGGTTCGGCCGCGTGCTGGCCGAGCTGGGGCTGCGCGCCCCGGCGTGGGGGATCGCCCGCGATGCCGTCCATGCCGGCGAGATCGCCGACCGTATCGGCTACCCGGTGCTGGTGCGACCGTCCTACGTGCTGGGCGGCAGGGAGATGCGGATCTGTTACGACCGGGCATCGCTGGAGAGCGGGCCGGTGCAGCCGGGCTCGCTGGTCGACCGGTTCGTGGAGGACGCCATCGAGGTCGACGTGGACGCCATCTGCGACGGCACGCAGACCTTCACCGGGGCGGTCATGCAGCACGTCGAGGAGGCGGGTGTGCACTCCGGTGACTCGACGTGCGTGATCCCCACGCTGTCGCTCGGCGAGCGGGTCGAGGATGACATCTGCCGGCAGACCGCGGCGATCGCCGAGGCCCTGGGAGTGCGCGGGCTGATCAACATCCAGTTCGCGGTGCAGGGCTCCGACGTGTATGTGCTGGAGGCCAACCCGCGCGCGTCGCGCACGGTGCCGTTCGTGTGCAAGGCCACCGGGCAGGCCCTGGTCGAGGCCGCCTGCCGGGCGGCGCTGGGGCTGCCGGTCGACCTGGCCGAACCGGTCACAGACCACGTCAGCGTGAAGGCGGCGGTGCTGCCGTTCCAGCGGTTCTCGGGCGCTGACCCGACGCTCGGCCCGGAGATGCGCTCGACCGGCGAGGTGATGGGTATCGGACCCGACTTCCCGTCAGCCTTCGCCAAGGCAGAGCGGGCGGCCAGCCGGCCGCTGCCGTCGACGGGCACCGTATTCCTGACCGTGCGCGATCAGGACAAGCCGGCCGCCACCATGCTGGCCGCCCTGCTGCAGTCGCTCGGATTCAGCCTGGTCGCCACGACCGGCACCGCCCGCGCGCTGCAGCGGATCGGGATCCCGGTGCGTGCGGTGGCCAAGGTCACCGAGGGCTCGCCGAACGTCGTCGACCTGATCCAGGCCGGCGACATCAACCTCGTCATCAACACACCCGCCGGCCGCGGGGCGCGCACGGACGGCTACGAGATCCGGGCGGCGGCAATCGCGCACGGGATACCGTGCATCACCACGCTGGCCGGGGCATCCGCCGCCGTGCAGTCGATCGCACAGGCCAGGACGGTGGTGCCGCCGGCGCTTCAGGACATCCACCTCGTGGGCGGGCAGAAGGGGCGCCTCGATGCCGTCGCCGGGAACGCGTAGGCTGGCGGTGGCAGGCGTCGAGGCGGGCGGCGCCTACACGCTGCTGCGGGTGCGAAACGACGGTGGGCCGGTGGGCCGGCCGGGTCAGTTCTTCATGGTCCAGGCCGATCCCGAGCCGGCCGCCGCCTACCTGCCGCGGGCGCTGTCCGCGGCCTGGGCGGCCGACGACGAGATCGCGTTTCTGCTCGATGTCCGCGGCCACGGCACGGCCGCGCTGGCGGCCGCGCGCCGGGTGCGCCTGACCGGCCCGCTGGGACACGGCTTCACCCTCGCCGCCGGGCCCGCGGTGCTGGTCGGCGGAGGGATCGGCGCGGCCATCCTGCCGTGGCTGCGGCAGGCGCTGGGCGGGGCCTCCACCCACACCCTGCTGGGCTTCCGCGAGCCGGCCCAGGCCGTGTGCGCAGCACTCGTCGACACCGAGGCCATCATCACCATCGAGCCCACGCTGGTGACCGAGCCGCTGGCCCGCCTGCTGCCGTTTCCGGGCACGGTGTACGCGTGCGGACCGGACCCCATGCTGCAGGCGGTGGCGGCGCTGTGCGCCGAGCACGGCGTGGCCTGCCAACTGGCCATGGAGGCGCCGATGGCGTGCGGCTTCGGCGCCTGCTACGGCTGCGCCGTGCGCATCGACGGCGAGCTCAAGCGGTTGTGCGTCGAGGGGCCGGTCGTGGAGGCGTCGCGTGTCGCCGTCTAACCCGCTGCTGGCGACCAGCCTGTGCGGGATCGAGCTCGGCTCGCCGCTGGTCAACGGGTCGGGCACGCTGGATGCCCAGACCGCCGGCACGCTGGGCCTCGCCGCCTACGTGACCAAGACGGTCACCCGGCACCCCAGGGAGGGGAACCCGCCACCGCGGATCGCGGAGACGCCGTCGGGGATGGTGAACTCGATCGGGCTGGCCAACCCGGGCCTGGACGTCTTCCTCGACCGCCATCTGCCCAGACTGGCCGGGCTTGGTGTGCCGCTGATCGTGAGTGTGGGCGGGTGGTCGCACGGGGAGTACGCCACCGCCGTGGAGAGGCTGTCCGCGTCGCCTTCCGTGGCGGCGATCGAGCTCAACGTGTCCTGTCCAAACGTGGACTCGGGGTGCATCTCGATCGGCGCCGATGCCGAGGAGACGCGGGCGCTGGTGGAGCTGTGCCGGACCGCGACCGAGCTCCCGCTGCTGGTCAAGCTGTCGCCGTCGGTGGCCGACGTGGCCGCCATCGCCGAGGCAGCCGAGGCGGGAGGCGCGTCCGGGCTGGTGATGATCAACACCGTGCGCGGGATGGCGATCGACCGGCACACGCTGCAGCCGCTCCTGGGCGGCGGCGGGGGCGGCCTGTCGGGCCCCGCGGTGAAGCCGGTCGGGCTGCACGCGGTGTACCACTGCCGCGCCCGCACCACACTTCCGATCGTTGGCATGGGTGGCGTCGCCGGGGCGCAGGACGCGATCGAATACCTGGCCGCAGGAGCGTCGGTGGTCGGGCTCGGCACGGCCCTGTTCCGTGACCCGGGCCTGCCCGCTCGGCTGGCCGGCGCGCTCGCCGAAGAGGTGGCTGCGAGGGGCCTGCGGTCGGTCACGGAGCTGGTCGGGATGGCCCTTCAGGGCGAAGCTAAGGCTCTACCAAAGCTTTAGGGATAATCGGGTAAAATTGGCGTATTCTGGCCGTTTGAAGGCGGTTGCAGACCGCGAGGAGGGTTGTATAATCGCCCCTCACCGTGGCGCTCGAGACACTCACCCAGGCCCCCACCCGGTCGCTCGACCAGCGCATGGAAGCACTTACCAAGGCCAACGAGATCCGGGTCAGCCGGGCTCAGCTGAAGCGCGATCTGAAGGCAGGCCGGGTGCGCATCGAGCAGATCATCGCCGACCCGCCGGACTACGTGCTGACGGCCAAGGTGTACGACATGCTGGTGTCCGTGCCGCGGCTGGGCCGGGTCAAGGTGGGGCGGTTGCTGACCACCTGCCGGATCAGCCAGTCGAAGACGGTCGGCGGTCTGTCCGAGCGCCAGCGCGGCGAACTGCTCGACCTGTTCCGAGCCTGACGCCGAGGGCGGGCGGCGCGTGAGCGCCCGTCTGTTCGTCGTGTCGGGCCCGTCGGGCGTGGGCAAGGGGACGCTGATTGCGCGCGTCCGCGAGCAGATGCCCGAGCTGGCGGTTGCCACCTCGGCCACCACCCGGCATCGCCGTCCCGACGAGGCCGAGGGGCGCGAGTACTACTTCCTGGCCCCCGAGGAGTTCGACCGCCGCGCGGCAGGGGGCGAGTTCCTGGAGCATGTAAGCTACGCAGGGAACCGCTACGGCACGCTGCGCAGCGAGGTCGACCGGCGCCTGGCCAACGGCGAGAGCGTGGTGCTCGAGATCGAGGTCGTCGGCGCCCGGGAGATCAAGCGGAGCGTGCCGGGAGTGGTGCTGGTGTTCGTCGCGCCGCCGACGATCGCCGATCTGGAGCATCGGCTACGGGGCAGGGCAACCGACCCGCCGGCCGAGATCGAGCGCCGGATCGCGATCGCCCGAGGTGAGATGGACGCCCAACCCGAGTTCGACTACACCATCACAAACGACGACGTCGACCGTGCCGCCGGAGAGCTGGCGGAGCTGATGCGGGCGGCGATCAACGCCCCGGAGGAGCCATGATCCACCCCAAGATCGACGAACTGCTCGAGCACGTCGACTCGAAGTACGCGCTGGTCATCGCGGCGGCCAAGCGCACGCGCCAGATCAACGACTACCACCACCAATTGGGTGAGGGGAGCTTCGAGAACTTCCCGCCGCCGCTGGTCGAGTCGCGCTCCAAGAACTTCCTGACCATGGCCCTGGAGGAGATCGCCGAGGGCAAGCTGGTGGTCTCGGACGTCACGCGTTAACCAGGCGGCTGCAGGCCGTCGCCTCGATCCGCGCGACTGATACACGACTGACGCAACGCGGTACTACCGCCGCAGCCCGGGCTGGGGCACACTACGGAGATGATCATCGTGGGGGTGTGCGGGGGTATTGCGGCGTACAAGGCCTGCGAGCTGGTCCGCCTGCTGGTCACCGGCGGCCACGACGTGCAGGTGATCCAGACCTCGACCGCGATGGAGTTCGTGGGCCCCACGACGTTCGCGGCGCTGTCGCGGCGGCCGGTGCTGACCGATGACGGTGGCGATCCGTTTCCGCATCTCGATACATCGGGTACAGCGCAGGTTATGGTCATCGCGCCGCTCACCGCGACCACGCTCTCGCGGCTCGCCCATGGCGAGGCGGCCAACCTGCTGACGGCATCGGCACTTTCCTTCACAGGACCGCTGGTGGTGGCTCCGGCCATGAACCCGCGGATGTGGAACGCCCAGCCCACGCGGGCCAACCTCGAGCTGCTGGCCGCCCGCGGCGCCGAGGTGATCGGCCCGGGTGTGGGCGACACCGCCGAGGGCGAGCAGGGCGAGGGCCGGATGGCCGAGCCTGCCGAGATCGCAGCCGCGGTGGAGCAGCGTCTGGCCGTGGCGTCCAGCCTGGCCGGTGTGCGGGTGCTGGTGACCGCGGGCGGCACTCGCGAGCCGCTCGACTCGGTGCGCTTCATCGGCAACCGCTCGAGCGGCCGGATGGGGGTGGCGGTGGCCGACGAGGCCGCCCGCCGGGGTGCCGAGGTGACGCTTGTCCTGGCCGCGGCATCGGCTCGCCCGTCCGCTCCCATGCGCGTGCTCGAGGCGCCCACCGCCGCGGACATGGAGCGGGTCACACTAACCGAGGCGGGCTCCGCCGACGTCATAGTGATGTCGGCTGCCGTGGCGGACTACCGGCCGGCCGAGATCACAGCCGGAAAACGCTCGAAAACGGGTGAGCCATGGCACATTGAGCTGGTCGCAACCACCGATATCCTGACCTGCCTTGGCGATCGGCGCCGGCCCGGTCAGGTGCTGGTGGGATTCGCGGCCGAGCACGGGGACGGAGCGGTGGAACGGGCCCGCGCCAAGCTCGAGCGCAAGCGTGTGGACATGATCGTGGTCAACGACATCAGCCGACCGGACATCGGCTTCGACGTCGACCTGAACGAGGTCACGATGGTCACCGGCGAGACGACCACGCACATCGGCAGGCGGCCCAAACGGGAGTGCGCGATGGCGCTGTGGGACGCGGTCTCGACAATGGTCGAGACCCAAAGCGCCGCGTCCGCCGTATGACTCAGAAACCGACGAGGAGGCAGCACGTGGAAGCCAGACCGCTCGAACAGCCGGACTCATCCGAGGCCATTGCCGCGGCGGGTGACACGGCCCGGCGGGTGATCGCGAACGTCGCTCGAGTGATCCACGCCCCCGCGGGCCTCCTGGAGCGGTGCATGCTGGCCGTGCTGTGCGAGGGACACCTGATCATCGAGGACTTCCCGGGCGTCGGCAAGACGATGCTGGCCAAGTCGCTGGCGCGCTCGCTGGCCTGCGAGTTCGCGCGCGTGCAGGCAACGCCCGACCTGCTGCCGTCGGACATCACCGGCGTCAACGTGTTCAACATGCAGACGAACGACTTCGAGTTCAAGCCGGGGCCTGTATTCGCGAACCTGGTGCTGGTGGACGAGATCAACCGGGCCTCGCCGAAGACGCAGTCGGCGCTGCTGGAGTGCATGCAGGAGGCCCAGGTCACCGTCGACGGGCATACGCACCCGCTGGCGCGGCCGTTCCTGGTCGTGGCCACCCAGAACCCGATCGAGTACGAGGGCACGTTCCCGCTTCCCGAGGCGCAGCTCGACCGCTTCACGATGCTGCTCACGCTGGGCTACCCGGAGCTGGCCGAGGAGGCCCGCATGCTGGCCGAGCACGCCTCGACCGAGCCGCTGGACGCGCTCGAGCCGGTCACCGACGCAACCGAGATCGAGGCGGCCATCCACGCCGTGAAGAGCGTCTACGTGGAGGACAGCCTGCATCGGTACGTGGTGGCCATCCTGCGACACACCCGCGGCGATGCACGGCTCGCTCTGGGCGCCAGCCCACGGGCCGGCATCAGCCTGCTGCGGGTGGCCAAGGCGCTGGCCACGGTGCGGGGTCGCGATTACGTGATCCCGGCCGACGTCAAGGACGTGGCCGTGGATGTGCTCTCCCATCGGGTGATCATGGCGCCAGAGGCCCGCACGGCCGGGCTGGCGGCGGGCGACCTGGTGGCAGAGGCCGTGGACAGGACGCCGGTTCCCGTATGAGCCGGTGCTGACCTCCAGCGGGAAACGCGTGCTGGCCGCAGCCGCGGGGCTGTACCTGGCCGCGTGGGGTTTCGGCACCGGCGTGATGTTCCCGGTGGCGATCGGGTTGGCGCTGGCGCCCCTGCTCGCATATGCATGGGTGCGGACGTTGTCGCGGCCGATGCGGCTGCGCAGGACGCTGGGCACGCACGAGCTGGTGGAGGGGTCGAGCATCCCCATCGGTCTGGAGGTGCGCGCCGACGGCCCGCTGCCGGCTCGGGCAACCCTGGTCGACTATCTGGAGGGGGCGGGCGCCATGGAGGCGTCGCTGGGGCGGCGCGGACGGGTGCTGCGCGGACGTCACGTGATCGAGTCGGCGCCGCGTGGCCGCTACCGCCTGCACCGGGCGTCCGTGCGCATCGCGGATCCGTTCGGGCTGGCCCAGGCCGAGATCCCGGTCGACCGCACCGACGCCGTCCTCGTGTACCCGCGGGTGTACGAGCTGGACGGCATGTTCACCGACGCCGGCGCGGCCGGCGGCGATGCCGCCCGCACCCTGCTGCACCGCATCTCGGGCTACGACCTGCACTCGATCCGCGATTTCCAGCACGGCGAGAGCCTGCGCCGGGTGCACTGGCGGTCCACCGCCAAGCGCCGGCGGCTGATGGTCAAGGAGATGCAGGACACGCCGCGCGACGAGGCGGCCGTGCTGCTGGACGGCGACCCGGCCGGCGACTGCGGGCCACTCGGCGAGTCGAGCTTCGACGCCGCGGTGCGGGCGGCGGCATCGATCCTGAACCGGCTGGTCGAGGGCGGCCAGCGGTGCTCGCTGATCGTGCACGGCGCGAGCCGCACGCGGGTGCGGATCGCCGGCGGCGGAGGGGAGTGGCCGCACGCGCTGGGCGAGCTGGCGATCGCCCGCGCCGACGCCAACCGGCCGCTGGCGGCGATGCTGGCCGAGTCGATGTCGGGCGGCGGGGTGGTCGACGCGGCCCGCGTGTATGTGATCTCCGGGGCGCTCTCGCCGGCCCTGGCCGAGCGCCTGCTGCAGCTTCGAAGCGGCCAGCGCGACATCGCCGTGGTGTCCGTGGAGTCGGCCGGGTTCGCCGGCAATCCCGCGACGGCTGCCGGGCAGACGGCCGGCCTGCGGCTGGCCCGGGCCGGCGTCCCGGTTGTCGTCCTACGCCAAGGCGACGACCTGCGGCAGGTGCTGTCGGCGGCTCCCGCGCGGAGGGTGGTGAATGCGTAGCCGGCAGCTGATGTGGATTGCGCTGGCGCTGCTGCTCGCCTTCGACGCGTGGCACTGGGCGCAGATCGAGGCGCCGCGGATCTCACTGGCGGAGATGCTGGTGCTGGCCGCACTGGGCGTCGTCCCGGCCCTGGTGTCGAGCTGGCGGGGGCCGGTGCTGGGGTGGCTGGTCGCGCTGCCCGCGGCCGCGCTGGCGGCCATCGGCGTGGTGGTCGGCCGCTGGCCGTGGCACGCCCCCGGCAGCTACCCGGGGTCGGTGTGGGACACCATCTCGCGGGGCGTGCGGCAATGGTTTCAGACCCACACGCCGTTCGACGGCTCACGCGCCCCGACGGTGGACCACGACGTGCAGCTCGCCTTCTTCGCGCTGTCGGTGGTGATCGCCTGGCTGATCGTGTGCCGGCGCGCCGCCGTGCCCGCCATAGGTGTTGCCTTCGTAGGATTCGCCCTGCCGTCGACCGTCGTTACCATGGGCAACACCGGGTTCCGGGCGGCGATCTTCCTGGGCCTGTCGCTGCTCCTGCTGCGGGCGCTGACGCGGATGCCGGGCAGCGCGGCCGACTCGGGGCATGCGTTCGGCGTGGGCACGGCGGTGGTCGCGGGCGCGCTGGTGGTGGCCGCGCTTCCGGGGGTGGCCAAGCAGCCGTTCCTGAACTGGCACAGCTGGAACCCGCTGGCCAACACGGGCCCTCAGGTGTCCGTCTCGTACGTGTGGAACCAGACCTACGCGCCGCTTCACTGGCCGAAGAAGCAGACGGTCATGTTCGAGGCGTGGGCGCCGCGGCCGATGTACTGGACCGTTGGCCGCCTCGACACGTTCCAGAGCACCCGTTGGGTGATGGACGAGCGCCCCGCGTTCGCCCCGGTGAGGCCGGGCACACCGCTGCCCGAGCCGCCCTCGCAGGTGCCTCCGGGTGCCGCGCGGCATCCCACCTCGCCCAACATCGCGACGATCCGGGTGAAGATCGACGGGCTGGCCGATCCGCACCTGGTGGGCGGGGGCCAGCCGGTGCTGTGGCATCCGCCGTCTGACGTGCAGGCCGTGCTGAACACCGACGGCAGCGCGCTGGCCAGCCACGACCTGGCCCGCGGAGCCGTCTACAGCTCCCAGGCCTACGTCGCGAACCCGACCGCGACCACCCTCGTCAAGGCCAGCCACCGATTCCCGCCCGACGTGGTCGCCGGCCTGGTCGTGAACGGCCAGAAGATCCCCCTGTGGCCAAAGCCCGGCCCGGCTCACCTGGAACTGTCGCCGTGGCTGGTCAGGGCGTCCAACGAGGCGTGGCATGCCTCCGGCGCCGATACGGCGAACACGGAGTGGGACGCCACCGCGGACGTCGAGAGCTACCTCCGCGCCGCGCCGTTCGTGTACAGCCAGAAGACGGTGTACACCGGCCCCATCCCTGTACTGGCGCAGTTCCTGCTGACCAAGCACAGCGGCTACTGCCAGATGTACTCGGGCGCGATGGCCCTGATCCTGCGCCTGCACGGCATCCCCGCTCGCGTGGCGGTGGGGTTCACGACCGGTACGCAGTCGGCGTCGTCCGGGGCCTACGTCGTCACCGACCGCGACGCCCACGCCTGGGTCGAGACGTACTTCCCGGGCTGGGGCTGGCAGCAGTTCGACCCCACGCCCACCCGTCACAATCCCAGCGCGTCGGATATCTCCAACCAGCAGACGAGGACGGAACTGCAGCACGCGCTGAACAGCCAGACGGCCGGTCTCTCGGCCTCGAGCAAGGCCAACATCACCAATAACATCTTCCACGGCAACACGCCTGGGGGCCCGCAGCACAACACCGGCCTCCCCCCGGGTAAAGGCTCCGTCACGGGCAAGCCGCTCCCCCTGACCACATCGAAGCCATGGCGGCCGGGCTTCTTCACGGCGGTGTTTCTGCTGGCGGCGCTCGTGGTGGCGCTGCTCGCGGTGGCCAAGCTGGCTGCGGTGCGCTGGCGCTACCTGCGCCGCGGCCCGCGGGCGCAGGCGGCGGCGGCCTACCACGAGCTGTCCACGTTCCTCGGTGACCAGGGCGTGGCGCCGCAGTCCAGCCGCACCTTCGAGGAGCTCGCGCGCGAGCTCGATCGCGTGTACGGCGTGGACGGCATCCCGTTCGCCCAGGCCGCCAGCCGTGCCCGTTACGGCCCTGACCGCGGTGCCCGCGGAGCCGAGAGGGAGATGCGGAAGGAACTGCGTGTGGTCAAGCGCGGTGTGCGCCGGCAGCTCTCGTGGCGGGAGCGCGCCACGGGCTCGCTGCGGCTGCGGGCCACGCTCTCGCAGACCACCTCCATGGAGTGATCGCGCGCGCCCCTGGGAATGGGGTGGAGTGGGCGATACCCTTTCAGTGTGACGTCACATCCGTGACGGCGACCGATCTCATGGATATGCCACACGAGGATACGTACGAGCTGTTCCAGCAGGGCAAGGAGCACCTGCGCCGGGGCGACAACGCCCAGGCCACGGTGCCGCTGGAGAAGGCCAAGCGACGCGAGCCGGACAAGGCATCGATCCGCGAAGCGCTGGGCGTGGCCTACCTGCGCATGCGCCGCTACCAGGAGGCCGCCGCGGAGTTCGAGCACATCCTTGCGGCCGCTCCCGCCAACGACTACGCCCACTATTGCCTCGGCCGCTGCCTCGACCGCATGGGGCACCGCCGGGTCGCGCTGGGCCATTACAAGATGGCGATGTGGCTGCGTCCCAGCGTCACGTATTACCAGGAAGCCGTCGACGGCCTCCTCGACTGACCGGGCTCGTCAGTCCCTGATGATCCAGAATAGCGCCGCCGGCCGGGCGCCGATATTTCGCCAGCCGGCGATCGAGCTGCGATCCGCCAGCAGCACCTCGCCCGCCCGCAGCACGGGCCTGCCGCTGGTCAGCAGCACCTGCACGAGGCCGGCCACCACCGCCACCAGCTCGGTCCCCTTGTGGGCGATCTGGGGTGTGCCGTCGTCACCCGGGCCGAGCCTGACCAGGTACGCGCGGAGCCCAGCCTGCGGATCATCCAGCAGCGGCGCCGGCCGGCCGGTGGGCTGAATCGACGGATCGTCACGGCGGCCCAGCCGGTAGCCGGGCGCGATCTCGCCGCGCAAGAGCTCGTCCACGGTGATGTTGAGCCGTCCGGTCAGCTCGAGCAGCGTCTCCAGCGAGAGACCGCGCTGGCCGCGCTCGGCCTGGGATATGGCGCTGGCGGAGACGCCGGCGACCTGGGCCAGCTCCGCCTGGCTCAACTGACGCTGCATGCGCAGGGCGCGCAGCGCGGCGCCCAGCCGGGCCGCGGCCGGAGCGCGCTCGAGCTGCGGCGGCGAGCCCTCCGCCATGCGGTAGTGCCACACGCTCCCCTGCACGCCGGCCGGCCGGCCCTCGGCCTTGGCGATCCGCAGCCGGCCGTCGGCCAGCACGATCACGCACTGGGTGACGTCCTCGACGTCTCGCCGCACGCGGTCGAGCTCGGGCGCCCGGGACAGCGACCAGTACGCGATCGCGCCCACCTCGAGCAGCATGGGGCAGCAGCGGGTGAAGAACGCGGCGGTCGCGGCCGTGCCCCAGTGGGCGCTCATGTGCTCCAGCGGATCGAACATGAGCAGGTTCCGGCGGCCGCCCACGCAGCGCGTGCGCACGGCCTCGAGCAGCGCTCCGGGCGCCGCCAGAGGCCCGCCGGCGCGGGCGTCCACCACGTCCAGGCCCGGCACACGGGCCTGCACCCCGGCCGGCGGCCGGGCCACGGTCACGTACGCCGCATAGTCGTAATCGGCGGCCAGCCGGCACAGGGCGGAATAGAACTCCGCCACGGCGGAGTCATCGCCGTGCTCCCACACGACGTTGTCTCCCCAGTACAGCCCGTCGAGCGCCCGGTCGAGTGATTCGACGCCCGTGGACGGCCCCGGCATGTGAAGCGTGGCTTCCGACATGGCGCGCCACAGGATATCCGGAAAGCATTGCTTACGGATACTTGGCGCCACGAATGCGACGCTTTACCTTTGCGGGCACATGCTGGATGCCGTGATCCTGGTCCTCGACGGCGCCGAATGCAGCGGGGCGGTTCCCTCTGCCGGCGCGCTCGCAGCGCGTCTGTCGTCCAGGGTCGTGGTCGTCCGGGTGTGCAGCGGTGACGACGACCGGAAGGTCCTGGAGATGTCCGAGCCGCACCTGGAATCGATCCGCGCATCCGGCGTGGCCGTCACGGCCGAGCCGCTTGCGGCCGGCCGCCGGGATGCGGCGGCTGTGGTCGCCCAGGCCGCACTCTCGCATGGCGCACGTCTGATCGTGGTCGCCTGCGGCGCATCGAACGGCGACGGCATGGCGCACGGCGCGGGCAGCGAGCTCCTCCTCGCAGCCCCGTGCCCGGTGGTCTCCGTGCCGGCCCCGACCACACCGGCGGTGCGCGCGGCCTGACGAGAACGGGACGGGGGGAAGCAGCAACCCGCACCGTCCCACCATG
>JBQCGJ010000197.1:0-5455 GCA_051955775.1 Gaiellales bacterium | reverse complement strand
ACCGCGGTAGATCCATCGCGAGCCGACGCGGTAGGGCAGATACGGGTTGGTGATACGCCTGACGAACCCACCCCGCGGATGATGAGGGGTCGTCCGGGCCACTCCAGATTGCGCCCACACCAAGCCGATGGCGACGGCCAGCATGCCCGCCGCCGTTGCCACGCCGAGTGGCCGTGGATGTTTCAGCGCCTTCATGCTCTCGAGCCTCCTCGTCGAGGTTTGACCTCTCGAGCGTGCCATCGCCTCCTGAACAGCGCCTGAAAACGCGGGAGCGGATTCGCCAGGCCGAGGGCAGCAGCCCGTACCATCTGCGGAGGAGGTGTCGAATGCGGGTGCTTGTGGTGGAGGATGCGGGCAGGTTGCGAGAGATCCTGCTGCAGCGCCTCCGCGAGGAGGGCTATGCCGCCGACGGCGCGGCGGGCGGCACCGAGGCTGTCGCCCGGGCAGGCGCGGCGTCGTATGACGCGATCGTGCTCGACATCCGTCTGCCTGACCTGGACGGGTTTCAGGTGTGCCGCGAGCTCCGCGCACGAGGATGTGCTTCGCCGATCCTCATGCTGACTGCCCGCGACGGGATGGACGACCGCGTGCGGGGCCTCGACACCGGCGCCGACGACTACCTGACCAAGCCGTTCGAGTTCCCCGAGTTGTTCGCCAGGCTGCGTGCGGTCATCCGCCGGGGAGTGGGCGAACGCCCGGCCCAGCTCGCGGTCGGCGATCTGCGCATCGATCCGGCTGCTCGGACGGTGCGCCGCGGCGGGGTCGGGATCGAGCTTACGTCGAAGGAGTTCGCCATGATCGAATATCTGGCCAGGCACCGCGGAGAGGTGCTGTCGCGGGAGCGGCTGATCGAGGCGGTATGGGATTGCGCATTCGACGGCGACCCCAACATCGTCGACGTGTATGTACGGCGCCTGCGGGACAAGATCGACCGCCCCTTCCAGCGCTCGAGCCTGCGCACCGTGCGCGGGGTCGGATACCGGCTGACCGACGATGCCCCGGCTGTCGCTTAGGGCCAGGCTCGCGCTGGCGTTCGCGGCCGGCATGGCCGCGGTCTCGATCGCCGTCGCCGGCTTCGTGTACATCCAGCTTCGCAATGACCTGGTCGAGGGCGTGGACATGGGCCTTCAGTCGCGCGCGCAGGTGATTGTGGACGCGGCCGCCCGCCGGCCGGCGATCGGCGGCGGCGCGATCCACCTGATCGACTCCGACGAGGCGTTCGCACAGGTGCTGGCCGCCGACGGCTCCGTGCTGGAGTCCACCCCCGCCGTCGCCGGCTCCCCCCTTGTGGCGAGCCCGCTGCTCCGCGCGGCCGGCAGGCCCACGTTCTTCGACGTCACGCCGCGTGGTCTGGACAGCTCCCGGCTCCTGGTCGTCCCCGCGACGCTGGCGGAGAAGCACGCGTACGTGGTCGTGGGGGCCACACTGAGCAACAGCCAGGAGGCGCTGCACCGCGTGTTCGTGCTGTTCGCCATCGCCCTGCCGGCCGCGCTGCTTGTGTCGTCGCTGATCGGCTGGCTGCTCGCCGGCGCCGCATTGCGCCCCGTCGGCAGGATGAGCCGGGAGGCGGAGGCGATCGGCTCGTCAGATCCGGCCCGCCGGCTGCAGGTGCCCGACAGCGACCCCAGCCTGGCCGCGCTGGCGACCACGCTGAACGCGACCTTCGACCGGCTGCAGGACATGCTCGCCCGTGAACGCGGGTTCGTGGACAACGCCAGCCACGAGCTGCGGACGCCGCTGACGATCCTCAAGGCCGAGGTCGACTCGGCGTTGTCCACACCGCGCAGCCATGACGAGCTGGAGGCTGCGCTGCGGTCGGCGGGCTCCGAGATCCGGCATCTGATCTCCATCGCCGAGGGCCTGCTCGTGCTGGCCAGGGCGAACCGCGGGCGGATCCCGGTGCACCGTGTCGACACGCCACTGACGGAGGTGGTTGAGGCCAGCGTGAACGCATTCCGAGCGCGGGCCGACGCGCTCGACGTGCGACTGCACGCGTCCGTCCAGCCTGTCACCGTGAGTGTCGACCGCACACGCGTGCGCCAGGCACTCGACAACCTGCTGGACAACGCGCTCAGCCATACGCCCCCCGGTGGCTGGGTGTGCGTCCTCGGCACCGCGGATGGGGACACGTTCGAGATCGCCGTCGAGGACTCCGGGCCGGGCTTCGACGACCTCACGCTCGGGCACGCCTTCCATCCCTTCAGCCCCCGGACCGCGACGCAGGCAGGCACCGGCCTCGGGCTCGCCATCGCCCATGCGATTGCGACGGCACATGGCGGCAGCGCGAGCGCGGAAAACCTCCCGCAGGGAGGCGCTCGAGTTGCGATCGTGCTTCCCATCGGTCACCCACCGGCGCGGGACGACCCGGCACGCCGGGCTCAAGCGTTGCCCACCTTGAGCCGATGACCATCCTCCGCACCATCGAATCGGAGGACGGCAGGACATGGGCTCGATCTTCATCCGCACGACCTGGCGTGAGCGGCTCGTCATGGCCATCGGCCTGGCCGCCGTCGAAGGGCTGACGTTCGTCGCCACCGGCAGCATGCACGCGGCGCCGATCTTCGCAGTGGTGTACCTGCTCGCAGCACGCGTGGTCATCAGCCGCCGCCGCAGCCACGCGTACTAGGAGCTCTGCGCGGCGATAGTGTGCCGGCGTGCCCGGTGATGGGAAGACGCGCTGCGCGTGGGCGGAGTCGAGCGAGCTCATGCGCGCCTACCACGACGACGAGTGGGGCGTGCCGGTGCACGACGACCGGGTGCTGTTCGAGATGCTCAACCTGGAGGGCGCGCAGGCGGGGTTGAGCTGGCAGACGATCCTGTCCAGGCGCGACGGCTATCGCCACGCGTTCGCCGATTTCGACCCGAAGCGGATCGCTCAGTACGGCGAGGCGGAACGTGACGCCCTGCTCGAGGACGAGCGGATCATCCGCAACCGCCTCAAGATCGACGCGGTGATCGAGAACGCGTCCACATGCCTCGCCATGCAGCACGAGCACGGAAGCCTCGATGCCTACCTGTGGAGCTTTACCGGCGGCCAGCGGCTCACGCATGACCAGCGCGCGCACGCGGAGGAGGCAAGCCGCCGCATGAGCAAGCAGCTGAAGAAGGACGGGTTCCGGTTCGTCGGCCCCACCACCTGCTTCGCCTTCATGCAGGCGGTGGGGATGATCGACGACCACTCGCCGGACTGCTTCCGCAGCGGCGTGTAGAGTCGCCGCCCACATGGCTCAGCGCGTCGCCATCACCGCGGCCTGCGGCGGGATCGGCCTGGCCGTCGCCCGGGCGTTCTCGAATGCCGGCGCCGACGTCCGCGTGTGCGACGCCGACCCGCCCGCGGTCGAGTCGGCGGCCGCGTCCGGCCTCGCCGCCCAGGTCGTCGACGTCGCCGACGGGGGAGCGCTCGACGCCTGGATCGACTCGGCGCTCGCCGATCTGGGCGGGCTCGACGTGCTGGTCAACAACGCCGGCATCGCCGGCCCGACGGCGCTGGTCGAGGATGTCGAGCCGGCTGAGTGGGAGCGCTGCCTGGCGGTCGACCTGACCAGCCACTACCGCGCGTGCGCCCGGGTCATGCCGATCATGAAGGCGGCCGGCGGCGGATCCATCATCAACCTGTCCTCCACCGCCGGCCAGTACGGGATGGGCATGCGCACGCCGTACGTGGCCGCCAAATGGGGCGTGATCGGCCTCACCAAGTCGCTGGCCGTCGAGGGCGGGCCGCACAACGTGCGGGTGAACGCGATCTGCCCGGGCTCGGTCGACGGCGATCGCATGCGCCGGGTGATCGGACGCGAGGCGAATGCGCGCGGCATGACGGTGGAGGCGGTCGAGCGCGAGTATCTGGCCGGTCAGTCGATCTCGAGGTTCGTCTCGCCAGACGAGATCGCCGATCTGTGCCTGTTCCTGGCCTCCGACGCGGCCCGCATGATCAGCGGCCAGGCCATCGGCGTGGACGGCCACACCGAGACGTTCCACATCGACTGACCCCCGGCGTCAGGCTGAGGGGAACGCCTCGATACCCTGCTTCTCGAGCATCGCGGCGACGCTGGGACGCTCGGCCAGCCGCCGGTAGTGGGCGCCCAGCGAGGGCAGTAGCCACGCCTTGCGCGGCAGGTTGCGGCCCCATCGGGTGAGCATGAAGCAGTACAGGTCGGCGGCTGAGAATTCGTCCCCCACCAGGTACGAGCGGCCGTCGAGCTGGCCGTCGATCCAGTCGTAGATGCCATTCAGCCGCGGCTCCAGGCTCTGCTTGACCGCGGCCCGCGCCTCCTCGCCATCGATGAACCGGTCGGTCTGATACCACAGCTGGTAGGTGGGCTGAAGCGTGTTGGTGAGGTACGTGAGCCAGCGATAGGCGTCGGCCCGCTCGTCAGTGCCCAACCGCGGCAGGAGTCCCGCGTCGGGATACCGGTCGGCCACGTGCATGCAGATGGCCGCCGACTCGTGCAGGACGAGATCGCCGTCGCGGAACGCCGGAATGCGGCCCTCCGGCTGCAGCTCGAGGTACCCCTCCGGCTCGGTCACCGTGTACCCGTCGCGGCGCACGCGCACCAGCTCGTACTCGGCGCCCGCCTCCTCGAGGCACGCCTGCGGCGCCATTGCCGCGGTACCGGGGGACCAGTACAGGGTGATCACGCGCGCACCGTACCATCGTGGTAGAACGGCGGGCGTGCTGGTGCTGACCCGCGAGGACGTGGAATCACTGCTCGACCCGGACGCGCTGATCGACGGCCTGGCCGGGGCGATGGCAGATCTCAGCGCCGGTCGCGCCTCGGCCCCCGACCGGATCGCCGCGGGCGTCCCCGAGCAGAACGCATTCATGGCCGCCATGCCGGCCTACGTGCCGTCTCTGGGCGCCCTCACCTGCAAGCTGGTGTCGGTGTTCGAAGGCAACGCCGGCAGCTCCCTCCCCACCCACCAGGCGGTCGTGCTGGCCTTCGACCCGGCCACCGGCGAGCCCACTGCGCTGATCGACGGCACCTCCATCACCGCGCTTCGCACCGCAGCGGCCTCAGCGCTGTCGACCCGCCTTCTGGCCCGCGAGGACGCAGATGTGGCGGCCGTGCTGGGGACCGGCGTGCAGGCCCGTGCGCATGCCCTGGCCGTCCCCCGCGTACGCCGGCTGCGCGAGCTGCGCATCGCCGGGCGGAACCCGCAGCGCGCACGTGCACTGGCCGCAGAGCTGGCGGGCGAGCTCGATCTCGAGGTTCGTGCGTGCGACGCCTGGGCGGATGCCATGGACGGCGCCGGCATCGTGTGCGCCACCACCCATGCCGACCAGCCCGTCGTCCGCAGGGAGTGGCTCTCGGCCGGTGCCCACGTGACGTCCGTCGGCTTCAACCCCGAGGGTCGCGAGGTCGATGACCGGACCGTCGCAGAGGCGCTGGTGGTGGTCGAGTCGCGATCCGCGGCGCTCGCGCCCTTCCCGGCCGGAAGCAACGACCTGCTGCATCCC
>JBQCGJ010000196.1:0-7607 GCA_051955775.1 Gaiellales bacterium | reverse complement strand
CGGCATCGACGAGGCGAAGGACGAGCTGGCCGAGGTGGTGGATTTCCTTCGCACGCCGCAGAAGTACACGCGGCTGGGGGCGCGGGTGCCGAAGGGCGTGCTGCTGTCCGGCCCGCCCGGCACGGGCAAGACGCTGCTCGCCCGGGCGGTGGCCGGCGAGGCCGAGGTGCCCTTCTTCTCGATCTCCGCGTCGGAGTTCATCGAGGCCATCGTGGGCGTGGGGGCCAGCCGCGTGCGCGACCTGTTCGCCCAGGCCAAGTCACACGCGCCGGCCATTGTGTTCATCGACGAGCTGGACGCCATCGGCCGCGCCCGCGGCGGCGGGTCGGGATTCGGCGGTCACGACGAGCGCGAGCAGACGCTGAACCAGATCCTGACCGAGATGGACGGGTTCACGGGCTCGGAGGGCGTGATCGTGATCGCCTCCACCAACCGGCCGGACGTGCTCGATACCGCGCTGCTGCGGCCCGGCCGGTTCGACCGCCGGGTCGCGGTCAGCCCGCCCGACCTGCCCGGCCGGCGGGCGATCCTGGAGGTGCATACGCGCAGCGTCCCGCTGGACGACGGCGTCGACCTGGAGGGGCTGGCCGCGTCCACGCCGGGAATGGTCGGGGCGGACCTGCAGAACCTGGTCAACGAGGCTGCGCTGACGGCCGCCCGGCGCGGCCACGAGCGGGTCGCCATGGCCGACTTCACCGACTCCCTGGAACGCATCGTGCTGGGCGCGGAACGGCGCATCATGCTCTCCGAAGCCGAGCGCGAGCGGACCGCCTACCACGAGTCGGGACACGCGCTGTTGGGCATGCTGCAGCCCGGCGCCGACCCGGTGCGGAAGATCTCCATCATCCCCCGCGGGCGTGCGCTCGGCGTGACCTTCCAGGCGCCCGATGCCGACCGCTACGGCTATTCGGTCGACTACCTGCGGGGCCGGCTGATCGGCGCCCTGGGCGGGCGCGCCGCCGAGCTCCTGATCTACCACGACCTGACCACCGGCGCCGAGTCGGACCTCGAGCAGGCCACCCGCATCGCCCGCCAGATGGTGGGCCGGTGGGGCATGTCCGAGGCGGTGGGGCCGGTCAGCGTGCTGCCGGGGCCGGACGACCAGCCGCAGCTCTTTCCGGGAGGCACCGACGGCGTGTCCGAGCAGACCCGCGAGCTGGTGGACGGCGAGGTGAGGCGGATCCTCGAGGAGTGCGAGGACCAGGCCACCACCCAGCTCCAGGCCAACCGGGAGCGGTTGGACGCGCTGGCCAGGGCGCTCCTCAAATGCGAGACGCTCGACGAGGCGGACGCCTACCGGATAGCCGGGATCGGGCGCGAGGCCTCCGAGGCCGCCCCCGTCTGATCGCGTTGGCCCGCGTCTTCAAGGACCCGCGCAAGCGCGAGTACCTGAACGCCGCCGGCGCGGACCGGCCGCTGGTCAGCCCCATTCCGCACTCGACACTGGTGGCGGCACGCGGCTACCGCAAGCGGCGGCTGGTCGAGCAGGTGGCCCGGCACGGGTGCACCGCCATCCTGCTGTTCGACCCCACCAACATCCGCTATGCGCTGGATGCCGCCAACATGCAGGTGTGGGCGGCGCACAACCCCTTCCACTACGCCCTGGTGTTCGCCGACGGCCACGCCATCGACTTCGAGTACCGCGGCTCGGAGCATGTCGTGCGCGGACTGGAGACGATCGACGAGATCCGGCCCGCCTACGCCTGGTTCTACATGTACTCCGCAGAGAATCTGGCCGAGTGGGTCGACACCTGGGCGCGGGAGATCGTGGACGCGCTGCGCGAGCGCACGGCGGGCGATCTGCGACTGGCGGTGGACAAGCTCGAGCCACCCGGCGTGGACGCCCTCCGCAGGTACGGCGTGACCCTGGTCGAGGGGCAGGAGCTGACCGAGCACGCGCGGATGATCAAGAGCCCGCAGGAGATCGAGCTGATGCGCTGGACGCTGCGGGTGTGCGAGGCGGGCATGGCGAGGATGTACGAGCAGTCGGTGGCGGGCCGCACCGAGCAGGAGATCTGGGCCGAGCTGCACCACGAGAACATCCGCTCGGGAGGCGGGTGGCTGGAGACGCGGCTGCTGGCGGTGGGGGAGCGCACCAATCCGTGGTTCCAGGAGTGCTCCGGCCACGTCGCGCAGAGTGGCGACATGCTGGCCTTCGACACCGACATGATCGGGCCGTACGGGTACTGCGCGGATCTCTCGCGCTCGTGGACGATCGACCACGTGGACATGACCGCCGAACAGCGCTCGCTGTACGCCGCCGCGCGCGAGCAGATCGAGCACAACCTGGCGCTGATCGAGCCCGGCATGGACTTCCGCGAGTACTCGCGGAGGAGCTGGCCGATCCCGCACCGGTACCTGGCCAATCGCTACTCCTGCCTGCTGCACGGCGTCGGCCTCAGCGACGAGTACCCGGCCGCCTATGCGCCCCAGGACGCGGCCGACTTCCAGGCCGGCGTGTTCCAGCCCGGGATGGTGGTGTGCGTGGAGAGCCTGATCGGCGAGCAGGGCGGCCGCGAAGCCGTGAAGCTGGAGACGCAGGCGCTGGTCACCGACACCGGCGCCGAGCGGCTGGACAGCTTCCCCTGGGAGGACGTCTAGCGTGGCGCGGGCGCGCCTCGCCGCCCGGGTTTCGACACGTCACATCCTCCCCGTCATCCCGGGAGTACGATTTGCGGTATGTCGGCCGCGTTGGGCCTCGAGCTTTCGCTGGACACGCCGGTGGCCGCCGCGGGAGGAGTTGTCGGCGGCAGCGTGCCCGGTGCTGACGAGGTCGAGCTCGTGCGCCGCGAGCGCACCCCCGGTGCCCGCGGGACGTTTCACGTGGCGTTCGGCCTGCCGGGGACAGACGGCCGGTTCCAGCTCGATGTGCCGAAGGACGCGCCGCCGTCCACGGCCACCGATCGCTGCACGCTCGGCTACGGCGTGATCGCCCGCCGCCGCGGTTCCCGGCGTCAGCGGGCGGCGGTGGCCGAAGAGCTGGAGATCACGTGCGGCGAGCCACACGCGCACACCGAGGACTATCCGCGGGACCGGCTGATCGCAAGCTTCGACGCGCGCGGTTTCCATGTCGAGCTGGCGGACGCTGCGCTGCGCGGAGGGGGCCGCCTACGCGGCAGGGTGCACGGCGACCGCGCCACCCGCCCGGCCGGGCTGCTGGTGTCGGCGCGATTCCTGGAGTGCTGGCGGCTCGACCGCGGATGGAACGTGCGCTACCAGCCGATATGGCGCGATCTGTGCGTATGGGAGGCGGATGCCTGTCCCGCCGCGTGGCTGGAAGGCGCCACCTGGGCGCCGTTCGAGTTCTCCATCCCCGCACACCTTCCCCCGGCTGTGGAGGGCCGGATTCTGGCCTGGCGGTATGAGATCGAGGCCAGGCGGCCGTTGCGCTTCGTGCCCGATCAGCGCGCGGTGATCACGCCGATCGGGTTTCAAGCGGCCTGACCGCGGCCCTGTCCGCGGCCAGGTGGCGGTCGAACCACTCCCGCTGCCGGTGGATCCCGTCCAGCACGTGGTCGCGCTCCTTCCAGCCGTGCCCCTCGCGCGGATACACGACCAGCTCGGTGGTCACGCCCTCGTCGGCCAGTGCCCGGTACAGCTCGTGGGCCTGCGAGACCGGCACGCACAGATCGAGCTCGCCGTGCATGACCAGCGTCGGGGTGTGCACCCGCCGCACATGCATGATCGGCGAGCGCGGCAGGTAATCCGACTCCGGGTCGTATGGATCGCCGTTCAGGAACAGCTCGTCGAACCGGCCGATGTTGGTCGTGTTGTGGAACGACAGCCAGTCGGTGACGGCTGCCATGGGGATCGACGCCGCGAAGCGGTCGGTCTGGGTGATCGCCCATGCCGCCATGAAGCCGCCGTAGCTTCCGCCCAGGATGCCGACCCTGTTGGTGTCGGCGATGCCCGCGTCGACCAGCGACTCGATCCCGGCCAGGATGTCGGCCAGATCGCCGCCGCCCATGTCGCCCAGGTTGGCGAGGGCGAACTCCTGGCCGCGGCCCGCCGACCCGCGAGGATTCGGCAGCAGCAGTGCGTAGCCCGCCTCCGCGGGCCACACGTCTCCGGCACCCGGGAACTCCCAGCCGAAGCTGGACGTCGGGCCGCCGTGCACCTTCACGAGCAGGGGCAGCGGGCCGTCCACGCCCGCGGGCCGGATCAGCAGCCCCTCGATCTCGAGGCCGTCCGCGGCGGACCACGTCACCCGCTCGCAGTTCGGAAGCGGTCGGTCGCCGAGACCGGAGTTGAGCTGCGACAGCGCGCGCCACTCCGACGGCTCGGCCGTGTCCAGCACGCGCAGCTCGGGCGGCTCCGCCCAGGAGCTGTGCGCCGCAGCCAGCAGCTTGCCGTCCGCCGACACGGCGATATTCGGGATCCAGCCGCCGGCCAGACTGGCGGGACCGGCCCAGGCCGTGTGTGGCCGGCCGTCGTCCCCGAACCATCCACAGGCGTTGTCCAGGCCGTTCACGGCCGCAAACCACAGGCGTCCGGCGGCGAATCCCAGATTGCCCACGTCCGGCTCGCGGGACAGCACGCGCGCAGCGCCGCCGCCGGTGGGCACCACACAGGCGTCGCCGACCAGGATGCCGCGATCCGAGCAGAACCCCTCCACGAAGGCAACCCGGTCGCCGTCCGGCGACAGCCGCACGCACGACACCTGGTGCACCGGCTCGTGCAGCGTGCGCTGCTCACCTGTCGCCGGGTCGAGCAGGGCGATGCGGGCGTCGTACCAGCCGCTCTCGGAAGGGTCGTCCGACACCACGGCGGCCACCTCGCCTCCGAGCCAGTCGAACTCCCACACATTCACCGCGTCCAGCGGCACCTGCGTGGTGACGCCCGAGCCGGCATCGATCAGATACAGCCGCCGCCAGTGCTCGCGCGGCGTACGCACCTCGGGATCGTGGCTGGCGCCGTCGCTCAGGCGCGTTGCGGAGTCGGCGCCGGCGCGGTCGCTGCCCGGGTCGGCGGCCAGCACCATCAGGCGGCGCCCCTCCGGATCCCATACGACCTGCTCCACCGACCCCGGGATATCCCCCACCGGGGCGGCCTCGCCTCCGGCCTCCAGCAGGTGCACCGACATCCGCCCCTCGTGGTCGCGGTCGGAGGCGAACGCCAGCACGCGGCCGTCCGGCGACCAGCACGGGTGGCTGTCCACGCCCGGCCCGCGGGTCGCCTGGCGGCACCCAGAGCCGTCGGCGGATGCGATCCAGATACGTGACTGCGGGCTCTTGCCGGGCTCGCTCCAGCTTGTTCCCGCGGTGAATGCGATGCGGCCGTCGGGCGCGAACGCCGGATCGGCGGGATGCTTCTGATCGATCAGGATGTCAAGGTTCATGCCACGCATTCTGTCACCACGTCAGACGCTTTCGTGTGACACGACCGGCTGCGCGGGATCTCCGCGGTCGACGTAGCGCCAGAAGGCCGGCAGCGCAGCCACCGCGACCACCACCCCCGCCACGCACAGCACGCCGCCGGACACGATCGAGGCGCGCACGCCGGCCAGGCTGGCCACCACGCCCGCTTCCACATCGCCCAGGAGCGGGCCCGTCGAGTAGCTGACCTGTTCGATGCCGGCCAGCCGCCCGCGCAGGTGGTCGGGGATCGTGCGGTTCCAGATCACGCTTCGGAACAGGCCCGACAGGGTGTCGGCGACGCCCGCAAGGCACAGTCCAACGAGGGCCAGCGGCAGCGCGTGCGAGAGGCCGAACACCACGATGCCAAGGCCCCAGCCGATGGCCGACAGGCACACGGCCGCGCCGTGTCGCCGTACGTGGGCCGTCCAGCCGCTGGTCACCGTGGCCAGCAGTGCGCCGACGGCGGGCGCCGCGTACAGCAGGCCGAGCACCTTGGGGCCGCCCAGGCTGGACGCCACCGCCGGGAACAGGGCGTTGGGCATGCCGAAGAACATGGCCACGATATCGACCGCGTAGGTGCCGATCAGCTCCGGACGGCTGCGCGCGTAGGCCCATCCGTCGAGCACGCGGCGCAACGACGGGCGCTCGGCCTCGGGCGGCGGCGGCACGGCCCTCATCATCGCCAGCGCGCTCAGCGATGCCCCGAACGTGACGACGTCGAATCCGTACGTGGCCGGCAGGCCGATCGCGGCGATCAGCAGGCCGCCGAGCGCCGGCCCGGCGACCATCCCCACCGTCATCCGGAAGGTGTTCAGCGCTCCCGCCGCCATCAGTTCGTCGCGTTCCACGAGCCGCGGCGCCAGGGCATCCAGCGACGGCCGCTGCAGGCCGTCCAACGACGCCATGACGGCCGACAGCACGAACAGCACCCACACCGCCGGATGCGGCAGGAGCGAGTTCACGACCAGCAGCCCGGAGCACCCCGCCAGGCCGCCCTCGGTCAGCCGCACCATCATGCGGCGGTCGATGGCGTCGGCCAGGGCTCCGCCGGCCAGCGCGGATATCAAGAGCGGTGCAAGCTCGGCGAGCCCCATCAGCCCGACCACGAGCGACGAGTGGGTCAGCTCGTAGGCCTGGAAAGGCAGGGCCACGTACGTGACCATGGAACCCAGGAACGAGACCCCCTGGCCCAGCCACAACAGCCGGAAGTCGCGATGGCGACGCAGCGGGCCGACGTCCAGTGTCGCCAGCGAGAGCAGCCGGCGTGTGCCCTGCGCGCGCGGGGTGGGCGGCGCCGGGCCAAGCCGCTCGGCCTCGTCCTGTGCGGCGGCCCGATCCCGCCCATCGGGCATGTCGCCATCGGCCACGACGCTCCAGGATACGCCGCACGACCCGGGCAGGCCAGAGTGGGCCCGGTGCGCGTCAGGCCGTCAGACGGAAGGCGTGCCCGAAGCCGCCCGCGGAGGCGGCGTGCCCGAGGAAAGTCGGGATCTTGAACATGTACTCGGCCGCGTGCAGCAGTGAGTAATGGGAGAACTGCCTCGACGAGTGTGTCCCGGCCCGCGTGTACGGGCTCACGACCACCGTCGGCACATGCGCACCGGCGCCCTCGTCGAAGGTGATCACGATGGCGGTGTGACCGGCCCGGTACATGCGGCTTCCCCGCATCACGGGGATCCACTTGGCCAGCCACGCGTCGCCGATCGCGGTCGAGCAGTCGTGCATGTCGTCGCAGAGGTTCGGCGTCACGAACGCGTAGGAGCCGAGGCTCCCTGCCAGGGCGGCGTGCAGCGGGCCCGTGGTGGTCGTGCCCAGCGGCATGTCGTGCTTTGCGCAGCCCCGGCGTGAGGCCGTGTAGTAGGTGGCCGGGTTATGCCGCGGGGCGTACAGGTTCGTGCCGCTGAGCGCGCAGTTCGACGGCATCGACTCCTGGAACGCCTGCCACACCCTGTTGTGGTTCGCAAGCTGGTAGAAGATGCTCGGCCCGCGCTGTGGACAGCTCTTGGGATCGCAGTCCCGGTGCAGGCCGTGCGTGCTGCCGCTGGTCATGGCCAGGTAGTTGGGCAGGCTGGGGCTGCCCACGGAGTGGTAGTTCGTGGCCAGACCGCAGGCATGCGCGAGCGCGGTGATGTAGCGCGCCGGCCCGATGATCTGGCTGAAGGAGTGGTTCTCCATCACGATCACGATCAGATGCCGGATGTCCGGCCGCTTGTGCGCTCTGCTCCCGCACGGGGAGGGTTGCTTGAACCG
>JBQCGJ010000195.1:0-24854 GCA_051955775.1 Gaiellales bacterium | reverse complement strand
CAAGGAGGCCACCGACAACTTCTCGTTCCTGGTCGAGCTGATCAACACGGCGGACGGCTCCGTGCGATCACTCGAGACGACGCCGGGCCACTCGGCCGGCGGGCTGCAGGGCGCGAAGCTGAGCTGGGACCACGTGCTGCTGGGCCTGAACATGTTCCACCCCGCCCAGGCCGCCGCAGTGCCCGGGCTGGCGACGACGATCCTGGCCACCCGGGAGGTCGCCATCCAGTGGGGCAACGCGCTGAACGGGGTCACACCCCACACCTCGCACCACGAGCTGACAGTCCGCTTCGCCCCGGTCGTCAAGCTCGAGGTCAAGGCGCGCAAGCCGCTCAATGCCACGGCCGCCGCCCTGGCCCGGATGGCCTGCTCCCTGGAACGCAAGAGCACACTGCTGGCGTCGCAGCCGGTCCTCCACGACGACTGCGCCAACGCGGCCTCGCTGTCCAAGCGTGCGAAGGGGTAAGGGCGAAGCCGGAATTGCTGAGGGGCCGGGCGCTGGGCCCGGCCCCTCCTTTCGGTCGCGTGACCGCGCGTGCGCGGTCGGTCAGGAGACGAACGTCACGCAGTACGTGCCGTCGCTCTGCTTCTTCAGCGGGACGAAGCCCTGGGCCGTGATGGTGGCCGGGATCTCGCCCGTGGGCTGACCGGTGCCGTTCGGAGCCGAGCGGTACGCCTTGCTCGTCAGCGGATCGACGATCGGGTTGCCGTGCGTGTCGTTGAAGGCGGCCTCGCCCTTGCACAGGAAGCCCGCCTCACCGCCGAACTTGGTGATGTTGGCAGTCGCCGCAGCGGCGGTTCCGCACTTGTTGGACTTCGCCGGATCGCCCTTGCAGTAGACATTGAACAGGTACCGGCTGACGGCGAACGTGCCGGCCTGGATCAGGTTCGTGGTCGGCAGCTGGCCGTTGATCTTGCCGAGCTGGCTGCCGTCACTGCCCGAGAAGCCGGTGCCGTACGTCCGGTGGTACACGCCCACCGAGTAGTAGAAGATCGCATTCGCCTCGTCACCGTTCGTGTGGATCAGGTTGTTGGTGTTTTCAGCACTGACGTTCGAACCAGGCTGGTTCGGGTTGTTCGGGTTGGCGACGCACTGGGTGAGCGCCTGGCCGGGGGCCAGAGTTACGCCCATCGCAGCCGCCCACGTGACGCCGGTGCCGGAGTTGGCCTGCGCGACGTACACGTCCATGGGGACGTTCGAGCCGCCGACCTGGTTCCAGTTGGTGATCGTGCAACTGACGAAGATCTTCTTCAGGTTCGGGATGGTGATGTTTGCGGTGCCGGACATCAGGCTTGCGCAGCCCGATCCGGTGGCGCCGGGGAAGCACTCCCAGGAGATGCCGTCACGGGCATAGCCGACGAAGTGCAGGCCGGTGCAGTCCGAGCCGCCGCTGGCGGCAGGAAGCGGCACTCTGGACGAGCGCGCGAGCTGCACGAGCTGGACGCCCGCCGTCCCGGTCTGGCAGATCTGGTTGATGCCGCCGCTCGAGCCGATCGGGAACCGCTGCACGACCATGTCGTGGAAGTAGTTCTCGAAGTCGGCCTTGTTCTCGCTGCCGCTGTTGGGACAGGTGCCGCTGAGCGGCTGCGGACTCGCCAGCTGGTTACAACCCGGCGCCTGGTTATACAGGTCGCCGAGGGCGGTCATCATGTAGTAGGTCGTGTCAGACCCGCCCTGCAGGATCTGCAGAGAGGTCGTCTGGGTCGCCGCCTGCGACGCGCTTCCGGTCATCAGGACGGCGGCGGTGAGAACCCCCAGCAGAATCGGGAGCTTCATGAGCCTACGCATGGTCAAGACGAATTCCCTCCGTTGAAAGGTGCTGTGACGGACGATCCGCCGCACGGCATGCGGCGGCAGGCCAACTGCTGCGACTCCCCTGGAGCACCCCCTTGTCGGACGCCGTATCGCCTGCTGTTGTATCCAGCCCAGGTGGCGGCTTTCCGAACGGAATCCGGCCTCTACATGAACAGTGCGGAAACGTTGGAAACGGCGGCGGCTTTACTGGTTCCCGATCGGCTGCACCTGGAGCTGGCCGCGGAAGTGCGGGTCGTACGTCGAGTGGTAGACGAGGCTGAGCTCCGCCTTCGGGTTGAATGACCACGTCGCGCCCGGCTTGATCGGCCCGGAATCGACCCGGCTGCCGTAGTTGTCAAGGTGCACCGACTGGGTGCGCGAGGACGAGTTCTTCCACACGACCGGGCGGCCCATCGGCGCCAGCAGGATGTGCGGCAGAAAGCCTTTCGCGGTGATGAGCACGCTGGTGCCCATGGCGAACTGGGCGTTGCCCTTGTCCTTGGCGTAGTAGGCGGCACTCGAGGTGCGCTTGGAGTGCGAGCCAGGGTGGCCGGCGGCGCCGTGTCCGCTCGAGCCGCAGCCGGCGGCCAGCGCGAGACAGGCGACGGCGGCGGCGGCGCGGATGGATGTCGGCCGGACGGTCACAGCGTGGGGGGCAGCAGGACGTCGATGGCGCCGTAGAAGAAGAACGCCAGGGCGATCAGGATCGGCGCCGCCAGCAGGTAGGTGACGGCTGTCGACCACCGCCGCCGCAGCAGGTACCAGGTGCCGGCGATGGCGACGATCAGGAGCTCGCCCCACAGCAGGATGCGACCCCAGGCGCTGGCGTCGGTGGACAGACCGGGTTTCTCGCCCGGCGGCGGCAGTGGCAGCGGCGCGGGCACCTGCAGCCCCTTGTTGTGCAGGGTCTTCGCGGTCAGCCGCGCGACCACGGCGATCTCCTGCTCGCCAAGGTAGGGCGGGTCGGACGTGATCAGCGTCAGACGGCTGGCAGTGCTGGACTTCGCCATCGCCGGATCGCCGAGTGACACCAACCGCAGATGCGCGACCGTGTACGTGAACAGGCCCTGGCGTGTGAGCACCATGATCTTGTCGCCCTGCTTGATCTGGTCGAGCTTCGCGAACGGCCCGCCATAGGCGGCGCGGCGCCCGATCACCACCGCGTTCCCAGCCTGGCCGGGGGCGGGCGTGGAGGGGTCGTGTCCGGGCCCGAGCTTGGTGTCGGCCGAGCTGATGCCCTGCACGATGACCTGGCTGACGCCGATCGTCGGGATCTGGATCAGGCCCACCGGCTGCCCCGCCGGAGGCGTGATCAGCGCCGGCGTGTCGTCCAGCAGCAGCGAGCCCTTGAATTCAGCCAGCAGGCGAGTCTGGCTGCGACTCTGGATGAGCCCGGTGAGCCAGAACTCGTAGACCAGGAATCCGCCCGCCAGCGCACCCAGAATCGCGCACACGATCATCACGTTGACCAGCCCGGAGCGGCGAGCCGGAGCGGTGGCCGGCGGAGCCGCAGGCTGCCGCGAGGCGGGAGGCGGTCCGGGCGCCGGCTCAGCCCGCGGCGCATCTTCCGCCAGCACGCCACCGTTCCCGGCCGCGCCGGCCGGCTGGGCTTCGACTGCGACCTGTTCGCGCAGCTCGCTCACGGCACCGCGCCGCCTCCGGTCCCGGGCCGGCGCAGCATGCCGCGCAGCGACCTGCCGGACAGCGCCGAGCGGCTGCGTGAGAAGAGCAGCACTGCCGGGCCGAACACGATGCCGAACAGCGCCAGCGCGGCCAGCACGGGCACGATCGCGCCCGAGCTCGAGGAGCTGAGGTTCTTGGCCGTCAGCGTGTACGCCAGCGGTTTCGCGTGCACCGGCTTGACCTTGGTGTGCGGCGACTTGCCGGAACCCGGGCCCGATCCGCCGTTCCCGCCGCCGCTCGAACCTCCGCCGCCGCCGAGCGACGCGCCGCCGCCGGTGCCGCTGCCGGTGCCGGCCGAGCCGGTGCCCGTGCCTGCGCCCTGGCCGTTGTGGTGCTGGTGGTGGCCGCCGCCGGGCGGCACCGGCTCACTGGTGGGGATCTTGGCCGCGATCGCGGTCGTCTGGGCGGCCTGAGCGGCGGGCAGCGGGAAGCTGCCGTTGGGCAGCACCTTCTGGCCGGCGCCGGCCGCGAAGGCCAGGAACCCCTTCAGCATCTTGCCGTCGTCGGCTGTGAAGTTCGGCCACCTCTTGGTGGTCGGCACGATCGCGTAGGTCAGCATCGGCAGGGGATACGCGTTGGGATCGGTGGTGTCGTAGCTCGGCGTGATGGTGCCGTCGGCGTTCTTCGTGCCGTCGCTCACCGCCGCGGCGAGCGACGCGGCGGTGGGCGCCACGCCGGCCGGCTGCCCGGGATTCTCGATGCTGGCCACCGGGACGTCGTTGAGGGCGGCGTAGGTGGAGTCGATGACGCCGATGTAGATGTCGTCCGGGGTGTAGGTCTGCGGAGCGCCGACGCCGAGCGCGGTGATGTTCTCGCCCTGGACGCCGCCGGGGCAGGTGGGACACGGGTGCGGATCCGGCGGCGGCCAGGTGGTGGCGGTGCCGTACGTCCAGACATCCGGCGCGGTGGCGCTCATCCACGATGTGAAGGCGAGGTTGGACGCGGAGTGCTCAGCCCGGATCAGGAACTGGATCGGCCCTGAAGGGAACTGGACGCCGGGGTTCAGATTGCGGATCTCCGGATCACCGCCGTAGAGATTCACGCAGTCGGAATCGCTGACGGTGGGCGGGCAGTTGAAGGTGCCCAGATTGCCGGTGGCGATCTCCGCCAGGATCCTCGGCGTCAGCACCAGGTGCGTGACCTGGTGTCCCTGCTGGTCGACGATGTTGTAGGCCACCGAGAGCGCCGTCAGCGTCAGCGGCGCGTACGCGTAGCCACGGTGGCCGGCCGAGAGCTTCTGGGCCTGCGACCCGGGCAGCGGCACCCCCGTGACGGCGAAGTTCGAGTTGGGGCTGGAGTTCACGAACCCGGACATCCCGTCGTACGAGTTGTCGTTGGTGTAGGTCACGTTCAGGTGCGACGGCAGGTTGCACACCTGGTTCTCCCACTTGTAGATGGTGTACGCCGCCGGGCTGGCGCCCTCGCCGGCGACCGGTGGGGTGGTCGCGGTGGGGCACGCCCCGGGCGGCCGCGCGAACGTGATCGGCACCCTGACCCCGCTGGACAGGTCGGTGGGGTTCTCCAGCAGGTCGATCGAGCACAGATGCGTGTCGTCACACTGGAACTTTCCGAACGACTGCACCTGCACGCCGTAGCGGACGATCCCGGTACCCGTGCTGGTGGACGTGTAATGCGGGATATCGAACGATGGCTGCACGCACTGCGTGCCGACGTTGGTTGCGGTCCGCGCGCACTCGAACACGTACACCGGCGCACCGGGCGTGAAGCCGCTCCACGAAAGGTCGACGAACTGGGCATCGACCAGGTCGGTGCTGGGATTCGCGCTGGCCGATGCACCCGCCAGGTCGTGCGCCCGGGACGCCGCCGCCCCGGCCGAGCCCGTCATGACGGCCGCCAGGACGACCGCGGCTGCGATCGTTGCCAGTGCTCTCACAGGTTCACGCTCCTCGTGTGCACGCGGATCACGGTCTGCCCGCCCACGGCCGGCGCCGCCACAGCTGCCAGCCCAGGAACGGCAGCAGCGCGATCACCAGTGCGTCCACAGCCGCCAGCCCGAGCGGTGTCGAGGACGCGGAACCGACGTGCCCAAGGGCGGCCAGGGCTGCGGCCCGCCGGGTGGAAAGCTGGTACGACGTGAGCACGACGCCCACGGTGGGCGCCACACCCGGCTCGGTGTTGTCCTGCGTGGCCGCGGTCGTGCTCTTGGCCTTGCCGCCCGAGCCGCTGTGCGTTTTCCCGCCTGAGTTGGTCTTGCTGGGGTTGGCCCCGCCGTTCGTCCCGCTGGACGTCGGGGGGCTGTTTGTGCCCGACCCGCCGGGGTTTCCCGTCGGCCCCGTGTCTCCGCCTCCGGTGATGGTGGGGTTGTCGCAGTGGGACAAGGGCGGCGGGGCCGGGGCGCCGGGGATGCGGCGGACGGCCGCGAACACCCCGCGCACCAGCACTGGGGTCAGCGGCGCGTAGCCCAATGACGCCGCCTTCCGCTGCCCGGCGCAGGCCGCGTACAGGATGAACCTGCCGAGCACGGCGCCCTTTGCGGTCGTGAAGCCGAACTGCACCTTGGTGGGCGTGATCATGTAGCTGTATCCGGCGATCGGGTAGGCGTTGGCCTCGGGCGCCACATGCACGCCGCTCAGATCCGAGATCAGGTCGGGCAGGATGTGGGCGTGGGTGAGCGCCGCCGCGTCGTTGGTGGCGGACGGGAACACGAAATGGCCGCTCTGGTTCCTGACCAGTGCGACGGGGAAGTTCCGCTCGATCGCGTAGCCGGTCTCGACGTAGGTGACCGTGCTGTAGTTCTGCTGCACGAAGTTGGCGACGCCGTCAGAGCCCTTCTGGGCGATCGCGCCCGGGATGCTGGTGGGCCAGTACGACGTCTGGCCGCACCCGTCAGGGAACGAATCGGGGTATTTGGAGCAGAATGCCCGCCATTGCGAGGGCTGGAGCTGGCGCAGGTAGTCCGAGAACATCGCGGACGTGCCCGACCCGTCCGATCGCACGACCGGGATGATGCGGTTGTACTGGGAGCCGGTCGGCGGGAGCTGCCCCCGCAACTTGGGATTCAGCCTGAGGATCCGGGGATCCGTCCAGCTCGTGATCGTCCCCGTGAAGATCCCGGTCAGCGTGTTCGAGTCGAGCTGGAGGTTGGTGATCCGCTTGCCCGACGGCGTGTGCAGGTTGTACATGATGCCGGTGGCGCCGGCCACGGTGGGCAGGTACTGCCAGGTCTTGTGCTCAGAGTTGAGCTGCGCCACCTCGTTGTCGGAGGCGAGGGTCTGGAAGGGGATGTCGGAGTCGCCGAAGTCCACCTGGTTCTCGATGTAGAACTGGCGGCCGGCACTGGAGCCCACCCCCTCGTAGTTGATGGTGATCCCGTAGATCGACTTGACGTCCGCCTCCCACTGCGTGGTGGCGATCTGATCCCAGGTCGAGCCCGCGCCCAGGACGGTGACGCCGGATGCGCCGGCCGGCGCGGCCGTACCGCCGCCCGCAGCGGCAAACGCCGCCAGGGCCAGCACCATCACCAGCAGCCGCCGCACTAGCGGGTCCTCACTAGCCGAACCTGCCCTGCACGTAGTCGGCCGTGCGCTGGTCGTTCGGGTTCTCGAAGATCTGGGTGGTCGTCCCGATCTCCACGATCTTGCCCGGCTCCCCCTCGTTGACGTTGAAGAACGCGCACTGCTGCGAGACGCGCTGGGCCTGCTGCATGTTGTGGGTGACGATGACCACCGTGACGTCGTGGCGGATCTCCTCGATCGTCTCCTCGATGCGCAGCGTCGACGTGGGGTCGAGCGCGGAGCACGGCTCGTCCATCAGCAGCACGTCCGGCGTGACGGCCAGGGCGCGGGCGATGCACAGACGCTGCTGCTGGCCGCCGGACAGCGCGCCTCCGGGCGACTTGAGCCGGTTTCGCACCTCCCGCCACAGGCCTGCCCGGACAAGCGCCTTCTCGACCACCGCGTCCTTGTCGGGGGCCCGCGTACGGGTCAGCTTGAGGCCGGACAGCACGTTGTCGTACACGCTCATGGCGGGGAACGGGTTGGGCTTCTGGAACACCATGCCGATCCGGCGGCGGGTCTCGGTGGGCCGCTGCTCCGTGCCGTAGATGTCGACGCCGTCCAGCAGCACCTGACCCGACAGGGCGGCGCTCGGCACCAGCTCGTGCATGCGGTTGAGGATGCGGATGAAGGTCGACTTGCCGCAGCCGGAGGGGCCGATCAGGGCGGTCACGATCTGCGGGCGCATGTGCAGCGACAGGCCCTCCAGCACCTTGTGGCTGCCGAACCAGGCGCTGACCCGCTCCGCCCGCAGGTCGCCGCTCCCGGTGCCGGCGGCGACCGCCTGCTGCTCGCCGGCCGCGGTTACCGCCGTGGGCTGGTCGGAGACGCTCACAACACCGCCTTTCTGCTTCCGAAATAGCGCGCGATGCGGAACAGGATCAGCACCATGGTGATCAGCACCAGCGCGCCGGTCCACGCGCGGGCCAGCGGCGAGGGCAGCTGAAGCTGGTACTGCTGCCACACGAACAGCGGCAGGCTCTGCTGGGGGTCCTGGAACGGGGTCTTGTTGAGGGCGGGCGTGCCGAATGAGGTCATGATCAGCGGCGCCGTCTCGCCGACCGCCCGCGCGACGCCCAGGATGACCGCGGTGACCAGGCCCGACGCGGCGGTCGGCAACACCACCGTCCACACTGTGCGCCACTCCGGCGAGCCCAGCGCCAGCGACGCCTCCCGCAGGCCGCTGGGCACCAGCCGCAGCACCTCCTCGGACGTGCGCGTGACCGTGGGCAGCATGAGGATGGAGATGGCCAGAGCGGCCGCGAAGCCCGAGAACCTGTTGCCCATCTCGAGGATCCACACGGTGAAGATGAAGAGGCCGGCCACGATCGACGGCACGCCGCTCATCGCGTTCACGAAGGTGCGCACTGCGCGGGTCATGCGCCCGCCCACCTCGTTCATGTACACGGCTGTGGCGATGCCGACGGGGACGGTCAGGACGATCGCCAGCCCGACCTGCTGCAGCGTGCCCACGATGGCGTGCAGGCCGCCGCCGGCCGTGGCCCCCTGCTGCGGTCCCACGCCCGACTGATCCTGCGTGAAGAAGTGCCACGTGAGCGCGTGCCAGCCCTTGGTGAACACGTACACGAGGATGGCCACGAGCGGGATCAGGAGCGCGATCGCGACCGACCCGATGATCACGGCGACCGCCTTGTCGGCGGCGATCAGCGGCCCCTCCAGCTCCCGCTCGGCCACCCAGTACATGAGCACGAAGGCGGCGAACCAGCACAGCACGAAGCCCAGCGTGCCCGAGAACGGCGCCAGCTCCATGTACGGGATCCACACCAGCGCCAGCGAGGACACGGCCGACCCGACCATCACCAGCACGTCCTGGCGGCGGATCGCGCTGGGGCGGATGGGACAGTCGTGCTGCACTGCGGAGCCGGCGCCCGAGGCGTACACGACGTCGTGGGCGACGCTCAAATCTCCACCCCCGCGCCGGATCGCGATCGCGCGACCACGAAGGACGCCAGCGTGTTCACGGCCAGCGTGAGCAGGAACAGGGTCAGCCCGGCCGCCATCAGCACCGACAACGACAGCCCGCCCGCCTCTGCGAAGCGGATCGCAATGGTGGCGGGGATCGACCCGCCGCCGGCCTGCAGCACGTGCGGCGTGATCGTGTAGGTGGGGCTGAGGATGATGGCCACCGCGATCGTCTCGCCCAGCGCGCGGCCCAGCCCCAGCATGGCGCCGCCCACCATGCCGCCCTTGCCGAACGGCAGCACCACGGTGCGGATCATCCCCCAGCGGGTGGCGCCCAGAGCCAGCGCACCCTCCTTCTCGCCGCGCGGCGTCTGCGAGAACACCTCCCGCATGACGGCAGTCGAGATCGGGATCACCATCAGCGACACGACGGTGCCGGCGATGAACGGCGACGACGTGAACAGGGGCTGGCTGACCTGGAACAGCGGGATGAAGGACAGGTGGGCGTTCAGCCACTCGCTGACGCCGATCATGTGCGGCTGAAGGTAGAAGAACCCCCACAGGCCGTAGATCAGGCTGGGCACCGCGGCCAGCAGCTCGACCAGCGAGGTCAGCGGGCGACGCAGCTGACGGGGTGCGTACTCGTTGATGAAGAGCGCAGTGGCGATCGACACCGGCACCGCAAACATCAGCGCGATCAGCGAGATCTCGATGGTGCCGTAGATCAGCGCGGCGATGCCGAAGCTCTCGTTCGGCAACACCTGGGCGGGCAGATTCTGCGTGGTGAAGAACCCGAAGCCGGCAGCGCGCAGGGCGGGCAGCGACTTCAGGAACAGGAACAGGCCGATCAGGACGAGCACGACCAGCGTGGTCATCCCGGCGGCCAGGGTGCCGGCCCGGAACACGCGGTCGGGAATCGTCCGGCGCAGCACAATCGCCCGCGGCTGTTCGCCGTCGGCGGCGATCTCCCCCTCAACTGGCTGGTTCGGGGCATCGCGCCGCCCCCGGTCGCCAAAGGATCGTCTCAGACGCTGCAGCATGTGGTGTTCTCCAGCATGACGGTGCTGAATGAACTGCGGGTGAATGCAACCGGGCACGTGCGTGAACAACGCCCGCGCCGCGGCCGTTGTCCGACGAGGCTGCGGATGCTAGGAAGCGGAGCCAAGGGGGATGGTTGCGGTGAACGTGGAGCCGGATCCGAGCACGCTGGTGACGCCCACCTGCCCGCCGTGCGATTCCGCCACGTGGCGGACGATTGCGAGCCCCAGGCCGGTGCCGCCGGTCTGCTTGTCGCGAGCCGCATCGACCCGGTAGAACCGCTCGAACACCCGGCCCAGATCGCCGGCCGGGATGCCGATCCCGGTGTCCTCGACGGTGATCAGCGCGCTGCCGTTGCGGCGCCTGAGGGTCAGCCGCACCTCGCCACCGGGGTGTGTGTAGCGGATGGCGTTGTCCAGCAGGTTGTGCACCATCACGTCGAGGTCGGGCTCGCGGCCCATGACCAGCACCGGCCTCGGCTGGTCGACCAGCAGGCGCAGGCCGGCAGCGCTGGCCCGGGGCACCAGCTTGTCCGCTGCGTGCACCACCACCTGATCGAGCCGCACGGGTTCGGGCGGCCCGGCGTCGTTCTCCAGCCGCGACAGGTCGAGCAGGTCGGACACCAGCGCCGACAGCCGCTCCGCCTCGCGCTCCAGCATGCCGACGAAGCGAGGCGTTGCGCCGGCGTCGCTGATAGCGCGGTTGAGCGCGGAGGCCAGGGCCATGATCGACGACACCGGCGTCTTCAGCTCGTGTGAGGCGTTGGCGACGAAGTTCCGCCGCAGCTGTTCGGTGCGGCGGGCGGCGGTGACGTCGCGGGCAACGAGCAGGGCGGAGCCGGATGGGTCGGTCTCGGTGACCGTGACCTCGACCGCACGACCTCCGGTGTCGATCACCAGCTCGTTGCGGTCGTCGCCGCGAAGCACACGGTTGACGGCGTGGCGAAGATCGGCCGACTCCACCTCCAGGGCGTGGGCCACAGGGTGCCCCAGGAGGTCGGTGGCGGCAGCATTCAGGTACCGCACCTGACCGCCCGGGGCGAACAGGACGATCCCCTCCTGCATCTTCGCCAGCATGGCCTCACGTGAGGCGACGGCGTCGCGGGAGGCGGCCAGCTCCCGGGCCAGGTCGGCCCGCTCCCGGCCCGCCTCCCGGCGGTGCAGGAGCCATGCGACGGCCGTGCCGACCGCCCCGGCCAGCACCGCCCAGCCGGCCGCCTGGAGCACTACCGACTCAAGGCTCACGCGGCCAGCCGCCGATATCCCCGCGCAGGAGCCATTTCGGAGCCGATGTTGCCGGTTCCGGGGCACCTGGTGGGTGACCGACCGGTCATCCCACGGTGAGCAAATGGTGAAACGCAGTGCCGGCGAGCGACGCGGCGAGATGCATCGAGGGCTGGGCAGATCGGCCCCGGCTGGCACACTACGAGGAGTGAGTTCGCTGCAAAGCTTCTGGCACGCGACAACGGTCTTCGCCGGGCACCTGGCCGACGTCCGCTTTGGGGCGCTGGCGATCGCACTCGCGCTCAGCCTGACCAACCTGGGGCTGAGGTCCGTGGCCTGGCGGAACATCCTGCAGGCCGGCTACACGGGGCGGGTCAAGTACCGCAGCATCCTGGCCGCCTACCTGGGCGGCGTGGGCATGAACGCGATCCTGCCGGCGCGCGGGGGAGACGTGATGAAGGTGTACATGGCGCACCGCTCGATGCCGGGGGCGACCTACACCACGATCACGTCGAGCCTGGTCGCCGAGACGCTGCTGGACGCCGTGATCGGGCCGACGCTGCTTATCCTGGCGTACACCACGGGGAGGATCCCGAAGCTGCCCGTGGCCGGGCACCTGGCGACGTGGGAGTGGTCGTTCTTCATCGCGAACGGGAAGGTGTTCGGGACCGTACTGGCGGTGGTGCTGATCGCGGCCGGCGTCTTCTTCACGTACCTCGAGCGGCGCGTGACCAAGGTGTGGGACCGGATCAAGGACGGGTTCGCGATCGTGCGCACGCCGCGCCGGTACGCGCGGCTGGTACTGGCGCCGCAGCTCGTCGGATGGGTGTGCCGGGCGGGCGCGATGTACTGGTTCCTGCAGGCGTTCGGGATCCCGGCGACGTGGTGGGAGGCCGCGCTGGCGCTGTCCGCCGGCAGCGCCTCGACGCTGCTGCCGTTCACACCCGGCGGGCTCGGCCCGCAGCAGGCGCTGCTCGGCTACATGTTCCGGAACGCCGCGCCCGCGGCCGCGGTGCTCTCGTTCAGCGTCGGCATGCAGTTCGCCATCACGCTGACCTACGCGATCGCCGGTGGCATCGCGATCGGCCTCAGCCTGCGCCGGCTGCCGTGGAAGGCGCGCGTCACCCCGCCGGCCGCGAGCGAGGCTCCGACGCATACGTAGCGGGGGGCTCGGGCGCTGGGTGTGGCTGGGCAGCCGCGTGGCCCAATGCGCCACCCGGCCTCATGCGCTGTCCGGTCTCATGCGCCGCCCGGGCCCCGCCCTATCAGGGGGCTGCGCCGGGCGGGAGGCGCACGGAAGTGTCACGAAACCCAATTGGCCATCACCAGCACGGCCAAATGGCCCACATAGGCGCCCCCCTCCAGGATGCCGCCGTCCGCAGCCGCCGGCTGCCGGCGGACTCCCGCTCCTGAGCGGTCAAGCGCCGGCTCGGCGGACCCGCCGCAGGACGACGCGGGAGATGACGACTAGCCCCAGAACGAAGAACACCGTCCCCGCCCACGGAAACGTGCGAGCGAAGACCGTCACGGTCGCGAGGTGAACACGACCCACCGGATGAACAGCGCCATACGGGTCTTCTCGCTCACGCGGTCGGCGCTTCCAGCAGGCGCAGGGTCTTGGCCGCGGCGTCGGTCTCGGCCATGGCGCCGAACGGAAGCGTGACCATGGGATCGGCGTGGCCCGCGTCGACGTTCGCGAGCACGGGGAGGCCGGCAGCCTCGGTGCGACGCGCGACGACCTCCCACAGCCGCTCCCGATCCTCAGCGGAGTAGCCGTACGGCCGGGCGACCACGAGCCCAGCCGCCGCGGCGAACACCCCGAGCTGCTCGAGATCCGTGAGGTACGCGTCGACGTGGGCCGGCGAGGGCGCCTCTTCAGACATCTCGAGCAGCAGGATCGCGCCGGCAGGAGTCATCCAGGCGTCCGAGCCCTTGACGTGCCAGCAGATCGTCTCCAGGCACCCGCCGAACAGCCACCCCTGTGCCACCCCTGCGCGAATCGTGACCCAACCCTCGCTCTCACGCAGCTCGCGCGCGCGAGTCAGATCCGCCTTCTGATCCCAGTCGAGGAACTCGTCCGTCCACAACGGTGACGGCGCGTACACGGTCGGTGCCGCCTCGAACCAGGCCGCGCGCAGGTAGCGGTCGGTGTACGCCGGCACCTGCGGGAACTCTCCCAGCTCGGCGACGAGCGTCGGGCCGTAGAACGTCGCCAGACCGGCGTGACGCGCCAACGCCCAGTGCAGCACCGTGATGTCGGAGTACCCCTGGAAGATCTTCGGGTGCTCGCGAATCAGGTCGAAGTCGAGCAGCGGCAGGAGCTGGTTCGAGTGATTTCCTCCGATCCCGCACAGCACGACCGCGACCTCATCATCAGCGAACGCCGCATGGAGATCCGCAACCCGAGCCTCCGGCGGAGCGGATGCCCACGAGTCGCTTCGAGTGGCGTTCGGCATCAGCCGCACATTCAGGCCGAGCGACTGCAGATATGCCGTACCCCGCTCCGCCCGGTGCGGCCACTGCCCGACGGCCCCGAACGATGGCGAGACGATCCCCACCGTGTCCCCGGGACGAACACGCCTCGGCTTCGTCAGAGGCTCCATCCGGAAGAACTTAGCCCGGAGGCGAAGAGCGGTTCGCCAGCCGTCGCTGGTGGGCGATCCATCACCCGGCGCAATCGCCGGAACCGGCCGCCTGATCCTCGCCCCGCGCGCCCACCAGCACCACCACCGGGCCCGCCATCAGCAGCCACATCGCCGTCTCCAGGCCGTAGCGGGCGGCCACCAGGCCGAGCACCGGCGGGATCACGCCGGCCAGCGTCGCGGACACGCTGCCCAGCGCCATCACCGATCCGCTGCGATCCGGCAACCGGTCGTACAGCTTCGCCATCATCAGGGGATACCAGCCCACCGTGGCCGCGGCCACGCCCGCGAACAGGCCGATCCGAAGGCCCAGCCACGGCACGACCAGCGCCGCTGGATAGAGCACCAGCGCGGCAACCGCTCCCGCCCGCACGATGCGAAGCGGCGGGAACCGCTCGACCAGCCGTACCAGCGCTGCTCCGGCCGCCGCGTCGACGGCCCCCAGCGCCGCCAGCGCGCCCGCCGCCACCGCCGGACTGGCGCCCGCCGCGTCGACCAGATACACGGCCAGGAAGCCCCGCATCACGTCCACCAGGAGGTCGGCTGCCTCCATCAGCGTCAGCCAGAGCAGCACCTCCCGATCGCGCAGCGACCGAAGCGCCTGGCGGGCGCCGTCCAGCACGTGCCCGTCCGAGGTGGGGGAGGGCACCCGCAGCGCCGCCATGGCCAGCGCTGCGGCGACCAGCCCGACGACGACGAAGGCCGGGCGCCAGCCCAGTCCCAGCCGAACCGAGACAGCCACCAGTAACGGCCCGGCCACGGCGCCGATCGCGCCCGCCGTCACCCAGCGTGACATGTTCTGAGAACGCGAAGCGGGGTGGAGGTCCATCAGCGCAGCCTGGGAGAGACCCACGAACGCGCCGGACGCGGGGTACGAGACCGCGAACCCCGCCAGCAGCGCCCAGAACCCGGGCGCGCCGGCGATCATCAGCATCGATGCCGCGAACGCAGCGCCGCCGCCGGCGATCAGCGCGCGCCGCCGGCGTGTGTCGCCGGCCAGCCCAAGCACGGGCTCGAACACGGCGGCCACCAGCACCGGAACGCCGAGCAGGAGGCCGATCTGCCCGTACGACAGCGCCAGATCGTGCTGCATGCCCGGCAGCGCCGCTCCTCGCGGCACCGCCTCATCGACCAGCTCGATGGCGAGCAGTGCTCCGGCCAGCCCGAACCGGCGGGAGCGGGGCCTCGATCACCAGGGAGGGAAGCTGCGCACGACTCACACTGTATCGGACGCATCGATCAGCCGCGATCCGGCCCCTGATAGCCTCTCGTCGCAGGAGGATGCGGAGAAAGGATCAGCCGTGACTGACTGCGTCAGCGAGAGCCAAAACCCAGCAATTCCGCGCCCGACAGCCGAGACGTCGCGGCGCCCGCGTACGAACCAGGACTGGTGGCCGAACCAGCTCGACCTGCGAGTGCTGCATCAGCACTCGGTGCTGTCCAACCCCATGGGCGAGGACTTCAGCTACGCCGAGGAGTTCAAGACGCTCGACCTGGACGCTCTCAGGAGCGACCTGATCGAGCTGATGACGTCGTCGCAGGAGTGGTGGCCGGCCGACTACGGACACTACGGGCCGCTGTTCATCCGCATGAGCTGGCACTCCGCCGGCACCTACCGCATCGCCGACGGCCGGGGCGGCGGCGGCAGCGGCGCCCAGCGCTTCGCCCCGCTCAACAGCTGGCCGGACAACGCCAGCCTGGACAAGGCGCGCCGGCTGCTGTGGCCGATCAAGCAGAAGTACGGCCGCAAGCTGTCCTGGGCCGACCTGCTTGTCTACACCGGCAACGTGGCCATGGAGTCGATGGGGTTCAAGACCTTCGGCTTCGGCTTCGGGCGGGAGGACATCTGGGAGCCCGAGGAGATCTTCTGGGGCCCCGAGGACACCTGGCTGGGCGACGAGCGGTACAGCGGCAAGCGCCAGCTGGCCGGGCCCTTCGGCGCCGTGCAGATGGGCCTCATCTACGTCAATCCTGAGGGCCCCAACGGCAAGCCCGACCCGCTGGCCGCCGCGGTCGACATCCGCGAGACATTCCGCCGCATGGCCATGAACGACGAGGAGACCGCGGCCCTGATCATCGGCGGGCACACGTTTGGCAAGACGCACGGCGCGGTCGACCCGTCGTACATCGGCCCGGAGCCGGAGGCGGCGCCGCTGGAGCAGCAGGGCCTGGGCTGGCACAACAGCTACAACAGCGGCAACGGCGCCCACACGCTGACCGGCGGCCCGGAGGGCGCGTGGACGAACGAGCCGATCCAGTGGGACAACGGCTTCCTGGACAACCTGTACGCGTACGAGTGGGAGCTGACCAAGAGCCCCGCCGGCGCGTATCAGTGGACGCCCAGCAACGCCGAGGCCCAGGGCACGGTGCCTGACGCCCACGACGCTTCCGCGCGCCACGCGCCGATGATGCTGACCACGGACATCGCGCTCAAGCTCGACCCGGTCTACGGCCCGATCACCAAGCGCTTCCACGAGCATCCCGAGGAGCTGGCCGACGCGTTCGGCCGGGCCTGGTACAAGCTGTTGCACCGGGATATGGGCCCGGTGTCGCGGTACCTCGGACCCTGGGTGCCGGAGCCGCAGCTGTGGCAGGACCCTGTGCCGGCGGCCGACCACGAGCTGATCGGGGAGGCCGACATCGCCGACCTCAAGGCCAGGATCCTGGACTCGGGGGTCTCGACCTCCCGCCTGGTGCTGACCGCGTGGGCGTCCGCGGCCTCGTTCCGCGGCACCGACAAGCGCGGCGGCGCCAACGGCGCCCGCATCCGGCTGGCGCCACAGAAGGACTGGGCGGTCAACGAGCCGGCGGAGCTGGCCAGGGCCGTGCATGCCCTGGAGGGCGTGCAGCAGGCGTTCAACAGCTCGCAGTCAAACGGCAAGCGGGTGTCGCTGGCCGACGTGATCGTGCTCGGCGGCTGCGCGGCGATCGAGGAAGCGGCCCGCAAGGGCGGCCACCGGGTGACGGTGCCGTTCGCGCCCGGACGCACCGACGCGTCGCAGGAGCAGACCGACGTGGAGTCGTTCGCCGTCCTGGAACCAACCCTCGACGGCTTCCGCAACCACGCCGCCGGCGGCGACCCGCTGCCGCTGGAGCACGGGCTGCTGGACCGCGCGTACATGCTGAAGCTGACGGCGCCCGAGATGACCGCGCTGATCGGCGGCATGCGGGCCCTGGACGCCAACGCCGGCGGCTCCCGCGACGGCGTGCTGACCGACCGGCCGGGCACGCTGTCCACCGACTTCTTCGTCAACCTGCTGGACATGGGCACCGAGTGGACGGCCGCCAACGGCCACTACGAGGGCCGCGACCGGCGGACGGGCGACCTGCGGTGGACGGCCACGGCCGTCGACCTCGTATTCGGGTCGCACTCGCAGTTGCGCGCCCTGTGCGAGGTCTACGCCAGCGAGGATGCCCAGGACACCTTCGTGCGCGACTTCGTCGCCGCGTGGGACAAGGTGATGAACCTGGATCGCTTCGACCTGGCCTGATCGGGGCGTTTCCGGCCCTCTTCTACCCACGCACGATAATGCTGGTTATGTAAAGTTGAGGCAAACCGGGGTCTCCCCGTCTCGAAGGCCGCCCATCGTTGTGGGGCGCACAGCGAGGGACCCGAGACATGGCCGGTGACGGGGTCGAACTGGAGCCTGGTGTACAGATCGGACCGTGCGACAGACGGCCCCGTTCCGCTGAGACAGGTGTCGATCGTCGCCGTATCGACGGCGAGGCCGCGCAGGTAGGCCTCGAACGAGGTTGGCTCAGCGGTCGCCGACATTCGCACTCCCAGTTCGCAGGCTGATTGCGGCGGGAACCGGGCCGCCCCCGGACCAGAGGTAACGCCGCCCGGTGTGTCCTTTCGTCCACCGGCCGAAGGATCCCGCGGCGAACCGCCTGATCCTCCGCCCGGCTTCGTCCTACTTGGACATCCGCGGCGGCGTTGCCGGCACTCTGCACGAACCCCCGGCGGCCTGCAACCGTCAAGTTCGGAGTTTGCGCAGAAGAAACCGTTCAGCTGGCCAGCGGGCGCAGCGGATCGCCCGGGCCGATGTACGCGGTGCGGCGGCGGGCCTCGGCCTGCCGCTCGAGCGCCGTCGCCAGCAGATCGCGGTCGGCATCGCCGTCGGGCTCCAGCTCGGCGAACCCGGCGGTGCCGCAGCGCAGGCCGGGCGGCGCGTGCTCACTGGCCACCAGAGCCGCCTGCACGCGGCGGTACGCCGCTCGGGCCTCGAACGTGCCCGCCCGCGGGAAGATCAACGCGAACCGCCCGGCGCCCAGGTGCCCCACCACGTCGTCGTGGCGCACAACCGAGCGCGCCACCTCGCCCAGCGCCGCCAGGGATCCTGACCCGTCGATGCCAGGGGCCAGCGTCAGCCCGTGCACGTCGAACACGCTCAGCGCGATCCGCTCGTTTCGCCAGCGCGCCGCCGCCACCGCCCGGTGCAGCTCAGCCACGAGCCCGGCGCTGTCCAGCACGGTGTTGGCACCGTGCGCCACGGCCACCGCCAGCGCGACGCAGTGCCCGAGAGCGTCGACGAACGCCTCGTGCTCCGGCTGTGGATCGGCGCTCCAGTCCACCACCATGCCCGATGCGGTCAGGCGAAGGGTGCACGGCAGGTCGAGATGGCTGGGGAGCGAACTCAGGACCCGCTCGATCACGTCGGGGTCGGCGTCGGGCGCGGCCATCGCAGCGGCGGCCTCCGACAGCGCCCGCATCAACTGGAGATCGGACATGTCGTCCAACTCATCGGGCGCAGGACGGCTCGTCTTGAGGTCCCGTGAGGGTTTTCTCGCCTCTACGCGACCGCTGCCCGCAACGGCCACAGCTCGCTGTGCTGGTTCGCCTCCAGCGAGAAGCTGGCAGTCTTCCCCCGCTGGTATGTCTCGGACTCGCGCTCGAGCACGGCCAGGAACGCCTCCACCAGCGCGGATTCGAACTGGCTGTCCTTGCCCAGGATCAGCTGCTGCATGGCCCGCTCGGTGGACATCGCCTGCCGGTACGGCCGGTCGGAGGTCATCGCGTTGTAGGAGTCGGCGACCGCGATGATGCGCGCCAGCCTGGGGATCTGCTCGCTTTGCAGTCCGTCCGGGTACCCCGCGCCGTCCCACCGCTCGTGATGGCTGCGCACGATCGCAGACACGTCCGCGTAATCCTCCACCTCGGCCAGGATGTTCGCGCCGATCTCGGAGTGCTTGCGCATCTCATCCCACTCGGCGTCGTTCAGGGCCGAGGTCTTCTGCAGCACCTCTGCCGACACCCCGATCTTCCCGATGTCGTGCAGCAGCGCGCACAGATGCACCCGCTCGATCTCGGACTGCGGCATCCCCAGCTCGGCGGCGATGTCGCGTGAGTAGACGGCCACGGCGGCTGAATGGCCCGCGGTGTACTGGTCCCGGGAGTCGAGTGCCCGCACCATCGCGGCCGCGAAGCTCACGTTGACCCGCCGCAGGTGGACGTTCGCCTCGGCGAGCTGGTCGTTCGTCTCCTCCAGCTCCTCGATCAGCTGCGCCTGGCGGGCATGCATGCCCAGGCTGAGGTGCGCTGCCAGCACCGGGATCACGAAGAACAGCAGCACCCACTCCCCCGCCCCCGTGTACGCGTACGCGAACAGGGCGGTGATCGGCGCGTACAGCGCGATGGACACGGCCAGCGAGCCGCGCAGCTTGTGCCACAGCGTGGCAGCCGCCAGGCGGCCGCGCAGAACCGTGGTCGCGCCCGCGACGACGAAGTCGACGCCCATGGTGGCCAGCGCGGCCGCCGCGGAGGCGATCACCAGTCCCGCCAATGACGTCTTCGACACGGCGCTCAGAGCCGCCATGGCGGCGAGCCCGCCGGCGGCGCCGGAAAGCGTGCGGCCGGCTGTGTAGATGACGAACCGCTCAATGGGCGGACAGCGGTCGCCCAGCATGGCGATCGCGCCCACCAGCGCTGCCGCCGCCGGCCCCTGGGTGACGGCCGCCAGCGCCATGGGCAGGAACGACACCGACACGAACACCCCCGGCGAGAGCTCCAGAGACTGCCGCTCAGCGATGGCCGCGACGGCGGCCAGGGCGAGCACGACCGTCCATTGGTCAACGCCCTGGGTACCCACGGTCAGGCCCAGCACGACGGCCGCGAGCGCGGTCAATCCTCCTGCAAACAGGCGGATACTTGTCATATTCCGCGAGACACCGGCGTTATTCATTGTCAGGACTTGACATACCTCGACAGGGTGTGTATCGTATCCCCCGTTCGAGGGAAATTGCGATCTGAGGGAGCAGAGAGTATGAGCGTCAAGGTTTGGTAGTCCAGAACCCGTAACCGGCTTATCGGCGGGGTCATGGATATCCATGAGCTTCGGTGGGCCGGGACCCGGACTTTCGGTAGGGAAGTCCCCTGTACTCTCCTCTCGACAGGTCCGCAAGCGCCTCCGCGAAACGGGTGGGCAGCCCGTTTCGCGGAGGCGTCTGCCGTTAACCGGGCCAACTCCCCGCGCACACCGCGAAACCCCTCAAGCAGAGCGGCATTACCGCCGATACCTGCCCGGGGAGGCACGGCCATCTCTCCGCTTCTCGGCTCGCTCCAGCCACCCAGCTCGATCCACACGCGACCAAACCGGAGATATCTGATGAGCGACGCCGACATGGACGGCCAGACACCCGAGGCCCCCGACCACGAGCCCACCACCAGCGGGCTGCGGAAGGCCATGAACGACCGGATGCGCACGCTGCAGGAGGCCGAGGACCGCCTCCAGCGCGAGCAGTCGGCGCTGCAGGAGCAGGCCAAGGTCGTGTTCGCCGAGCGTGAGGCACGGCTGGCCCGGCGCGAGCGCGAACTGGCCAAGCGGGAGGCCGCATTGGCCGTGCAGGAGGGCATCGCAGGGCACGACTCCGGCAGCTCGCGCACCGCCGATGTCGAGCGGATCGCGAATCTCGAGTCCGATCTGGCCGAAAGCCGGGCCGCGCTGGACGAGGCGCGGGCACAGCTCGCACAGGCCCGGGCGGACGCCGAGGCTGTCCCCACGGACGGGCCGGATCCGCGAGTGGCCGCCAGGCTGTCGGAGCTGGAAGAGGCCGTGTCCACCCTGGAGGCACAGGTCGCCCACGAGGTCAACCAGCGGGAGCGGGTCGAGCAGGAGCGCGACCAGGCCATTGAGCAGCTCCGCTCAGACGGCGCCCTGGGCTCCGCCGAGCTGGCCGAGCGGGAGGCCCGCCTGAACGAGATCGAGGCCGAGCTGGCCGACCGCGAGCACCGCGCCAAGAAGGTCGAGAAGGTGCTGCGACAGAAGGAGCTGAACCTGGACGGGGCGCGCAAGGACGTGATGGAGCGCGAGGGCGCCATCGCCGGCGAGGAGCAGCGGGTCGCCGCCCTGGAGGCCGCCGTAGCCGAGCGCGAGAAGGCACACCAGGCAGCGCAGGCCGAGGCCGACCAGCGGTTGAAGGCCGCCCAGGCGCGGGAGGCGGAGCTGGCCAAGGCGTTCGACGAGCTGGCATCGGCGCAGACCGCCTCCTCCGAGCAGGCGTCAGCGCTGGAGTCACGCTCCGAGCGCCTGGAGGCGGCCGAGACGACGCTGGCCGAGCGCAGCGAGCAGGCCGACCGGCACGTGCGTGAAGCCGAGGAGCGGATCGCCAAGCTGGCCGACCGCGAGCGCGAGCTGGAGCACCTCGAGGTGCGCATGACCGAGATCGAGCAGGCGGCCCAGGACATCGAGCGGGCCTCCAAAGAGCTCGAGCGCCGGGAGCATGAGGTGGCCGAGATGGAGCGCCGCCGGCACGAGGCCGAGGAGGTATGCGCCAGGGCGGAGGTCGAGAAGGCCGAGCTCGCAGCCGCCCGCGCGGATGCCGAGCAGCGGATCGCGACCGCCGACCAGCGCAGTGCGGAGCTGGCCGAGAAGGAGCGGGAGGCGGCCGACGCGCTGCGCCGGCTGGCGGAGCTGGACGTGCGCCAGCGCCAGGTCGAGGAGGGCGAGGAGCGGATCACCGCCGAGAGCGCCCGGCTGGAGGTCGAGGCCCGCGACAGCGACCGTCTGCACAAGCAGGCCGAGCGGATGCTGGCCGAGGCCGAGCACAAGGCCGAGGCCGAGTTCCAGCGGCTGGCCGCCGACCTGCGCGAGCGTGAGGCCCGGCAGAGCCTGGCCGAGGCCGACCTGGAGCGCCGCGAGGGCCGCCTCGACCGCCGTCAGGACGCGCTGGACGAGCGTGAGCGCGACGTCGACGACCGGGCAGAGGATCTCGAGCTGCGGGAGGGGCAGCTGAAGGAGCGCGAGGCCGAGGTGTCGCGGGTGACAGTGCGGGCCGACCGCGTGGAGGCGGAGCTCGAGAACCAGCGCGCGGCCCTGCAGGACGCCGAGGACGCGGTGGCCCGCGAGCGGGCTGTGCTGCAGCGGAGGCTGGCGGAGCTCGAGGACCGGCGAGCCGACGAGCGCAGCCAGCGCGAGTCGATGGTCAAGGACGCGCTCGAGCAGTCGCACGGCAAGCGCGGGCTGCTGCGCCGAGACGCCAGCCCCAAGTCGCTGGAGACGCTGCACGAGGCGCTGCGCGACAAGGAGGTCGAGCTGCAGGACCAGGAGCGGCGGCTGGCCGAGCTGTCGTCCGCCCTGCACCGCCGCGAGGCCGACCTCGATGCCTATGCGCGCAAGTTGCAGCAGACGGCCACCGCATCGCGCACGCGGCCGGCGGCACCGGTGGACACCTCGCCCATCGACGAGGACAAGTCCGCCGGGCGCGACGACGCCGGAGACGATCCCACGGCCCGCCGCCTGCAGTTCTGGTCTCGCTAGGTACCGGGCTCGCGTACCCGGTACCGGTGTCTGGTGTGGTTCCGGTTTATGTCGTCCGCGCCGCTGACTAGCGTGCCCCTGTGCCGGGAGCCCGAGAGCGCGAACGCCGATGGCTGATCCCTGCGGGCGCCGCGGCAATGCTGTATGCGGGCGCCTGGCTGGCGCCCCCGCCCGTCAGGCCCGCCGCGTTGACTCTGGCGGCGACGCTGGTGGCCACCATGTCGAGCCGTGTCGGGCCGGCGGCTGCCGCCGGGCTGGCGCTCGCAGCACCGGTCGAGGTGCCGGTGCGGATCGCCGTCGCCCTGGGCGCGGTGTTGGCGGGCGCGCTCCAGGAGCGCAGCCGGCGGGCCCGGCGTGACCTGGCGGCCCGCAGTTTCACCGACCGCCTGACCGGGCTGCACAACTACGACTATTTCTGCGAGGCGCTGCGCTCCGAACTGGCGCGAATCCGGCGGTACGGCGGCACCGCGACACTCGTTCTGATCGACCTCGACCGCTTCAAGGCGTACAACGACAAGTACGGGCATGCCGCCGGTAACCGGCTGCTGAGTGCCATCGGGCACGTGATCGAGCGCTGCAAGCGCGACGCCGACATCGCAGCCCGCTACGGCGGCGAGGAGTTCGCGCTGCTCGTCTCCGGGCGCACCGCCGACGGGCTGGTGGTGGCCGACCGCGTGCGACATGCGATCGAGGAGGTCGGCCTGGGCCGGCTTCAGCGCCATGATCCGCCGGAGCTGGTCACCGCCAGTGCCGGGATCGCCACATTTCCGATCGACGCCGCGGACGCCGACGAGCTCTTCGAGTTGGCCGACCAGGCCCTGTACGCCGCCAAGCGGCGCGGCCGCGACTGCGTGGCCACCGCCCGCGAACTGCAGGGGCAGCCGGCTGCCGGGCTGCGCTCCGCGGTCTGATCAGGCCGCGTCGGAGAAGCGAGCCCGCTCGGAGTCGAAGTGCGACGAGTGCAGCTGGTCGTGGAAGCGCTCCAGCGTCAGATCCCGCTCGTCGCCGTACGGCCGGTCGAGGTAGTGCACCACCCGGTCGTGGTAGAAGGGCACGTCGAGGTGGTCCGCGCTGACCAGATTCACGGTCATGTGCTCGCACCCGGGGCAGCGCATCGCCACCCCCACAAGGTCGGCTGACGTCTCGTGCGGGAGCACCAGCTGCAGGCAGGACGGGTACACCGGCGTCAGCCGCGCCTCCCGGCTGCAGTACAGGCACCACGGCCAGTTGCCGCGCTGCACCTGCTGGCGCGCCAGTTCCGCCATCTCGCCGCCCACCTTCTCCGAACGCCCGGTGAGCAGGTTCTGGAACTCGACTTCCACCTCGCCCAGCGGGCCGTAGTCAAGGTCGCCGTGCGACAGCAGACCGGCGTGGTCCTCGCCGCACCGGCATCCGAACTCGACGCGATACAGCGCAGGATGCGCCGCTCCCGGCAGCCGCTCCAGCCGGCGGAAGGCCGACAGCGGCACGGATGACCGCTCACCCTCAGGCTGGTGCGGGCAATGGAACCGGTAGCGCGCTCGCAACGGGTCGTACATGGTGCCCATTATCGACGCTGTTCCGGCTGCCCATGAGGGCGCCTGCACGAAACCCGATGGTTACAATCGCCGGATGACCGCCGTGGATCTGCGCACCCGCATCCGTGATGTCCCCGATTTTCCCCGCCCCGGCATCGTGTTCAAGGACATCATGCCGCTGCTGGCCGACCCGGCGGCGCTGCACCAGGCTGTGGAGGATCTGGCCGAGTGGGCGGCGCCGCGCGAGATCGATCTGGTCGTCGGTGCTGAGGCGCGGGGCTTCATCCTGGGGGCCGCCCTGGCCTACCGGCTCGGCTGTGGTTTCGCGGCGGCCCGCAAGCCCGGCAAGCTGCCGTATCTGACGGTCGGCGCCAAGTACGCCCTGGAGTACGGCTTCGACGCTCTCGAGATGCACGTGGACGCGGTGCCCAAGGGCTCGCGGGTGCTGGTTCACGACGACCTGCTGGCCACCGGCGGCACCGCCCGGGCCAAGATCGATCTGGTCGAGCAGCTCGGGGCGATCGTGGTGGGCGCCGTGTTCGTGGTCGAGCTGTCGTTCCTCAACGGCCGCGACAAGCTGTACGGCTACGACGTGCATAGCCTCGTGCAGTACGAGTCCGAATAACCAAGGCCGGGTGCCAGGTTCCGGTGGGGGGCGGTGACGGTCACCAGAGGCACAACCCGGCGACCGGACCGGGCCCCCACACAGCTCCAAAACCACCCGGGGCTGGGCGCAAAAGAGCCCCCCCCACGGGGCGGGCA
>JBQCGJ010000194.1:0-5015 GCA_051955775.1 Gaiellales bacterium | reverse complement strand
CGGCGGGCGAGAGCGTGGCTGACGCATTCGGATCGAGCAGTGCGGCGTGATACACGTGCTCACGGCTGCCGTCGAGGGCGGCCCGCACGGTCAGCTCGCACACGTTCAGGTAGGTTCGGTTGAGGGCGGCCAGTTGCGGCGGCAGGGCGCCCACGGCCGTCGGCTGCACGCCGTTGCCGTCGACCAGGCACGGCACCTCCACGCACGCGCCGTGCGGGAGGTTGGAGATCAGCCCGTCATTGGGCACGTTGCCGTAGATCACCCGCGGCTCGCCGGTGGCCAGCGAGTGGACGATCAGCGAGGCGTACTCCAGGCTGCGCTCGATCTCGAACGAGCCGCCCTCGGCCAGCGTCTGCTTCATCTGGTCGTACTCCCGCAGGTTCTCCTCGCTGCGGCGCACGTACTCGTCGACCGGCACCCGGAACTCCTCGATCATCCGGTCGCTGTGCAGGAACCACGGCAGGTACTCCGCCGAGTGCTCGCTCGACTCCGTCGGGTAGTAGCCGAGCCGCCGGTACATCTCCACGCGCACCCTCCGGCGAAGCTGCGGATCCCGCTCCACGGCCTCGTCCAGCAGGGGGTACAGGTCGGCCCCGCGGTGGGCGAAACGCAGGATCCAGGCCTGGTGATTGACGCCGGCGCCGAGGTACTCGACCTCGTCATACGGCACGCCCAGGAGCTCGGCCAGCTCGCGCGTCGTCCACTGCACCGAGTGGCACAGCCCGACGATCCGGCGGATCGCGCTGCCGGCGTAGGTCGCCCAGCACAGCATTGCCATCGGGTTGGTGTAGTTGAGAAGCCACGCGTCCGGGCACAGCTCCACCATGTCGCGGCTGATGCCGAGCATGACCGGGATCGTGCGCAGCGCACGGAAGATGCCTCCGATGCCGAGGGTGTCGCCGATGGTCTGGCGCAGCCCGAACCGCTTCGGCACCTCGAAGTCGATCAGAGTCGCCGCGTGGCCCCCGACCTGGATCATGTTGATCACATGGTCGGCCCCGGCCAGCGCCGCGCGGCGGTCGAGGTGGGCCTCGATGGTGGCCGAGCCGTTCAGCTCGCGGTTCGTCCACCGCGCCATCGCCTCGGCCGTCTCCAGCCGCTCGGGATCGATGTCGTGCAGAGCGATCGTGACGCCTGCCAGCTCGGGGAAGGTCAGCAGGTCGCCCAGCAGGTTCTTGGTGAACTCGACGCTGCCAGCACCGACAAACGCGATCCGTGTCATGAGCGAAAGTGTTTCATATCTGATAGAAACGATCAAGAATGTTCACGACGGCTGAGCAGCGGGCCCTGGATCAGCTCTCCACGGCCACCGGTCGGCTGGCGGTGCTGGCCGCCGATCAGCGCACGAAGCTGGTGGCGGCCCGTGGAGATGCGGGGCTGTCGACCGACCTGGAGAGCCTGCGCGGGTTCAAGCTGGATCTCGTGCGGGCGCTCGGCCCGCGGGCCGTGGCGGTGCTGCTGGATCCCGAGATCGCCCTCCCCTATGTGGTGGACGAGGGCGCGCTGCCGCCGCACGCCGGGCTCCTCGTGTCGCTGGAGCGAAGCGGGTCCGTACGCACGCCGGACGGGCTGCGTTCCGCGCAGCTGCTGCCGGACGTGGGAGCGCTCGGCGTGCGCCGCGTGGGCGGTACGGCCGCCAAGCTGCTGGTGCGGCTGCGGGCAGACCGTGAGGATGCCGACGGCGCCAACGGCCGCCTGCTCGCGGCCGCCGCGGCCGACTGCGCGGCGAGCCACCTGCTGCTGGTCGTGGAGGTGCTGATCTACCGCCTGGACGACGAGGACGCGGCGGCCTTCGCGGCCCGCCGCGGGGAGCTGATCCTGGAGAGTGCGCGGCTGGCCCAGGAATGCGGCGCGAAATTCCTCAAGCTGGAATACCCGGGCGGCCCGGCCGAGTGTGCGGCCCTCACCGACGGCCTGCGGGTGCCGTGGGCGCTGCTGTCCGCGGGCGTCGACCACGACACGTTCGTGGGGCAGCTGCGCACGGCGCTGGACGCCGGCGCCGCGGGCTTCATCGCGGGACGCTCGATCTGGAAGGAGTCGGCCGTGATGGACGGCCCGGCGCGGCGCCACTTCCTGGCCGGCGAGGCACGCCGCCGGCTCGACGAGCTGCTGCGCATGGTTAGCTAGCGGGGTGGCGTTCGATCTGCTGGTGGTGGGTGACTGCAACCCGGACCTCGTGCTCACGGGCGGCGACCTCACGCCCGAGTTTGGCCAGCGCGAGAAGCTGGTCGACGGGGCCGAGTTCACCGTCGGCGGCTCGGCTGCCATCATGGCCTGTGCCGCCGCCCGGCTGGGGCTTCGCACCGCGTTGGTGGGCGCGGTCGGCGACGACCACCTGGGGAGGTTCATGCTGGACGCGGTGGCCGCGCGCGGCGTTGATACGTCCGGCTGCGTGGTCACGGCAGACGCCCCGACCGGGCTGACCGTGCACCTCGCCCACCCCCACGACCGCGCCCAGCTCACGGCCAAGGGCGCGATCGCGACGCTGACGGCGGCGGACGTGAACCGTGAACTGGTGACCTCCGCCCGGCACCTGCACGTGGCCTCGTACTTCCTGCTGGACGGGCTGCGGCCGGGGCTGGTGGGCGTCTTCCGGGCCGCCCGCGAAGCCGGCGCCACCGTCTCGCTGAACCCGCAGGGCGATCCTGCCGAGCGCTGGGATTCCGGGCTGCACGAGCTCGCCCCCGAAGTCGACGTGCTGTTCGTGAACGAGCAGGAGGACGCCGCCATCGCCCCGCGCGGGTTCGGGATGGTCGTCGTCAAGCGAGGCGCCCAGGGCGCCGCGGCGCGCACCGCCGGCGGGCTGGTGGAACAGCAGGGCGTGCCCGTCGACGCGGTGGACTCGACAGGCGCCGGCGACGCGTTCGACGCAGGATTCGTGGCCGCCCGGCTGGGCGGCGAGGGCATTCAGGACGCGCTCGCGCTGGCCTGCGCGTGCGGGGCGCTGTCCACCCGCGCCGCCGGCGGGGTGGCAGCGCAGCCGACGATGCAGGAGGCGCGGGAGGCGCTGAGGTGATCGCGTGCATCGCGGCCAATCCGTCGATCGACCGGCTGTTCGCCGTCGATCGGCTGGTGCCCGGCCAGATCCACCGCCCGGCCGACTTCGTCCAGGTGCCGGGCGGCAAGGGCCTGAACGTGGCCCGGGCGGCGGTCTGCCTGGGCGGCGTCGTGACCGCGGTGGCCCTGCTGGGCGGGCACGCCGGGCGCTGGATCGCGCAGGAGCTGGAGGCCGAGGGCGTGAGCCTGCGCGCCGCCTGGGCCGAGCCCGAGACCCGCTCCTCGCTGTCGGTGGCGGGCTCCAGCGAAGGGCTTACCGAGTTCTATGAGCACGGCGCGCCGGTGTCCGAGGAGGAGTGGGACGGGTTCGCCAGGCTGGCGGTCGAGGTCGCCTCCGGCGCCGACTGGACGACCGTCTCGGGATCGCTGCCGCCCGGAGCCCCGGCCGGCGGCTACCTGCCGCTGCTCGCTGCTTCCCGGATCGCCTTCGACAGCCTGGAGGCCGGCTTCGACGCCGGCCCGGCTGTGGTCAAGCTGAACGCGGCCGAGGCCGGACGCGCCACCGGCCGCGAGATCACCGACGCAGCCGGGGCCGCGAACGCCGCCCGCGACCTGCGCGAGATGACCGGCGGCGGCGGCGCCATCGTCACCCGCGGGCTGGACGGCGCGGTGCTGGTGACGCCGGCCGGAGACGTGCTGGCCGGGCGGGTGGACGCCGACGGCGCATACCCCGTCGGCAGCGGGGATGCGTTCCTGGCCGGTCTGGTGGTCACGCTCGATTCAGGAGCCGACTGGCCGGCCGCCATGGCCGCCGCTCTGGGCGCCGGCGCCGCCAACGCCGAGCAGCCGGGCGCGGGCATGCTGCGCCGGGAGCGCGCCGAGGAACTGGCTGCACGCGCGGTGATGCAGGCGCTGTAGGGCGATCCGGTGGTTAACGCGCGTTCACGCGCTCGACCCGCTCCCCGCTCTCGCGGTCGAACAGGTGCACGTGAGATCTGTCCACCTCGAGCGCCACGCGCTCGCCGACCGCCACCTGCGCGGTCCCGGGCAGCCGGGCCACGAACTCCTCGCCGCCGGCCGTGCCGTGTACGAAGACGTCGCTGCCCAGCGGTTCCACCACCTCCGCCACCAGCTCCAGCCGGAATCCGTCCGAGCCGCCATCGGCCAGCCGCAACAGCTCCGGGCGTATGCCGGCGATCACGTCCGGCCCGTTCCCGATCACCGGGCCGGGCACGAGGTTCATGGCCGGGCTGCCCACGAACCGCGCCACGAAGATGTTCCGGGGACGCCGGTACACCTCGTCGGGCGTCCCCAGCTGTTGCAGGCGGCCGTGGTCCATGACCGCGATCCGATCGCCCAGCGTCATCGCCTCCACCTGGTCGTGAGTGACGTAGATCATGGTGGTGCCCAGCCGGGCGTGCAGCCGCTTCAGCTCCGCCCGCAGCTCGGCGCGCAGCTTCGCGTCCAGGTTGGACAGCGGCTCGTCCAGCAGGAACGCGACCGGCTCGCGGATCAGCGCGCGGCCCATCGCGACCCGCTGCCGCTGACCGCCGGAGAGCTGGGAGGGCTTCCGCTCCAGGAGCTCTGTCAGCTCCAGCATCTCGCCCACCTCGGCCACCCGGCGGGCGACATCCGCCCGCGGCATGCGGCGGCGCTGGAGCGGGAAGGCGAGGTTCTTGCGCACGGTCATGTGCGGGTACAGCGCGTAGCTCTGGAACACCATGGCGATATCGCGTGACGCCGGCGAGCGCCCGGCCACGTCCGCCCCGCCGATCAGGATGGTGCCGCCGGTGGGCTTCTCCAGGCCGGCCACCATGCGCAGCGCGGTCGACTTGCCGCATCCCGACGGCCCCACCAGCACCATCAGCTCACCGTCCGCGATCTCCAGATCGAGCGAGTCGACCGCGGTCGCTCCGGCCATGAAGCGCTTGGTCACCGATCTGAACTCGACGGTCGCCATACCTAGCCTCGAATACCGCTCGCGGCCAGAGACTGCACGAACCACCGCTGGGCCACGA
>JBQCGJ010000193.1:0-8672 GCA_051955775.1 Gaiellales bacterium | reverse complement strand
CGGACTCCCGGTTCAAGGCTGACTGGAAGAGCGGCAGCACCATCAGCGGCCGTGTGGGGCCGTACTGGTACCGCAAGAACGGGCAGGTGGTGAACGGCGACACGCCCGGTACGACCGATCCGGTCGGCAACGAGAACTGGTACGGCGGCCCCCGCAAGGCAGGGCACTTCGTCGTGCTCGAGCCGTACGTCGATCCCGTGATTCACGTGCTGATGACCTCGTACGTGACTCCCATCTTTCGGGGCTCGAGGTTCCTCGGCGTGATCGGCATGGACGTCGCGCTGGACAGCCTGCAGCGGCAGATGAGCCGCGTGCACGTGCTGCACTCCGGATACGCGTTCGTGGTCTCGAACGAGGGCCGGCTAGTCACGGCACCGGACGCGAAGCTGATCGGCAAGACGACCCTGGCCAAGCTGGCCAGGACCAAGCACGATCCCGCCCTGCTGCAGCTCGCCGCGCTGGTCAGGTCGGGCCGGTCGGGACACGTCGCTGCCACCGATCCGTTCAGCGGCAAGCCCGTGGTCATGTTCGCCGCGCCGGTCGCCACCGGCAAGTGGAGCGTGGTCACCGTGGCGCCCGAGTCCGAGATGATGTCTGCCGCCGACAGCCTGCGCAACATCCTGCTGGGCGTCGGCATCGCCGCGCTGGCCCTGCTGGTGATCGCCATCGTCTTCGTCGCCACCCGCGTCAGCCGGCCGATCACCGGGCTGGCCGCCACGGCCGACCTCATCGCCGAGGGAGACCTGGACGCAACGGTGACCCACCAGTCCGGGGACGAGGTGGGCAAGATGGCCGAGGCGTTCCGGCGTATGGTGGCCTACCTCCAGCGCACCGCCGGCGTCGCCGAATCAGTGAGCCAGGGCGACCTGTCCGTGGACATCGTGCAGGCCTCGGAGCGTGACCGGCTGGGCGCGTCGCTGGAGTCGATGCGCGACGCGCTGCGGCGGGTGATCGCCGAGATCAGCGACCAGTCCCAGATGCTCGCAGCCCAGAGCGAGGAACTGGCCGCCAACGCCGACGAGACCGGCCGCGGGGTCGAGGAGATCGCCCGCGCCCTGACCGAGATCGCGGCCGGCGCCGAGCGCCAGGTGGCCACGGTGTCCGACGCCCGAGACAGCGCCGACCGCGCCGCGCAGCAGGCCGCCGAGGCGACCAGGCTGGCGACATCCGGCGGCGACGCCTCGGAGTCCGCGGCCGCAGCCATGGGCCAGGTCCGGGAGTCCAGCGATGCGGCCAACCGGGTGATGGCCGAGCTGTCCGAGACCAGCGAGCGGATCGGCGGGATCATCGACACGATCACCCAGATCGCCTCCCAGACCAACCTGCTTGCGCTCAACGCCGCCATCGAGGCGGCCCGCGCCGGCGAGCACGGGCGAGGCTTCGCCGTGGTCGCCGAGGAGGTGCGCCAGCTCAGCGAGCAGACCCGCGAGGCAGCGGGATCGATCAGCGAGCTGATCGTCGCCATCCAGTCCGAGGCCGGCCGGGCCGCGGAGGTGATCGCGGACGGCGCCGGGCGCTCGAACGCCGCCGAGCAGACGGTCACGGACGCCCGCGAGGTGTTCGGGCAGATCGGCGCCGGCGTGGCCGGGATGACGAGCCTGGTCGATCAGATCGCGGCCTCGTCGACCGAGGTGCTGAGCGTCGCCGAGGCGGCGGCTGCCGCCTCTGAGCAGGTGTCGGCCTCGACTCAGCAGACCAGCGCCTCTGCGCAGGAGATCTCGTCCACCTCGCAGCAACTGGCCGATTCGGCCGACCGGCTGCAGCGGGCGATCGCCTGGTTCAAGGTGTAGCGACCTCCTGCGGCGGCTGCTCCGCCGACGGGATGCCTTCATACAGCACGACCGTGCCCGCCAGGAAGTCCTGGAGGGCACGTCGTCGTTCGTCGACCAGCATCGGCAGGATGCCGATGAACACAAACAGGATCGCCACGATGAGGCCGGCCAGCCGTATCAGCGACCGCCACACGCCGGGCGGCCGGCCGTCGGCACCGGCCACCCGCAGGCGCATCATGCGCATGCCCGGAGTCTGGCCGGCACCGCTCCAGAACCCGACGGTGTACGTCATCACGACCAGCACCCAGCCGATCACGGCCAACACGTCGGCCAGTCCCTGCGAGGGGTTCCGGCCGATCAAAGCGACGGCCAGCAGGGCCAGCCCGCAGCCGATCAGAAACAGGATGTGCACGGCGGCGAAATCCACCAGGAATCCGGCGCCCCGGCTGCCGAGGCCGGCGTATGGGACGGCGGGACGGCCGGCCGCAGGCGGCGCCGGCCGCGGGGCTCTCCCGAACCACCGGCGCGGCGGCGACTCGATCGCATCGTCGGCGCGGCGGGCGCTGCCGGCCATCTGATCCGCCAGCGACGTGGCCTGCCGCGCCATCGCGGAGCGCACCGCGTCGTCGATCACACGTTGAAGCTCGGGATTCTGCAGCAGCTTGTCCGCCAGGTCGCTGGTCAGCTTGCTCTCGAGGGCCTCGGCCAGGAACTGCTCGAGCGCCGGACTGGCCAGCAACTGGCGCACGATCCGCTCGGTGCGCTCGTCCTCCGAGACCGACGCCACCATCTCGTCCACATCGACCTTGGCCAGCACCTCCCTGGCCATCCGCTGGACGATCCGGTGCTCGACCAGCGACTGCGCGATGGCCTCCGGAACAGGGCTGGTCAGGGCCGCGTCCACCGCCCGACCGGCCTCGTTTTCCAGCCTGTCCCCGACGGCGCCGGTCACCCTGTCGACGCCCGAGCGCATGGCCGCATCCGCGCGCTGCGAGCGGACGAGGCCGCGGGCGGGCGCCAGAATGACGCGCACGGGGAACCGGCCCACCGTGACCACCACACCGACCATGCCTCGGCGCCGGTTGTTCGGCGCGCCGTTCATGTGACCGCCGCCGGCTGCGGCCGCGCCTCCGCAGCGGGCTCAGACGCGGGCGCCGCTACCAGCCGGGCGGACGCCACATAGGCCACCACGACGGCCACGATGACCAGCGGGCTGAGCGAGATGCCGTCCGAGCTCAGCAGCACCAGCGGAAGCAGCGCGGAGGTCAGCGGCAGCCCGAGCATGGCCACCGACAGGGCGCCGATCCCCATCGCCGCGCCGGCAATCATGGGCAGGCCCGGCAGGTGGGACAGCGCGATGCCGCCGGCGGCCCCGATGAACATGCCCGGGAACACCGGGCCGCCGCGGAAGCAACTCAGGGCCAGCGCGTAGCCCACGCCCTTGCAGATCCCCAGCAGGATGAGCGCGCCGGCCGTGTACGCGCCGGCGTGCGCGATCAGCCCGGGCAGCGCGTCCTGGCCCGAGAACAGGACATCCGAGAACGTGTGGTCGGTGAACCCGCCGTAGATCACCGCCATCACGCCGATGCCCAGCCCGACGAGGGGCATCAACGTGACCGTCCGCTGCTCGACCACCGGTTGCAGGGCCAGCGAGGCGCGCTTGATGGCCATGCCGACGAGGGCGCCGCTCAGCCCGATCACGATCGCCCACAGGAACTCGGAGAAGGTCGGCGTCGTGAACGGCGGGATGTTGGGGATGGCCAGCGAGAATGTGCCGTAGCCGGTCCAGTTGTCGAGGCCGACGAAGATCAGCGTGCCGATACCGGCGGCCAGCAGGCCGGGAACCAGCACCACACCCAGCATCGGGCCACCGAGCCCGGACACCTCCATGAGCAGGAAGGCGCCCACGACCGGCGAGCCCAGCAGCGTGCTGATCGCAGCGAAGCTTCCGGCCACGGCGATCACCTTGACCGCGGTGTCGGGGGCGTCGCGCTTGAGCAGATGGATGGCCAGCACGCCGAGCCCGCTGCCGATCGCGATCAGCGGCGCCTCCGGCCCCAGCACGACGCCCAGGCACAGCGTGAGCATCGAGGCCACGAAGATCCCGGGCAGATCACGTGGGGCGACCGGACCCGACGCCTTGAATCCCTCGGCCGGCTTGTGCCCGCCCGAGCCCGGCAGATACCGCAGGCTGAGCGCCACCAGGAGGCCGGCCAGCGGGAGCGGCCACAGAGGCCACCAGTCGGGCACGGTGTCGAAGCCCAGATCTCCCGGAAGCGTCGCGAACACCCAGTGCTGGGCCTCGGCGACCCCCTTCAGGATGAAGTAGGCGACGCCGGCCACCGGGGCGCCGACCAGCGCGCCCATCACGAGCATCAGCACATACCTGCGGTCTCGCAGCAGCTGTGCCGGATCAGACGGCGTCGGAGGTGTGTCCGTCGCAGTCGTCATGTCGCCTCGAACCACCTCCAGGGACGCGGTCGCGGCATGCCCGCCCGACCGGCATCGGCACCGACGCTCCGAGCGTCCAGCAATCCGGGCCGTGACAGGTCATCCGGATCGGGTGATTTCGCTCAGCCGCTTCCGGCAGGTCCCGCCGACCCGCGGTCGAATGTGAACCCTGGAGCACATCCCGATGAGCGACTTCGAGCAGTCACCGCGCGGCTGGACCGCGCCCAGGTGGATGGATCAGGCTGCCGGCGCGAGCTGGCGGCTGCTGGTCACGCTGGCCTTCGTGGCCGTGCTGGTGGGCGTGCTGATCGCCGCCGAGGTGGTCGTGCTGCCGCTCCTGCTCTCGCTCATGATCACGTCGGTGCTGAGCCCGGTCATGCAGCTCATCCACCGGCGGGGCGTGTCGCGCGGCTGGGCCTCGCTGCTGACGCTGCTGGCGGTGGTGGCCGCGGTGCTCGTCGCACTGACCGTCGCGGTGCGCTCGATCGCGGGCAGCTGGAGCGATCTGGCCGCCAACATGTCGAAGGGCCTGCAGAAGCTCGAGCAGAAGCTGCAGGCCGCGCCGCTTCACCTGTCCAGCTCACAGGCGCACCAGACGACGGACGCGGCGCACGCGGCGGGGGCCAAGGTGGTCGGTGTCCTCGCCCAGGGCGTCGTGTCGGTGATCCCCGCGATCACAACGGCGGCCGCCACCGCGCTGCTCACCCTGGTCATGACCTTCTTCTTCCTGCGCGACGGCCGCAACATCTGGCGGTGGTCGATGACGCAGGTTCCCGGCGCCAACCTGGCGCTGCTCTACCAGATCGCCGCCCGCTCCTGGAGGACCATCGGCGGCTACGTGAAGGGGCAGGCCATCATCGCCACCTTCGACGGGGTGATGATCGGCATCGGTCTGGCGCTGATCGGGGTGCCGCTGGCCGTCCCGCTGGCCATCCTGACCTTCTTCCTGGCCTTCATCCCGACGCTGGGCGCGATCATCGCCGGCGCCGCCGCGACGCTGGTCGGCTTCGCCCACGGCGGGCTGACCGATGCGGTCCTGGTCATCCTGCTCACGCTGGGCGTGAACCAGAGCGAGGCCCTGCTGTCGCCGTTCGTGGTCGGGCGAGCGGTCAACCTGCACCCGCTGGTGGTGCTGCTGGCATCGACCGTGGGCATGGCCCTGGCCGGCGTCGTGGGCGGCTTCCTGGCCGTCCCCGTGACCGCCGTCACCTACGGCGCGTTCCAGGAGCTGCGCGGGACGGGGTTCTTTGGCGACGAGCTCGAGGAGCCGCCCGAGCCGGGCGCGGGCGAGCCTAGCCCCGCAGCCTGAACGCGATGATCGCGACCAGGTAGGCGAGCCCGAAGATCGCACCCAGCCACGCATACGGCATGCCGGAGTGGCCGCGCGCTATCTCGACCACGAAGGCGCCGATGATGACGACGCACACCACCAGCCCGGCGATCGCCGTGGCATGGATGTCCATCTCCCGGAACCGCTCGTCGCGGCCGTCGCCGCGCAGGCCGCGGATCGTCTCGCTGCGCCCGCCGAACAGGATCAGCGCGCCGAATGCGGTCATGATCGCCAGCGAGATCACCCCGCCCTGCGGGTCGCCCCCGATCCATTGCGCCGCCAGCATCACGCCGCCCAGGAGCAGCGCGAACACCGGCAGGAACCAGCGTGTCCTAGTGATCGCCATGGAACATCTCCTCCACCGTCGTCTCGAAGAAGCGGGCCAGTGCGAGCGCCAGCGGGAGGGACGGCGTGTATCGCTCCTGCTCGATCGAGTTGATCGTCTGCCGCGACACCGCCATCGCCTCGCCGAGCTGGCCCTGCGAGAGGCCCCGCTCGGTGCGCAGCCGGCGTATCTCGTTCTTCACGTCACCGCCTCCGTCGAATGGAAAGTCCGCTTTACACGTGTAAGGCTAGCTTGACACCCCGAGTCTGTCAAGCAAGCTTTCCATGGTTACGCGACATTCGCTGCGGGTATCTCATTTGACACCATCGATCCCGCCGCCCCCCACGCCAACGGCGTCGCGGATCGCCCGGCGTCAGCATCGGCCGAGGAGCTTCCCCGGGCGGATCTGATCGCCGAGCTGGCCCGCCTGCGAGTGCTCTCCGACCAGCTGCTCGGAGCGCTCGAGTCACGGATCGTGATCGAGCAGGCCAAGGGCGTGCTGTCCGAACGGCTGGGGCTGACGGTCGAGGACGCGTTCGAGGTGCTGCGGTCCGCCGCCCGCTGCGAGCAGACTCGCGTGCACTCGCTGGCTGAGCATGTCGTGGCCACGCATCAGACGCCCGCGCCGATCCTGCGCGCGCTGGACCGGCGGGCATCCCGAACCCGCATCATCGCGGCCCACCCGGGTCGCTAGCGCCCGCCGCTCGATTCCACCAGCTCGCGCAGCACGTGGTAGGCGGTGGCCTGAGCCTCCTGGATGCGCGGGATGTGCTGGGAGCGGGTGACCACCACGTGGTCGGCAAGCTGCTCGGCGGCCACCCGCCCGCCGTCGTAGCCGACCAGGGCGACGGTGACCAGCCGCCGCCGGCGAGCCTCCTCCAGGGCGGCCAGGATGTTCGCCGAGTTGCCACTGGTGGAGATGGCCACGGCGACATCGCCGGGCCGGCCGTGCGCGATAACCTGGCGCTGGAACATGACCTCGGCGCCGACGTCGTTGGCCACGGCTGTGAGGATGGCCGGATCCTCCGCGAGGTCAACCGCAGCCCGGGCCGGCCACCCCTGCGGGGCCGACCGCAGGTCGGCCACCAGGTCCATGGCGTCGGTCGCCGAGCCGCCGTTTCCGAACGCGAGCACCATCCCCCCCGCCTCCAGCGCCGAACGCACAGCCGCGGCCCCGGCCACGATCTGCTCCCGGCCCTCGACCACCGTCCGCGCCCGCAGGGCGGCCACCTCCCGGCTCTTCATCAACATCGATGCCTGCACGTCGGCCACGACGGCGTCCAGGTCCGGCTCCTGCGCGTCCAGGAACGGGTACAGGAAACCGGCGGCGCCCGCGCCGGCCGAGGAGCCCTCGAGATGGTCGAAGAACACGTGCACGAGCTCCCACAGCACGTGGTAGGCGGTCTCCACGATCTCCTGGCGGACGAACGGATCGGCGTCGTCCGGCTCGAGCGAGACCGGCAGGCACCCCGCCGGCAGCGAGGCGCCCGCGGTGAAATCGATCACCATGTCCTCAGGCCGCGCCAGCAGCGGCAGACCACCGGGATCGACGGCCATCGCGGGCAGGGCGCGCTTGCCGACGATCACCGGATGCACGAACTCCACCGCCACGTGCCGGGCATCCGACCAGCCCTGCGGGGAGTCGGCCACCGCGAGCAGCCGGCCGCCGCGCAGGAAGCGCTCGGCCATGCCGCGGCACAGCTCGGCCAGCCGCGGCGCCTCCCGGTCGAAGAACGCCTCGCCGGCCGCCGTGCGGTGCTCCACCCACTCGTCGATCTCGGTCGCGGTGCTCATGCCACCGCGTCGGTGGGGCTGCCCGCAGCTACTCGCCGCAGATAGTCGCACACGCCGTCCATGCCCTCTCCGGTGCGCGCGCTGAGCAGCATCCGATCGACGCCCGGATGCACGGCGTCGAGGTGGGCCATGAACGTGTCCAGGTCGAAGTCGAGATGCTCCAGCAGGTCGATCTTGTTCAGCATCACGAGCTCGCAGGCACGGAACATCAGCGGGTACTTGAGCGGCTTGTCCTCGCCCTCGGTGACCGAGGACATCATCACGCGGTGATGCTCGCCGATGCGGAACTCCGCCGGGCACACCAGGTTGCCGACGTTCTCCACCACGAGCAGGTCGATGTCCTCGAGCGGCACCTCCGGCAGCGCCACGCGCACCATGTTGGCGTCCAGGTGGCACTCGCCGCCGAACCCCTCAGCGGTCTGGATCTGGGTCACCGGGACGTGCAGCGACGCCAGCCGCTCGGCGTCCAGGCTGCCCTGTACGTCGCCCTCCAGGACGCCCACGCGCACGCCCTCGAGGCCGGCCACGATCCGCTCCAGCAGGGTGGTCTTGCCGGCGCCGGGTGCGCTCATCAGGTTGACCACGATCACCCCATGGCGGTCGAAGTCGTCACGGTTCGCGCGGGCGATGGTGTTGTTGGCGTCGAGCACGTCCTCGACGATCCGTACTCGGGTCCGGTGCACTACATCCGCTCCATCTTGAGGTAGCGGGTCACGTTCCCCCGCTCCTTGGTCGCAAGCGCCAGTGCCCCGAACACCAGCGCGCCGAACAGGCCCAGGGTCAGCAGTTTCAGCATGTCGCACCGCCTTTCGGTTGGTCGTCCATCAGATCCGTCACCAACTCCTGGGCCAGCCGCACCGCCTCGTCGACTGCCGCCAGCACCGGAGGGGTGAGCTCGCCGAGCAGCTAGTCCCCGGCATCCGGGTCGACGATACGCTGCGGCTCGCACGCCAGGACCAGCGTGCGCCGAGGCAGCCCGCCCACCGCGCGTGCCAGCCCC
>JBQCGJ010000192.1:0-2586 GCA_051955775.1 Gaiellales bacterium | reverse complement strand
GCGAGGTCTGCTGCCACCAGCACGTCGGGACGCAATCGGCGAGGGACCGCTCGCGCCTTTCGAGGCGGTACTGCGGACGGCCGTCCTTCAGCACGTCGATGTCTCCTGCCTCGGCGTCGGCGAGCCGGAAGACCCCGGCTGGATCGTCTTGGTCGTCCCTGACCTCCAGCAGCAGCGGATAGTCGCTGTGACTGCCGAAACCCACGTCGGCGAGCCATGGCCCGCTGCCGTCGGCCGGGCGCACGACGAGCGCCAGGTGGTCGAACGGCGGGCTCAGGCCGCCGGCCTCCCCGTATACCCGGGCGGCGACCCGGGACACCTGCGCGCCGAGTGCCTCCAGCAGCAGCGCGAACGTCCCGTTGAGCTCATAGCAGAAGCCGCCGCGGCGACGGTGCACGATCTTGTCGATCAGGTTGCGCTCGTCCAGCGAGATCGGCTCGGCCAGGTGAATGCTCAGGTTCTCGAACGGCACGGTCAGCTGGTGCGCGCGGTGCAGCGTGCGCAGATCCGCCGCATCTGCGGCCGCCGGGCCGGTGACGCCGACGCGGTTCAGGTAGGCCACCACGGTTTCGTGTTCCATAAGCATCCCCCAGCGCTGTGCACGGCCGCTACACGCCGCCGACCCGCGTGTCCTGGTCCGCCCACTCGCGCTGGCGCAGCACGAACTTCTGCGTCTTGCCGGTCGACGTCTTCGGCAGCGGCCCGAACTCGACTGAATCCGGGCACTTGTAGTGCGCGAGGCGCTCCCGGCAGAACGCGATGATCTCCTCTCCGGTGGCCGCGGCGCCCTCGTTGAGCGTGACGAACGCCTTCGGCCGCTCGCCCCAGTGCGGGTGCGGGATCCCGATGACCGCGGCTTCGAGCACGGCCGGGTGGGCGGCGATCGTCTGCTCGACCTCGATGCTGGAGATGTTCTCACCGCCGGAGATGATGATGTCCTTGCCGCGGTCGCGCAGCTCGATGTTGCCGTCGGCGTGCCAGACGGCCAGGTCCCCGGAATGGAACCAGCCCCCGGCGAACGCCTTGCCGGTGGCGGCCTCGTCGTCGAAGTAGCCGCTCATGACGTTGTTCCCGCGCATGATGACCTCGCCCATCGTCGTCCCGTCCTGCGGGACGTCGTTCATCTCGGCGTCGACGACGCGGACCAGGTCGGCCGTGGGGTAGGCCTGGCCCTGACGGGCCAGGTACCTGGCGCGCTGTTCCACGGGACGCTCGAGCGATCCTTCCGGCTCCGGGCACACGGTGATCGGGCCGTAGGTCTCGGTCAGGCCGTACACGTGCACGACGCGGAAGTTGAGCTCGCTCATCCGGGCCAGCAGCGTGGGGGAAGGCGGGGCCGCGGCCACCAGCGCCGTCACCGGCCGTTCCAGCCGGTGCGCCCGGGGATGGTTGAGCACCATCAGCTGGACGGTCGGGGCCCCGTTGTAGTGCGTGACCCCCTCGCCGTCGATCAGCTCCCAGATCAGCTCGGGGTCCACCGCGCGCATGGTCACGTGGCGCGCGGCGACCGCGGTGACCGCCCACGGGAAGCACCAGCCGTTGCAGTGGAACATCGGCAGCGTCCACAGGTAGGCCGAGTCGGTGCCGAGGCCGGCCACGATCACCTCGCTCAGCGCGTTCAGGTACGCGCCGCGGTAGGTGTACTGCACCCCCTTGGGCCGCCCTGTGGTCCCGGAGGTGTAGTTGATCGAGATGGTCTCCTCTTCGTGCTCCAGCCAGCTGGCCGGCCGCACGGGCGAGGCGCCGGCCAGGAACTCCTCGTACGGGTCCCCCGGCCCGCCGGTGTCGTCGCAGCGGATCACGGTCACCCCGGCCAGGTCGAGCGGCTCGGCGACCGCCGCGAGCGCCGCGTCGAGCAGCAGGTACCTCGCGCCGCTGTGCTGCAGGATGTAGCCGACTTCGGCGCTGGCCAGGCGGTTGTTGACCGCGACCAGGATCCCGCCCGCCGCCGGCACGCCGAAATGGGCCTCCAGCATGGTCGGCGAGTTGAACAGCAACGTGGCCACGCGGTCTCCCTTGGCCAGGCCCGCCGACCTGAGCGCGCTGGCGAGCCGCCACGACCGTTCGGCCAGTTCCCGGTAGTGGTACCGCCGCTTGCCGTGCACCACCGCGACGTCGTCCGGGTACATGTACGCGGCCCGGTGCAGGAAATCGACCGGGTTCAGTTCCGAACGGGACACGGTACCCGCCGCCGCGCCGGCTCCGGCCCCCCCGGGGCCCTCGAAAAGCGCGCTGCTCATCATCTGCCTCCCTAGCGGCTGTACGTCGCGGCCCCGGCCGGCTCGAGCAAGACTCCCGGGTTCATGATCCCGGCCGGGTCGAGTTCGGCTTTCGCGCCGCGGAGCGCGCCGGCGAACAGGTGCGGCACCTCGCGCAGGTACCAGCGGCGATGGTCGCGCCCGACGGCATGGTGGTGGGTGATGGTGCCGCCGAGCGCCGCGATCGCCTCCGAAGCCGCCAGCTTGATCTCGTCCCACTGCTCCAGTTGCCGGCCCGGACGGCCGGGCGCGAACACCGAGTAATACGGTGCGGGGCCATCGGGATACACGTACGCGAAACGGCACGAGACCACGCCGCCGCCGCAGG
>JBQCGJ010000191.1:0-8032 GCA_051955775.1 Gaiellales bacterium | reverse complement strand
TGTGCCGATCCTCATGCTGACCGCTCGCAGCGCGGTTCCCGAGCGCATCGAAGGGCTTGATGCGGGCGCCGACGACTACCTGGTCAAGCCGTTTTCGCTGGGTGAGCTGCAGGCCCGTCTGCGGGCGCTCTCGCGGCGCGGCGCGCCTCCCCGTCCGGACGTGCTGGAGGCGGGTGAGCTGAGCCTGGACGCGGACGCCCGCGAGGTGCGGGTGGGCGAGCGCCCGGTGGAGCTGACCGGCACCGAATTCGCCCTGCTCGAGTACCTGATGCGAAACCAGGGCGCGGTCCTGTCCCGCGACCAGCTTCGCGAGCAGGTGTGGGGGGACGGCTTCGAGCCCTCGTCCAACGTGGTCGACATCTATGTGCATTACGTTCGCCGCAAGCTGAAGTCGGCGGGGCTCGCATACGACCCCATCCGCACGGTGCGCGGCCTTGGGTATGCCTTCCGCCGACCCGAGTGAACGACCCGCTTTCCGGCGGGCCCGGATACGCCTGACGGCGTGGTACGTGGGCGTGCTGGCGGTGTTCTTGGCCGGGCTGTGTACTGCGGTCTACCTGCTCCAGCAGCGGCAGCTGTACACCAACATCAACAGCGGGCTGAAGGCGACGGCTCAGCTCGCCTCGAAGGACTGGCAGAAGCACAAGCTGGGAGACATCGCGGGACTGAACGGCGGCCTCCGCTACCACGTGGAGATGACCGACGGCAGCAACATCACGCACAACAACGGCCCGAGGACGTTCGGTCTCCCAAACGAGCCTGGCGCACGTGCAGCGCTGCGATTCGGATCCGACCTGCGGGACGTCAAGACCGCCGACGGTCCTCTGCGCGTCTACTCACTCCGGATCGGAGACTCCACAGAGGTGGCTCAGGTCGCGCGATCCCTGGAGCCGGCCGAGGAGGCCCTGGACAACCTGCTGGCGGTGCTCCTGATCGGCTCCGCGGGCGCCCTGGTGGTGGCAGCCGTCGGCGGCTGGTTCCTGGCGGGGAAGTCCCTGGAGCCGCTGCGGGTGGCGTTCGACCGCCAGCACGCCTTCGTCGCCGATGCGTCCCACGAGCTGCGCACCCCGCTGGCGGTGATCCGCGCCAACGCCGAGTTCCTGCAGCAGGGCCAGCCCGACTCGGTGGAGATCGCCGACATCGTGTCCGAGACGGACCGCCTGTCAGCGCTGGTCGACGCGCTGCTCGCCCTCGCCCGCGGCGAGGCCGGGGATCGCCTGCAGCGGGATCTGTTCGACCTCGGGTCGGTGGTCGAGGGATCGGTCGACTCCATGCATCCCCTGGCCGAGGAACGCGGCGTGACGCTGTCGGTGGGCACCGAGCGGGGCGTGCACGTGCAGGGCGACCGCGAGCAGCTGCGGCAGCTCATCGTCATCCTTGTCGACAACGCTCTGCGGTACACGCCGGCCGGCGGCACCGTGGAGGTCGACGTGGTGCGCTCGGCGAACCAGGCCATGGTGTCCGTTCGCGACACCGGGATCGGGATCGAGCAGGCGGCCCTGCGGCGGGTGTTCGACCGGTTCTACCGGGCCGACGAGGCCCGCAACCGCGACTCCGGCGGCGCCGGCCTGGGGCTGTCGATCGCCCGTCAGCTGGTCGAGGAGCACGGCGGCCGGATCACGGTCGAGTCGGCGCCGGGAGAGGGCAGCACGTTCACGGTGACGCTTCCGCTGGCCGCCCCTCGCAGCCGCGCCGGCCTGCCTGCGTGAGACCTCGCCGCCGACCCGGCCGATAGGCTGGGCGACGTGCCACGGATCGTGTCCCACCTCGACCCCTCGGGCGCCGAGTACGTCCGCAACCGCGAGCACATGCTGGGGTTGGTGGCCGAGTTGCGCGAGCACCTGGAGCGCGCCCACGCCGGCGGCGGGCGGGAGGCCGTCGAGCGCCACCGCAGCCGCGGCAAGCTGCTGGCCCGGGAGAGGATCCAGCGGCTGATCGACCCCGGCGCCGACTTCCTGGAGCTGTCGCCGCTGGCCGCCGACGGCATGTACGGCGGGGACGCCCCGGCGGCCGGCATCGTGACCGGCATCGGCCCCGTGGCGGGCCGGCCGTGCATGGTGGTGGCCAACGACGCCACCGTCAAGGGTGGCAGCTACTACCCGCTGACCGTCAAGAAGCACCTGCGCGCGCAGGAGATCGCCGAGCAGAACCACCTGCCGTGCATCTACCTGGTCGACTCCGGCGGCGCCTTCCTGCCGCTGCAGGCGGAGGTGTTCCCCGACCGCGACCACTTCGGCCGGATCTTCTACAACCAGGCCCGCATGTCCGCCAACCGGATCCCCCAGATCGCCGTGGTCATGGGCTCTTGCACAGCCGGCGGCGCCTACGTGCCGGCCATGAGCGACGAGACCGTGATCGTGCGCGGCACCGGCACCATCTTCCTGGGCGGCCCGCCGCTGGTGAAGGCAGCCACCGGTGAGGAGGTGACTGCCGAGGAGCTGGGCGGCGGCGATCTGCACGCGCGCCGCTCGGGCGTGGTCGACCACCTGGCCACGGACGACGAGCACGCCCTGCGGCTGGCCCGCGAGATCGTGCGCCACCTGGGGCAGCCCGGGCCCGCCGCCTGGGAGCGCCTGGAACCTGCACCGCCGGCCCTCGACCATTCCCAGCTGCACGGTGTGGTGCCGGTGGACGTGCGCCACCCCTACGACGTGCGGGAGGTCATCGGGCGGATCGTGGACGGGTCGCTGTTGCACGAGTTCAAGCCCCTGTACGGCGACACGCTGGTGTGCGGCTTCGCGCATCTGTACGGACACCCTGTAGCCATCCTGGCCAACAACGGCATCCTGTTCTCCGAGTCTGCCCTGAAGGGAGCGCACTTCATCGAGCTGGCCTGCGCCCGCAACGTGCCGCTCGTGTTCCTGCAGAACATCACCGGGTTCATGGTCGGCCGCGAGTACGAGGCCGGCGGGATCGCCAAGGACGGCGCCAAGCTGGTCACGGCCGTGGCCTGCGCCGAGGTGCCGAAATTCACGGTGGTGGTGGGTGGGTCGTTCGGCGCCGGCAACTACGCCATGTGCGGCCGGGCGTACGGGCCGCGCCAGCTGTGGATGTGGCCCAACGCGCGCATCTCGGTGATGGGTGGACAGCAGGCCGCCCGCGTGCTGTCCACCGTGCGCGGCGACCTGAGCGACGCCCAGCGCGACGAGATCGAGGCCCCGATCCTGGAGCGCTACGAGCAGGAGGGAAACCCCTACCACTCGACCGCGCGGCTGTGGGACGACGGGGTGATCGATCCGCTCGACACGCGCCGCGTGCTCGCCCTCGGCCTGGAGGCGGCGCTGCACGCCCCCCTGCCCCCCACAACATTCGGGGTGTTCCGGATGTGAGCGAGGTCGAGCTGACACGCAGCGGCCCGGTGGCCACGCTGACGCTCAACCGGCCGCAGGTCCGCAACGCGCTCGACCTGGCGCTGATCGCCCAGCTCACCCAGCTCTTCCGCGCGCTGGCCATGGACGACACCCGGGTGATCGTGCTGACCGGGGCCGGCGATGCGTTCTGCGCCGGCGGGGACGCCGAGTGGATGCGCCGCTCCCGCGAGCTGACGGACGAGGCCAACGTGGCCGACGCGGCCGCGGTGAGCGCGATGCTGGAGGCGATCGACGGATGCCCGAAGCCGGTGGTGGCCCGGGTCAACGGCCACGCCATGGGCGGCGGTGCCGGGCTGGTGGCATGCGCCGACGTGGCCGTGGCCGCGGAAGGGGCCCGGTTCGGGTTCCCGGAGGCCCGGCTGGGCCTGATCCCGTCCACCATCTCGCCGTATGTGCTGCGGAAGATCGGGCCGGGCCACGCGCGGGCGCTGTTCGTCACCGGCCGCCGCTTCGACGCCGCGCAGGCGATGCGCATCGGGCTCGTGCACGGCGTCGTCCCAGCCGCCGAGCTGGACGCGGAGGTGACGCGGACGGTGGACGACCTGCTGGCCTGCGGTCCCGTGGCGATCGCCGAGGCCAAGCGGCTCGTGCGCGACGCGACGGACGATCTCGTGCTGCCCGACCTGGCGCTGCGGCTGGCGTCGGTGCGGGCCGCGCCGGAGGCGCAGGAGGGCCTGGCCGCGTTCCTGGCCAAGCAGACGCCGGGGTGGGTGATCAGATCCGACGGCTCCTGATCGCAAATCGGGGCGAGATCGCGGTGCGCGTGATCCGCGCCTGCCGGGAGACCGGCATCCAGCCGGTGGCCGTGTACGAGCCGGCCGACCGCGAGTCGGTGCACGCGGGGCTCGCCGAGGCGGTGGAGGTGCCCTCCTACCTGGACGGGCAGGCGCTGGTCGAGGCGGCGGCCGTATCGGGCGCCGATGCTGTCCATCCGGGATACGGGTATCTGGCCGAGAACGCCGGGTTCGCCGAGCAGGTTCAGAAGGCCGGCCTGGTGTGGGTCGGGCCCTCCCCGCAGGCCATGCGGTCGGTCGGCGACAAGCTCGCCGCCCGCCGCCTGGCGCAGGCGGCCGGCGTGGCGGTCACGCCGGGCTACGACGGCGTCGACCTGTCCGACGCCACCCTGGCTGCGGAGGCCGGCCGGCTCGGCTTCCCGCTGCTGGTCAAGGCCGCGGCCGGAGGCGGCGGGCGCGGCATGCGCCGGGTGGACGATCCGTCCGGCCTGCCGGATGCGATCGCGGCCGCGCGCCGCGAGGCCGAGGCGGCGTTCGGCGACGGCCGTGTGTACCTCGAGCGGCTGCAGCCCGCGGCCAGACACGTGGAGGTGCAGATCCTGGCCGACGCGCACGGGAACGCGATCCACCTGGGCGAACGCGACTGCTCGGTGCAGCGGCGGCACCAGAAGATCGCCGAGGAGTCGCCGTCGCCCGCCGTGGACGAGGGCCTCCGCGGCGAGCTGGGCGAGGCCGCGCTCGCGGTGGCCCGGGCCGCCGCCTACACCGGCGCCGGGACGGCCGAGTTCCTGCTGGCCGCCGACGGAAGCTGGTGGTTCCTGGAGCTGAACGCGCGGCTGCAGGTCGAGCATCCCGTGACCGAGGCGGTGGCCGGCACTGACCTGGTGCGGGCCCAGCTCGAGATCGCCGCGGGCGGCACCATCGAGCTCGACCCCGACGACGTGCGGCTGCGCGGGCACGCGCTGGAGCTGCGTCTGTATGCGGAGGACCCGGCGTCCGGCTTTCTGCCCGCCAGCGGGCGCCTGGAGCGGTTCGACGTCCCGTCCTGGCCGGGCCTGCGGGTGGACAGCGGCGCCACTGCGGGCGACGAGGTGGGGCTTAGGTACGACCCGCTCCTGGCGAAGCTGATCGCTCACGCCGAGGACCGCGATGCATGCATCGATCGCATGGCGGCGGCGCTGGCCGACACCGTCGTGCTCGGAGTGGCCACCAACCTCGGCTTCCTGCGCTGGCTGGTCGCTCACCCCGCGTTTCGAGCAGGCGAGGTGGACACGGGATTCGTCGAGCGGGAGTGGTCGCCGGCGCTGGTGCCGGAGTTGCCCGACGAGGTGCGCAGGGCCGCCCTGCGGACGCTGGGGGCAGGCAACGGCAGCGCCTGGTATGCGTTCACCCCGCCGGCCCGCGAGCACGTGGTCACGGCCGGCCGCTGGGTGCTGCACGAGGGCTGGCAGTACGAGGTCGAGGCGGACTCCCAGGCGGCGGCCGAGGCGGTGGCCGGGGCGGGTTCGCTGGAGGCGCCGATGCCCGGCACGGTGCTGCGGGTCGAGGTGTCACCCGGCCAGCCGGTGGAGCAGGGCCGGACGCTGGTCGTGCTTGAGGCGAAGAAGATGGAGCTGGCGGTGTCGGCTCCCGGCCCGGGCACGGTGACCGACGTCCACGTGCGGCCGGGCGAGCTGGTGTCGCGCGGACAGCCGCTGATCGCAATCGCGGTGGAGGCGCAGGATGGCTGAGCCGAACCGGTCGGTGACGGTGGTCGAGGTGGGGCCCCGGGACGGCCTCCAGAACGAAGCCCGGATGGTCTCCGCCGGCGACAAGGTGCGGCTGATCGAGATGCTGGCGGACAGCGGCCTGCCCGTGGTGGAGGCGACGTCCTTCGTGTCGCCGCGGGCGGTGCCGCAGCTGGCCGACGCGGCCGAGGTGCTGGGTGCCGTGCGCCGCCGTGAGGGCGTCCGCTATCCCGTGCTCGTGCCGAACAGGCGCGGGCTGGAGCGGGCGCTGGCCGCGGGCGCGCAGGAGATCGCGGTCTTCACCGCCGCCTCCGAGGCGTTCTGCGAGGCCAACATCGGCATGACCGTGGCCCAGTCGCTGCGGGTGTTCGCCGACGTGGTCGGGGCAGCTGGCAAGGCCGGGATGTGGGTGCGCGGCTACGTGTCGACCGCCTTCGGCTGCCCGTACCAGGGCGCCGTACCGCCATCGGAGGTCGGCCGGGTGGCCGGACGGCTGGCCTGGATGGGGTGCGACGAGGTGTCCCTGGGCGACACCATCGGGGTCGCCCAGCCGGAGCAGGTGCCCGCCGTCGTCAGGGCGGTCACCGCGTCGGTGCCGGTCGAGCGGATCGCGTTGCACATGCACGACACGGGCGGGATGGCGATCCGCAACGTCGCGGCCGGTCTGGAGCTCGGCGTGCGCGTGTTCGACGCATCCGCGGCAGGCCTCGGCGGGTGTCCGTTCGCCCCCGGCGCGCCGGGCAACCTGGCCACGGAGACACTGCTCGACTTCCTGCACGGTGAGGGCCTGCACACCGGAGTGGACACCGAGGCGGTGCGCCGGGCAGGCGAGTTCGCGCGCTCGCGGCTGGCGGCCGGGTGACGTCCGCCATCCTGTTCGACCTGGACGACACGCTGGTGCCGGACGGCGCCGCCTTCCGGCAGGCCGCCCTGGCCACGGCACACGGCCTCGACCTCCCCGATGAGCTGGTGGAGGCCGTCCGCCTGCACTCCCGCGCGGCGTGGCGAGACGGGCCGCACTGGGGCTGGTTCGAGATGATCGGATGCAGCTCGTGGGAGGGCCTGTGGGCGCCGGCCGGAGGCTCGGGCGCGCGCATCGAGGCGATCCGGGAGTGGCTTTCGGCCGTCTACCGGCCGGGGGCGTGGCGAGCCGGGCTGGAGCAGGTGGGCGCCGACCCGCTCCTCGCCGAGCGGGCGGCGCGTGAGTTCCAGGAGCACCGCACCGGCTGCTGCTCGCCCTATCCCGACGCGGTGCCCGTCCTGGAGCGGGTGCGGGCGGCAGGCCTGCGGGTGGCGGTGGTCACCAACGGCATGTCCGACCTGCAGTGGCTGAAGCTGAAGCAGGCCGGGCTTACCCGCTACGCCGACGCGTTCGTGGCCTCGTCGGCTGCCGGTATCGGAAAGCCCCACGCACGCATCTTCGAGCTCGCGCTGGAGCGGCTCGGATGCACCGCAGACGGCACCTCGATGGTCGGGGACAGCCTGCGGCGCGACATCGCCGGCGCCCAGGCAGCCGGACTCCGGGCGGTGTGGATCGACCGCGCCGGGGGCGAGCCCGGTGACATCAGCCCGGATGCGCGGATCGAGTCGCTGGCCGACCTGACGTGGTGAGCTACTCCTCGGGCTGAGAGACCTTCACGGAGTCCATGACCACCGGCTCGGTGGGCATGTCGCGGCCGTCGCGGTCGACGCCGGAGATCGCAAACACCGTATCCATGCCGGACGTCACCTGCCCGAACGCCGTGTGCTTGCCGTCCAGCCAGGGGGTGGCGTCGGCGGTGACGATGAAGAACTGGCTGCCGTTGGTGTTCGGCCCGGCGTTGGCCATCGCGAGCGTGCCGCGCACGATCGGGTGGTCGTTGATCTCGTCCTCGAACGTGTAGCCCGGACCTCCGCGCCCTGTGCCCTCGGGGCATCCGCCCTGGATCATGAAGTCGGGGATCACACGGTGGAACACGAGCCCGTCATAGAAGCCGTCGGTGGCGAGCTTGGTGAAGTTCTCGACGGTCTTGGGGGCGTCCTCGGCGAACAGCTCCAGCTCGATCGCGCCGAAGCGGGTGGTGATCTCGGCGGTGGGATTCGGCATGCGTGGTCCTCGCGCTCGACAGTGGTCGGCGCGCAGCCTAGCTACGAAGGGGCCGGCATTCTCTCAATTCGGCTTACTTGCAACCGATTCCACACACTATGGTGCCATTTTCGT
>JBQCGJ010000190.1:0-5957 GCA_051955775.1 Gaiellales bacterium | reverse complement strand
TCGACCACGTGAGCCTGATCGGAGAGGAGCTCGGCCGCCTGACCACGGTCGGGGAGCATCACCGCAGGCTGGCCGCACGGCTGGCACTGGTGGTGATCGCGACCCTGGTCGTCGACGCGGTGGCGTCCGTGATCCTGTTCTACGCGGAGCGGCACGCCAAGGGAACCCAGATCAGCACCATCGGCCAGGCGGCGTTCTTCGTCACCACGCAGCTGCTCACCGTGTCGTCCTCGATGACCAATCCGCTGACTCCCGCCGGTCGAATCGTGGACGTCCTCCTCGAAGTGTGGGGGGTGCTGGTCGTGGCCGGGTCGGCCGGCGCGGTGGCGAGCTTCTACCGCAGCGCGGATACGTCCTGACGGAAGATCGCCCGGGCGGTGTCGACGCCCGCACCGCGCGAGCGCACCTCGAGCACCGTCTGCTCAGGCTCCGAATGCACCGACCACGAGGCCCACGAGCAGCACTCCCGCTCGATCGCCGCCAGCCGGCGCAGCTCGGCGCGGACGCCGTCGTCGTCTCGGAAGCGCACTCGAACGCCGTCCTCGATCTCCTCCACGCCGAGCTCCGCGCCGTCGCGCAGGCGCCGCCAGGCCTCAGTCTGCGCCGCATGGTCTCGGTCAGACAGCGTGCACGCGATGTCCATCATCAGTCCTCCTCGCTCGGTTCACCTGCACCCTGCCACTTCAAGTCGACTTGAAGTCAAGCGCTACGCTGCGGACGTGAGCGGCGACATGCTGACCATCGGAGAGGTCGCACGCCGGGCCGGCCTGCGCACGTCGGCGATCCGCTACTACGAGCAGCAGGGACTGCTGCCGGCGGCCGATCGGGTCGGCGGGCAGCGGCGATTCGATGCCTCCGTCGTCGACCGGCTGGCGGTGATCGGCTTCTGCCGCGCGCTCGGGTTCAGCCTGGACGAGATCCGCGAGCTGCTCGACCGGCCCGGGCGAGCCGCCCAGCGGCGTCGCTGGCAGGCGCTGGTCGACGCCAAGCTCGCCGAGCTCACGCACGCGGCGGCCCGCGTGGAGGCGATGCAGGAGGTGCTGCGCGGCAGCCGCGAGTGCGACTGCATCGACCTGCGTGAGTGCGCGCAGCGCTGCGCCGGGCTGCTGCCGGCCGCCTGAGCGCGTTCGGGCATGTAGCGTTGGGCCCCGGCACCGAGGGAGGCGCACATGGAATCCACGAGTACACCCGCGGCCGGCCGCCCCTGGGCGGCTCCCATGGCCGGCAGGCTGGAACAGCTGACGATCGACAGCCAGGCCCTGCGCGACAACCGGCTCGGCGATCCGTACGTGCGGCCGCTATGGGTGTACCTGCCGCCGGGATACGACGAGTCGCCGGACCGCCGCTACCCCAGCGTCTACCTGATCCAGGGCCTGACCGGCCAGCTCGACATGTGGGCGGGCCGGCCGCCGTTGCGCCCAACCGTGCTGGAGCGGATGGACGACCTGTTCGCCGACCCGGCCACCCCGCCCTGCATCCTGGTGTATGTCGACTGCTGGACGTCGCTCGGCGGCAGCCAGTTCCTCGACTCGCCGGGCACCGGGCTCTACCACACGTACCTGTGCGATGAGGTGGTGCCGTTCGTGGACGGCCGGTACCGCACGCTGCCCGAGCGCGACCGGCGCGGGATCACCGGCAAGTCCAGCGGCGGCTACGGCGCGATGGTCACGCCGATGCTGCGCCCTGACCTGTTCGGCGGGCTGGCCACGCACGCCGGCGATGCCCTGTTCGAGTGCTGCTACCAGCCGGAGTTCCCGCAGTGCGCGCGTCACCTGCGGGCGAACTACGAGGGCTCGTTCGACAGGTTCTGGGAGGATTTCCACGGCCGCCCCGCGTTCAGCCGCCAGGGAGACCAGGAGCTGCTGAACGCCTGGTGCATGGCGGCCTGCTACTCGACCGACGACGACGGCACGGTGCGGCTGCCGTTCGACCCCGCCACCGGCGGGCTCGTGGAGGACGTGTGGGAGCGGTGGCTGGCCGTCGATCCGGTGCGCATGGTGCCGCGCCACGCGGAGGCGGTGCGAGGCCTGCGGGCGATCTACATCGACGCCGGCACACGCGACGAGTGGTACCTCGACCTGGGCGCCGAGGCGTATCGCCGCGCGCTGGCCGACGCAGGCGTGACCGACGTCGAGTTCGAGCTGTTCGACGCCGGGCACGGGGGCATCGAGTACCGGTATCCGACCGCGGTCAGGTATCTGGCCGAGCGTCTGTCGGCCTGACCGTCATCCGTGACGCGATGGTGCCAGGGACGGCCGGCTCGGCAGATCGACGCCCATGACACTGAGCGGGCGGCCCCACTCGCTGGTGACGTCCCGCAGGTGGCGACCTCCCATGTGCTCGTAGAACCCGAGCGCGTTCGGCTCCGCCTCCCACTCCAGGCGATGAGCGCCAAGCTCAGCGGCGCGGTCGGCGGCTCTCCGGAAGAGCGCCGAGCCGATCCCCCTGTGCATCGCTCCGGGCTCCACCCACAGGTGGTCGAGTTGGGCCACGCCGTCGCGCGGCGGCACCAGCCCTGCCCAGGCGACCACGCGCGGGCCGACGTCCGCCACCCACACCTCCTGCTCGCGCAGGGTTGCCGCCATATCGACCGATGCCGCCCAGCCCGCAACCAGCTCCGGGTCGCAGCCCCAGTGCCCCTTCGCGGCAGCCATCACCTCCCGCAGCCGCTCGGCGTCCTCAGCCCGCGCCGGCCGCAGCTCGAGTGGTGCGCTCATCTACGCCGTCCGGCGGCGCAACGTGACGGCTCCCAGCGCCAGGGCCAGCAGGATGTAGCCGACGACCACCGCCATGTCCCGCGCCACGTGTGAATCGAACGTGCCCACCGACTCCACCCTGGCCAGTGCGTCGTAGGCGTAGGTCAGCGGCAGCAGGTCGGCCAGCCACTGGAGCAGACTGGACATGCTGTCACGCGAGACGAGCAGGCCGCACAGCAGGATCTGCGGCAGCACCACCGCCGGCATGAACTGCACAGCCTGGAACTCGGTTGACGCGAAGGCGCTCACGAACAGCCCCAGCGCCATGCCGAGCACCGCGTTGACCGCAGCCAGCACGACCACCAGCCAGGCCGACTCGGTGTGAACGCCCAGCGGCCCGAAGGCCACGGCGGCGGTCACGGTCGCCTGCACCGCCCCCACCACCCCGAACGCGATCCCGTAGCCGGCCAGCAGGTCGAGCTTGCCCAGCGGCATCGCCATCAGCCGCTCCAGCGTGCCCGACGTGCGCTCGCGAAGCATCGTCACCGAGGTGACCAGGAACATGATGATGAACGGGAACATGCCGAGCATCGGCGCCGCGATGTCGTTGAACAGGGCGGTCTGCCCCTCCAGCATCCCCTTGAGCAGCGTCATCAGCACCGACGGCACCACCAGCAGCATGGCGATCGTGCGGCGGTCGCGGCGGAGCTGCTGGAACACCCGCATGGCGGTGGCGGCGGTGATCCGCGGGGTCATGCCGTGCGTGCCTCGTCGCGGATCAGGGCCAGGAAGGCGTCGCCCAGCTCGGAGGTGGACGTGCGCTCGAGCAGGGACTGCGGTGTGTCGGCCGCGAGGATCCGGCCCTCGCGCATGAGCAGCAGGGTGTCGCAGCGCGACGCCTCGTCCATCACGTGGCTCGACACCATCAGCGTCGCGCCCTGTTCTGCCAGTCCGGCGAAGGTGGCCCACAGCTCCTCGCGCAGCACCGGGTCGAGGCCCACGGTGGGCTCGTCCAGCACCAGCACCGGCGGGTTGTTGAGGAGCGCCGTGGCCAGCGACACCCTGGCCCGCTCGCCCCCGGACAGGCTGGACACGACGCGGCCCCGGAACGCGCCCAGCCCGACGGTGTCGATGCAGTGGTCGATCCGCTCCGGCCCCACGCCGAGCACGCGCGCGAAGTACCGCAGGTTCTCGGCCACGCTCAGGTCGCCGTACACCGAGGGCGCCTGGGTCACGTAGCCGACGCGGTCGCGAAGCTGCCGGGAGCCCGCGGGCTCGCCCAGCACGGTGACCGTCCCCGAGCGCACGATCTGCACGCCCACGATGGACCGCATGAGCGTCGTCTTGCCGCACCCCGACGGGCCGAGCAGCCCGGTGATCGCACCCGTGGGCACGACCAGGTCGAGGTCGTGCAGAACCGGGTTCCCGCCCCGGTCGACGCACAGCCCGCGCACGTCCACGGCGATGTCGCTGAGCTCCGCCACCGCCCGGGATGTTAAGACCCCCACCCCGGTACCGGGTACCGGGGTGGGGGTCTTAACAATCGCGCCAGAGCCAACCGGGGCCGCACCGCGGGCGGGCGACGGCATCAGCCTTGTCTACGTCTCGGGATCGCGGAGGTACGTGGGATGTGCCTGATCGATCAGCCACTCCCTGGTCAGCCCGGCGCCGGTCAGCCGCTCGATCAGCGCGAACGCCGCCGCCGTCGGGCTCCCGGGATGCCCGAAGGGCAGGCCGGCCTCCTCGGCAAGGGCTCCGGAGCTGTCATACAACAACGGATCGAAGCTGCGGATGATCTCGCCGCGCCGCGCGAACACGAACTGCATGTCGGCGTTCACGCTGCGGTAGGCGGCGACGGAGCACCCACCCGCCGACAGCCGGCATGCACGCGCGTCGTCCACGCCGGCCCACCCGTTGGACTCGACACACACCACGGCGCCGTCCAGGGCGTCGATCTGGACGGTGTCGTTGCCGTAGCCGTCGGGGTACGGCGCGCTCAGCCCGGCCTGCTCGGCGTAGGTGGCCAGCCGGCGGGTCGCCGGGTGAACCGCGAACGCGTCCGCCGCCTCGTCTTCTGAGACACCCAGCGACACCGACACGCAGTACGCGTCGAGGACACCGTCGTGCTCTGCCCAGCGATACGCAGACCAGGGCTCGGCGGTGCTCATCAGGCGGCCGTCGACGGCTCGGGCGAGACGAAGTTCGGCCGCACATATGCCGCCTCGAACCCGAACCGCAGGATGTTGCGGTGCGACACGTCGGGCTGGCCCGGCGCCAGCTCGCCCGTCTCGGTCACGATCCGGCGGCAGCCGCAGGACGCCGCGTGGCGGATCCGCTCGGCCATGATCGCGCTCTGGCCGCCGCGCCGCCGGAAGCGCGGAATCGTTGCGGCGCCGCCCAGCCAGGCGGCACCGGCGCCGACGAACACCATCCCCGCAGCCGCCGGCTCGTCGCCCGCGTAGGCCACGTAGCACGCCCAGCCGGGGCGGCCCACCACCTGCCGCAGCGGCTCGCCCGCTGATGGGCCCATGCCGTACCCCTCGGCCACCACCCTGGCGAACTCGTCTGCCTGATCGACCTCGACCCGCTCCACCCGCAGGTCGGTGGCCACCGGCGCCGGCGAGATGGCGGAGCGGCGGAACTTCACCCAGGCGTTGCCCGGCAGGTACCCACGGGCGCGCAGCCGGTCGGCCAGATCCGCCGGCTCGGCCCCGGGCGCGAGGCCGATCATGTGCCGGCGATCGGCGAACCGCTCCCCGATCTCGTCCAGCTCGTCGTCGCTCGCGGGCTCGTGCACGCCGAGGCCGATCACCCTGTTCATCATCAGCATCGGCGCGGCCGGCGAGGCAACCGCCACGGCACCGCCGACGGCGAAGGAGTCGTCTGGGAAGAAGCCCGCGAATGCCTCCGCCTCCACGCCCTCCAGCAGACGGACCTCGTCGTCGCTCACCCGGGAGCGCGGCCGAGCGCAGGCATGTACCCCTCCTGCTCCAGCCAGTGGCCGCCGTCCACTGTCAGGTTGGCTCCCGTGATGTAGGAGGCGAACGGCGAGCACAGCGCCGCCGTCCACCACGCGATCTCCTCTACCGTGGCCAGCCGGCCGGCGGGCACAGAGGCCGCCACCCGGGCCTCGTCCTGCGGCGTCGGCCACAGCGCTGCGCCCGCGCCCTCGGTCGCCGTCGGGCCAGGGCAGATCGTGTTCACGCGTATCCCGTGGGACGCCCACTCCACGGCCAGCGTGCGGGTCATGGCCACCAGCCC
>JBQCGJ010000189.1:0-4776 GCA_051955775.1 Gaiellales bacterium | reverse complement strand
CGTTGCGGGTCTGGGGCACCCCGTGGCACGAGGAGCGCGCGCTCCCCGCCCTGCGGGCGATGCTCGATCTGCCGTTCGAGCACGTGATCGTCTCGCACGGCGAGCCCGTGCACGACCGGGCCGCCTTCGAGCGGGCGCTCGAGCTGCCGCCGTACGACGGCTGACGGCCCGGTAGAATCGTCTCCCTGCAACGCGCCTGTAGCTCAGGGGATAGAGCGTGCGCCTCCGGAGCGCAAGGCCGTAGGTTCGATTCCTACCAGGCGCATTTTCTGGCTCAACCAGGCCGTTTCTGATGCCCCCGGGAGTGCAAGAACCTCAGCTGCCCCGCGCTGACGGGCTAAGCAGTGGCGGGAGGGCGCGGTAGAGCTGCCATTCCTCCGGAACGCCCTTGAGGGTGTGGACGCCAGCGTCCGCAAATGCGAGGCCGGAGCCGACGACGAGATCTCGGACGGTGCTTGAGACGACCACCTGGGACGGTCCCGCCAAGGCACCGACGCGCGCGCCGATGTGGACGGCCAGTCCGCCAACGTTATCGCCGGTCTCCGTGACCTCGCCAGTGTGCACACCGGCTCGGATCTCGATGCCAAGCGGCGTGACTGCCGCGGCGATCGCCTGGGCACAGCGGACTGCTCGGGCGGGGCCGTCGAAGGTGGCGAAGAAGCCGTCCCCGGCTGTGTCCACCTCCACGCCGCGGTAGCGCGCGAGCATCGCGCGGACCCCCTGGTGGTGCCGCGCAAGGAGGTTTTTCCAGGCCTGGTCGCCGAGCTTGGCGGCGTGAGGGGTGGAGTCCACGATGTCCGTGAACAGGACGGTCGCCAGTACCCGGTCGAAAGCATCTTGTTCTGCTTGATGAGAGGCGACGAACCTACTGATCGCCTCAACGATGTCCACCGAGTCCCCGCTGTACGGGAAGGCATCCGCTCCGCTGAGCACCATCAGCGTTGCCCCCGGTATGTGCTCTGCCATGTACCTGGTCATTGCATTCGCGTCCCCGGCAGCGGAGTAGTTCTCGCCGACCACGACGAGGGTGGGAACCTGGATAGAGCCGAGAATGGCCCGGACATCGGTCTCGTACCAAATGTGCTGCCCCTCGACAGCTGTGGCCGGGGAGGCGGCGTGCCGCATGGCTTTAGCAAACCAGCGAGCGAAGCTCTCGTCACCCACCAAGGAGGGCAGGTCGATAGCTGTCCACTCCTCGGCCAACTCCAATGTCCCCCAGGCAGCCGCCATGCGATCAAGGTCCTTCAGAAACTCCTCTCGCCTTTGGCCGAATGGATAATCCGGTGCCCACGCGATACGCGCCCATGAGTAGAGCGGCACCAAGGCGAGCACCCGCTGCGGATACGTGGCGGCGAAGAACGCCCCAAGCGCGCCACCGTCCGCGGTTCCCACCAAGATGGCCGCCTGCGAGCCGACTGCGTCTAGGACAGCCCGAAGATCATCGGCCCGCATCTCCAAGTCGGGTGTGTTCTGGCGATCCGATAGCCCCGACCCACGCTTGTCGAACAGGATCACTCGCCAGCGACTGGCCATCGCCTCGATTGCGCGCGCAAAGTGCGGCTCCTCAAGTTCGACCTCGAAGTTCGATGGGAACGGCGCAATGAACACGAGGTCCTCACTGCCAGCACCGAGCGTGCGGTAGGCAATGTGCACCCCATCCGCCGTCAGCGCGTAGCGCGTCTCGGCCGTGTCTCCCCAGCGCTGAAGCTCCTCGCGGCCCTCGCTCGTCACGCATCGCACTTTCTCACAACGATCGATGACCATGTCGATCCCACGGGCGCGGCACCGAAGTGGGCCAAGTTGCCGGGTCGGTTATCCGGCTACGCCGGTCGCCCGAAAATGGCCGTGGCCCCGGGAACGGGGTGGTCGGCGCAGCCAGGATCGCGCTGCGCCTCAGAGGTCGCGACCGCTACTGACCGTCACGCATTCGTCGTGGTCGAGACCACCTCCGACTGCTCGCCTTCGGCGGTAACTGCGGACGGGACGACGACCACCGGACACGGCGCCACATGCAGCAGGCGCATGGTGACCGAGCCCAGGACCAGGCCGGCGACCGGTCCGTGGCCGCGCGTGCCGGTGAGAATGAGATCGGCGCCGCGCTCCTTCGCGAGTTCGGCGATGATGTGGGCGGGCTGTCCGCCGGCCGTCTTCTCGATGTGCAGATGCGTGTCGTACCCGGCCTGAGACAGCTCGGCCGCGCGCGCCTTGACGCGTTCGATCAGCTCGTCCTCGTCCACGCGCAGCGGCCCAGCTCCCCGGCCGACGAGCCGCTCGCGCACGTGCACGATCTCCACCCGGACCCCGTCCGGCGCCGCCAGTTCGCGAAGCACTGGGAGCGTGCGCTCGGACGCCTCGGACCCGTCCATTGCGACCACGATTGTCGAGAACATCATGTCCCTCCCCTGTTCGGTGGCTTGGCGGGTGGGTGAGAAGCCGAAGCGGCCTGCCCCGGCTTCGGGTTGTCCTCCAGACGCCGCCGATTCTACCGCCTTCGCCCAGCCGGGTGTGATCGAGAGCCCCAGCCACTGGGACCACCGCCCGGCCGCCTCACGCGGGAGGCGGCCGGTGACGCATCAGGGCGTGTTCCCAGTTCAGCCGTTCGGGAACAGGCGCTGCTCCGCCGCCACGTAGTCGGCCTGGTTTCGGTCGACGGTCGCGGACGGGTGCTGCGCGCTGAGGCTGAGCAGGGCCTGGTTGGCGGCGTTGTCAGCCAGAAACTCGTACGAGCTGAAGTAGAGGCTGGTGCCGCCGTCGGTGCCGGTGGTGTCGAGCTCGACGGGGGCGTACGTGTCCGGGTCGACGTAGTAGGTGGTGTGCCCGTCCTGCGAGCTGATCTCCAGCGTGTCGCGGCCGTGCACGGTGGCGTGGCCGACGACATGGGCGCCGCCGGACTGCAGCAGCGCGCGGATCTGGCCGGCGAAGTCAGGCGAGCTGGGGTCGGCGCTGTCCTGCGAGGTGTCCGGGGCCCTGGCGCCCGTGGGGGCGGGGACGACGGAGAACCTATATCGACGGCTGATGCCGGCGCCGGGAGGTTGATGCCGGCTCACCTTGACCATGTCGGTGCCGTTCTTGAGTGCCCTGGCCTGAAGGGCGGTGATGACGAGGCTCTCGCGCGGCCCGCTGACGAGCTTGAAGTGGTGGTGCGGCGTGATCCGAAACAGCGTCAGGTGGAGCACGTAGGTGCCCGGCCTCGGCCCGGGAGACAGCCGGTAGCCATGCTGGTGCTTGGCGCTGCTCGCTCGCGTCACCGTGCTCGCATAGATCGTGTTGGTGGCTGGGTCGTACACCTGCTCGGTGTCGCCGACGTTCGCGCTCTCCGTCGTGCCGTGCGAGTCGGTTGCGACCTGCCGGCGGCTGTACGGTGCGGCGTCCTGCTGCCAGCTCTCGTCGTGCCAGCTCACCGTGGTCCCGTCGCCGTTGTCCTGCACGGCACTCATGTCCACGTGCAGGATGGTGTCCGGCGGCTGGTCGAGGGCCGCCATCGCGTGCCGGATAACAGCGGCGGAGGCTGGAGTGACCCCACCGCGGTCGTCGCCGGTGAGTGCGGCCGCGGCTGCCACCGCGACCGCGGAGGCTGCGCCCACCGCGGCCACCCGAACCGCCAGGCGCGCGCCCGGCCGGGCCGAGGAGTGGGCTTCGGGGCGCGGCTCGGCGAGGATCTGCCAGAGCATCGCCTCGGCGGCCTCTGCCGTCATCAGTTCGCCGTGATCGTCCAGCGGGTCTGCGCCCCGGACGAGATCCAGCAGGGCGTTGTCGGGTGTGGGCGAGCTCGTGGTCATGAGCGATCTCCTAGGGCGACGGAGGGGCGTTGGGTGTTCTGGTCGGCCTGGCCGCCGCGGTCGAGCTCGCGGCGCAGGCGGCGCTTTGCCCGGTGCAGGCGGACCCGGAACGCGGCGGCTGACTGGCCCATCACCGTGGCCGCCTCGGCGGGCTGCAGGCCATCCCAGGCGATCAGCGTGATCGCCTCCCGGTCGTTCGCCGGCAGGCGTGCGAGCGCGGCCGCCAAATGACCCGCCGGCTCCTCCCCCGGGGAGGGCGACGCGGCGGCGGTATCCGAATGCTCCAGCCGCAGCCGCAGCGCGCCCCGCCGGCGCGATCCGCGCTGCTGCGTGGCAATCACGTTCCGGGCCACGGCCAGCAGCCACGGCAGCGAATCAGCGGGTACGTCATCGAGTCGCCGCCAGGCAACGAGAAACGTGCTGGCGACGACATCGTCCGCCGTATCGCCGGGCACCCGGCGGCGTGCGTAGGCGGCCACAGCCCGGTGGTGGCGGCGGAACAACTCCTCCAGCCGCTGCGCCGCCTGGGCATCCGGATCGTGCGCGTTCCCGGGTCCGACCATCACCTCCCTCTCGCCGGCACACGCCCCATCGTTACACCCCCGGCGAGGCGACACCAGCGACCGCGACCCGGTGATCTTTGGCCCGGTGACACGGAGGGAGAACTGGGTCCATAGCGACCACAAGGGGCGCGGTCGCTGTTTGCCGCTGTCCTTGGCGCCCGGGGAAGCCGGCGGGCAGGTCCTTCCGGCCACCCATGCGCCCTTGGACACCAGAAGCGTACATCCTCAGCGCGCCAGCGGGAATCTTTTCGGACGAGGTGGAGTTTGACACCGTGATCGGCGGACCGTGGAGTGGAGACGCTGCCGTATGAGCGACTACGCGATCGTCAATCTGACAGACCTCGAGGACTCGGTCAGCGGCCGGGTGGCCGGGATCGAGGGCCGTTTCGGGCGCACCCCGCTGGAGTCGGAGCACCTTGGAATCAGCCACTTCC
>JBQCGJ010000188.1:0-8238 GCA_051955775.1 Gaiellales bacterium | reverse complement strand
AGACCCGGGCTCGAAGCTCCATCGGCGGCCAGACTATCCGACCGCCGGTGGAGGTCGTTCCATGGTGGGCGTCGTTGCGAGGCGCAGGATGCGGGCACGCTGGCCAGGATCGAGCGGCGAGCGGAGCGCAGGCGTGGCCGGAGGCCACGTTGAGCACCGCACGCCGCGTGGGACGCAGCCAGCGTGCGCGCAGACCAGCCGCAGTAGACGTTCATTTAGGAACGACCTCCTGACACAGGACCGCGAGAGGACTGACCCCGCAGCGTCGCGCTAGCGGGCCCGGCGGGCCATCACCGTGTCCATCAGCAGCGGGATCTCCACCCGCTCACGGACCCGGTACAGCAACGCCACGTAGGCGGCGGTGGCGAGCACCCCATACACGATGAACCCCGGGACGCTGGCGCCGGCCACGAGCCGCACCAGGAGACCGATGCCCCCGAAGCACAGCAGCGCGCTGCCGGCGACCACCGGGAACCCGCGTCCAAACGGGTGCACCTTCAGGAACGCCCGCACCTCGAGCAGCGGCGCGACGTTGTTGAAGAGGATGGCGGCGGCCCACGCGATGGCCGCTCCGGCGATGCCGATGTGCGGGATCAGCGCCAGGCTGAGCACGACGTTGATGACGAGCGCCACCGCCACGTTGAACAGGTTCCAGAAGCTGCGGCCGCCCATCAGCAGCACCACGTCCACCGGGCCGATCCCGGTCGCCACGATCATCGCGCAGGCCAGGATGACCAGCGACGACGCGCCCGGCGTGAACTTGTGGCCGAATACCCGCAGCAGCACCGGCGCGAACAGGGCCAGGGTGAGGTACATCGGCCATGCCAGGGCCATCAGCCAGCTCGTCGCCACCTGGTACACGTTGCGGGCGCGGCCTGCCTGATTCGCAGACAGGAGCTCCGACAGCTTCGGCGCGATGACCTGGATGATTGCCAGATTGACGACGCTGCCGGCCACCAGGTAGCGGGTGGATGCGGTGTACACCGACGCGTCCGCGGTCGAGCGCAGGTTGCCCACCATCAGCGTCCCCACCCACAGGATCGTGACCTGGAACACGCCCGTCAGCCCTCGCGGCGCGGTGAACGACCAGAACTCCGATGCCAGCTTGCCCAGCCTGGTCGGCGGGGGCAGGGCCTCGCGCCGCTCCAGCACGAGCGTCTCGCGCAGCAGCACCCGCAGCCACAGCAGCGCCGCGGCGAAGCCGAGCACGAACGGCACCCCCCACGCGACGGCGATCTCGCTGGCCCCGCCACCGGCGAACACGACGACCGCCACGGCCGCCGTCTGCGCCGCGGACTTGGCGATGCGGTCGATCAGCGCGTTGGGCAGCATCGTGCCGAACCCGCGGGTGGCGGCGATGGCCACCGTGTACACGCCGGCCAGCGGCAGGAACACCGCCAGCACGCGGATGTAGTCCGCCACCGCCGCGGCATCGGAGGCGCTCTTGTGCGTGAACAGCTCGGCCAGCGGATGGGCGAACACGTAGGTCAGCACCGCGAACAGCAGGCCGGCGGCCAGCGCCGGCCACATGCCCACCCCCAGGCTCGCTCGGATGTCGGCCAGCCGCCCCTGCACGCGGTAGAGCGGGATCATCCGCGTGAGCCCGGTGTCCGCGCCAAGCTCGCAGGTGTTGGACAGGATCAGGAACAGGGCGACCGCCTCGAAAAACGCGCCCGACTGGCTCTTCGTCAGGGCCTGTGCGACGACCACCACCAGCAGGAACTGGAAAATGCCGTTGGCGGCCGCGCCTACGAAGTTGAGCGACCCGCCGCGGGCCACCATCCGCAGATCGTTGGCACGGGCCTTGTCCTGGTCCTCCTGGGTGTGGGCGACGCTGGTCACACCGCCGCCGGCTGGTGGACGCTCCACCCCAGATCCTGGCCCAGGTGTGCATACAGGCGGCGATTCGGCTCGGCGAACCGGCGGTTCAGCCGCTCCCGCGTGGCCGGCTGCATGGGTGCGTAGCTGCGGGCGTTGTGCGCCCGGTACTCGGGCAGCGCAGCCGGCTCCAGGCCGAGGAACCGCTGCACCTCCTCCACCCCGCCCCGCGGATCGGCGAAGAACCGCTCGGCGTGCACGATCAGCAGCCGCTCGGCGGGCACGTGCTGGAGCCAGGCCTGGATCTGATCGATGTAGTCGCCGCGCACGGTGTAGGAGTGGTGCTGCAGCGCGTGGCTGTCGTACGACGGGTCGGCCAGCATCCGCTCGCGCTCGCCGTCCAGCCGCTGAGGCTCCAGGTCGAGCGCCTGCTCGAACGTCTCGCTGTCCTCGAACCCGCGCGCGTACTCCTGCTGGTAGTGCGAGTAGGCCCGCTCCACCGGGTCGCGCAGCATGGCGATCAGGCGCACGTCCGGCAGCACCCGGGAGACGTGAGCGGGCACCCGCGGATGGAACAGGTAGTAGGGGCTGCCCTCACCGCTTATCGGGCCGCCGTCGCGGGCCAGCGGGAAGTGCGCGCGGTACCAGCCGAGGCTGCGGCCGGCGTGCTTGTCGAAGTAGTGCGCACCCTTGCTGGGGTACGCCCCGCGCACGCCTGGATGGCCGAGCAGGTAGCGGTACAGCGATGTGGTGCCGCAGCGCTGACCGCCGATGATCAGGAAGTCCGGCAGGCGCCGCCAGTGCGCCGTCAGCCGGCGCGGCAGCAGCACGGCCTCCAGGCCGGCCGCGGCGATCGGCCGCGGCAGGTTCGAGTAGTTGTCGTTGGCTGCCCCCCGCTCGCGCGGCATCAGTCCTCCACGGCGGCCGGCACCAGCACCTCGGGGCGGGACAGCCTGGCGGGCTCGCGCATCGAGTAACCGAATCTGGACACGCGCTCCTCGAACCGCTCGACGGCCCGGTCCGCGTCGTAGCGCTTGAGCGGGTTCCAGCGGTTCCCGGCCCAGCGGGTGAAGTAGGCGTCGTTGATGGTCGTCTGCATCGTCAGGCCGCTGGGCATCGGCTCCAGACCCAGGAAGCGGTACACGGCCGCCAGGCGGGCGTCGGGCTCGGTCACGAAGTCCTCGTAGCGCAGCACGTGCAGGCGCGGAAGGTGAAGCGCGTCCTGCTCCAGCCGCTCGTGGCACACCAGCCAGTGCTCGACCAGCGACGTGTACGAGGTCCAGCTCCACTTCTGCGTGGCGCAGGCAACCGCGATCGGATGGCGCATGATGGCGATCTGCCGGGCCTCCGGGAACAGCGCCTGCAGGAACCGCGTGCGGATCAGATTGGGCGGCGACTTCTCGAGCAGCACGGGGCGCGACATGTCCCAGTGCGCGGACCACTCCTCGTCCAGCTTGCGCCGGTTCTCGTCGGTGATCAGCGGCGAGGTCTCGTCCAGGAACGCCTGGTCATGGAAGCCGAACCGGCCCGGGCCGCCGTGGCGGCTGGCCGGGTGGTAGACGCTCTGCAGGTGCTGACCCTCGTCCTCGATCGCATCCGTGCCGGAGAATCCGCTGATCTGCGGGTGCTCCGACAGGCAACGCCCCAGCAGGGAGGTGCCGCTGCGGTGCAGTCCCCCGATGAACACGTGTGTGTGCTGCATGTCGGTGTTCATTTCTCAGGTCGTTGCCGCAGCCCTGCGCCGGGTCGGCAGCGGGAACCGCCGGCGGGCGACCGCCGGACGCGGCTCGCGCAGGATCTCGCGGTATGCGATAGCCGCCGCCACCATTACCAGCGGCAGCCGCTCCGTCAGCTCGTAGTACGGAGTCTGGATGAGCGCTATCAGGATCACCACATGCGCCCAGAACGCCTCCGGCGTGCGCCACGGTGCGCTGCGGAAGAGCGTGTATGCGAACCACAGGAAGAACAGGCACAGGCCCGGGAAGCCAAACGAGAACACCAGCATGAACACCTCGGACTCGGTGCCGATGTTGCTCTGCCCGGCGACGGTGTTCTGGAGCGGCGCGCCGTAGCCCAGCAGCGGCGACGACGTCGCCTTCTGGGTGGCCGCCTGGTCGCGCTGGAGGCGGCCGGCGTCGCCGGTCTTGTGCTGGAAGCGGCCCGTCGCCAGACCGCCCAGCGGCGTCACCAGAAGCGCCGCCGCGATGCACACGAACGCGCCGATGATCAACCCCACCAGCCGGTAGTCGCGGCGCAGCGCGAAGCGCACTGCGGCGTAGGTGACGCCGAGCCCGAGCGACAGCCACAGGCCGCGATCGAGCGAGAACACGACCGGTACGATGGCCGCCACAAACGTGATCCGCAGCACCATCCGCCAGGTGCCCGGGCGCGCGCGCAACAGGCTGGCGATGGCGAACGGGGTGAGGATGGCGAACGCCGAACCCCACGCGTTGGTGTACGCGAAGAAGGTCTCCGGGCGGCCGACCGGGAAGCCCAGGAAGTGCTGCACCTCGGCGAATTGCAGGTGCACGTGGGCGTACACGTACTGGTTCTTGACCACCGAGTGCGGGAGCACGTGCTGGGCCACGCTGGACAGCTGGAAGGTCGGGAACAGCACCCCGAACCATCCGCCCGCTACCACGATCACCCAGTAGAAGGCCAGAGCGTTCACGATCGAGCGGGTCGGCAGCCGCCGCTCCGGCATGTTCAGCAGGTACAGGAAGAGGATCGCACCGGCGACGAAGAACGATCCGCGCCACGCCCAGGCCATGATCCGCTGGCCGTCGGACAACTGCAGGCCCGCGACCACCATCCAGCCGATCAGCAGCAGGAATATGCCGAACCGGCGCGGCCCGACCACGCGCCAGCGGCCGAGCACCATGCTGCCCAGCAGCGGCAGCGTGATCAGCGGCCACATGAACATCGACAGGCCCAGCAACCACCACAGCGGAAGCAGCCCGAAGATGGCGTAGGCCTGCCACCCCCGCGGCAGCGCATGGCCGGCGGGCAGCGTGTGGTCGACGCGGTCGGCGGCCAGCGTCGGCATCAGGGCCTCAGGTAGCCGTAGGTGAGCAGAAGCGGCCAGGTCACCGCGGTGACCAGGCGGCGGGTGCCCTGGCGCATCTGGGTGCGCCAGGCGTCGTCCACGCGGACGCGCTGGCGGCCGTGCTCGAAGCGCATCGGGTTGCCGCGGATGCTGTGCTGATCAGCGCCCACCTCGACCTCGCCCGCGTCCAGGAACTCCAGGTCGCGGGTCCCCGGATCCAGCCGATCGAGCACCCGCTGGAGCTGTGGCGGGGGGGCGGCCGCGAGCGACTCGTAGCGCACCCGCACGGTGGGCGTGCGCAGCCCGCGCAGAAGCTCGAAGGCCAGGTTGCACTCGGTCCAGCGGACGGCCGCGCGGCCGGGGCTGAACTCCTCGAACAGCGCTTCGCCCTCGGTGATCTCGGGCCGCACGACCTTCTTCATCCCCGAGAACACGACTCCGCGGCTGTCGCGCACCAGGTGCACGACCCGCAGGTCGATGCCGCCCACACGGCGCAGGAAGTAGGCGTACGGCGGGTTCTTGGTGGAGTCGACGACCACCCGCGCGCCCGACACCTCGGCGATCGCGGCGTACACGCGCGCGGTCAGCTCGGAGTAGCGCCGCAGCCGGTCGGCGTACGCGCCGAACAGCCCGGGCGCCGCCAGCGCCGGCACATTCCGGTGCCGCAGCACGGCGGCCTCGAGTTCCAGCACCTCGTTCACGTCGACCGCGTCCCAGCCGCCGAACGCGTGGTCGCCCACAGCAGTCCAGAACTCACACTGCGAGAACGGCAGACCGCAACCGCACAGCTCGTCGGCTGCCACCCCGCCCTGCCACAGGTACCGCAGCTCGCCCACCGACACGTACCCGTCCACGTGCCCGAGCATGTGCGACAGGAGGGTCGAGCCGCTGCGGCCCCAGCCGCCGACATACAGCACCTGTGTCGAGGTCATACTCTCCGTCCGCGGGCGACCGCGCCGCCTGCCGCGGGTCGCGTCTTGGCGGTGAAGAGCCCGTTCACGAGTTCCTCGAAGCGCGCCGCCGTCGCGCTTGCGTCATGTCCGTTGACCTGCCCGGCAGGCGCCACCTGGCCCGTCAGCATCCGCTCCATGTGCGCGCGAAACTCTTCCTCGGTTTCGGCCAGCAGGATCACGCCCTCCTCGGCCACCCGGCGCGCGAACGCCTGCTGATGGTCGTCGACGTGCTCGCCCAGCTCGGCGGAGCGGGGAACCACGATCGGCCGCTTGCCCAGCGCCAGGCACAGCATGATCGTGCCCGGACCGCCGTGGCACACGACCGCGCCGGCATCCCGCACCTTGGCCTCCATCTCCGCGTACCCCAGGTACGGGTGGTGGGCCGCCAGCTGGGGCTCGTCGGACGTGCCGGTCTGCATGAAGCACCTCGCCCGTTTCGCCCCCCCGTCTCGCAGCCAGCGGTCGATCCAGCTGGTCATGCGGTGGAAGGGGTGAACGTCGGTGCCGACCGTCGCGAAGATCAGCGGGAGCTCGGAGCTCATACCCTTAGAACAGCCTTCCAATCACCTGGGCACGCGGGTAGAAGCGCTTCTGCTCTTCCCACTGCACCAGGAACAGGTTCGTGAACGGCCGACACAGCCTCCCGGTCAGGGTCGGCGAGTCGATGCGATCGTACACCTCCACGTACACCGTCTTGATGCGCAGCATCCTGGCCACGACGAAGAACGGGAAGGCCACGCCGGCGCCGTCAGAGACGATCACGTCCGGCCGCCGGCGCGGCAGCAGGTGCAGCGCCAGCCAGAAGTTGCGCAGCGCAATCCCGACATTCCGGGTGGTGGGGTGATACGCCCACACCACGTCCTCGCCGGCCAGCAGCGACTCCGAGTCGGGCAGCTGGAACGTCACCCAGAACCGCTCGTGCTTCTCCCAGAATGGCTTCAACTGGTGAAGCTGTGTGAGATGCCCGCCGGACGAGCAGACCAACCCTACTTTCACAGGACACCGATCTCGCGGGGATCGCGCTCTTCGTCGGTCGGCGAGTACGGACGCGCCGGCATGTAGGAACCGCCGTAGTCGTTGCGCCGTCCGGACGAGTCGCCTGCGAACACGAAGCCAAGGGCCGGCGCCGGGCAGTTGTCGAGTGCCCGCCGCATGGCGACCACGTTCGGCCGGCTGGCCCGCCGGGCCCGCGACACCAGGACCACCGCGTCGACCTTGGAGGCCAGCACCATGGCGTCGGTGACCGGCAGCATGGCCGGCGCGTCGACCAGCACGACGTCGGCCCGCTGGCGCAGAGCGGCCAGCAGATCGCCCGCGGTGCGGGTGTCCAGCAGCTCGGCCGGATCGGGCGCCGGTGAGCCGGCCGGGAGGATCTCCAGGATGCCCTCGGTGCGCGAGTGGCCGTTGGTGCTCGCATCAAGGTCGGTGCGCGGACGGCTGACCTCGACTGCCGTCAGCGTGTCCGCCAGGCGGCCGTGACCAGACAGGATGTCGGACAGGCCCTCGCGGTTGTCCAGCCCGAACGCCTCCGCCTGGGCAGATTCCCGCATGTTGGCGTCGACCAGGATCACGTGTTTACCACTACGCGCCAAGACGATGGCCAGATTGGCGACCGTCTGCGATGTGCCCTCGTTGTCGGATGCGGACGTGAACATGATCGCCTTGGCACCCGTGCGCTCCAGGATGCCCGTTAGATTGAGCTTGGCGATGCGGTAGGCCTCGAAGGACGGCACTAGGGCCGGGCCGGGAGGCGCGAGCATGACCAGCTGCTTGCCGGCCTGCCGCGGCGTGGCGGGCACGCGGGCGAGCAGGGGCACGCGCAGGCGGCGGCCGACGTCCTCTGCCGAGCGGATGCGGGTGTCCAGCACGTCCTGCAGGAAGGCCAGGAAGATGCCGAGCACGAGGCCCGCGAACAAGCCGATGAGCGCGGTCTTGGTGACCTGTGGCTGTGTCTGCGTGGCGCTCGTCGCGGGGCTGGGAATCGTGTACGTCGCCTGCTTTGGTGACGGCTGCTCGTTGGTAAGCGTCGATACCGTCGCCTGCGCGGCCGCGATCTTCCCCGGAAGCAGCGCCAACTGGGCGGGATCCGTCTTCAGCTTGCCGTTGACATATACGAGTTGCTTGGTCGTCGGATCGTGGAGGAACGGCCCGTACTTCTGCGGGTCGCGCTGCTCGTTCTGCAGGTTCTGGAGGTTCGCCTCCGCCTTCGCAAGCTTGCCTTTGGGCGGACCCTGAATGAACGCGGGGAACAGCACAGCGAAGCGGGTGGCCGTGGACTGAGCGCCGCGCTTCGAGGGATCGCTCACTGTGAACATGATCGCGTTCCCATTCGTGGACGCGGCAACCGTCGTCCGGGCAAGCAGGTCGGCAGCGCTGGTCCCCTTCAGGGCCGGGGTCCTGTCGATCACGAGTTGAGCGAAC
>JBQCGJ010000187.1:0-3510 GCA_051955775.1 Gaiellales bacterium | reverse complement strand
CACGCTGCTGGGGACGACAGTGCCGGTGGCGGGGTCGCGGCTGGGCGCGGTGATCCAGGCCAGGCGCAGCACGCGAGTCGAGAATCTGGGCATCGATCCCAGCGCGATCGCAGGCGAGACGGGCAGCCGGCCGCGATCCGCTGCGATGGCGCCGATGGTCTACCACAACCAGGCGGTGGGCGTGCTGGCGGCATACGACCACCTCGCCCGAGGCGTGTTCATCGCTGAGGACACCGACCTGCTGGAGCTGTTCGCAGCCCGCGCCACCCTGGCTCTGGGCATGGCCCGCGCGATCGCCGGCGAGCGTGAGCGGGCCGAGGCCGAGGTCAGGCTGAGCCGCGCCGAGCAGTTCGAATCAGCCCGCCGGGAGACGGTGAGACGGGTCGTCGAAGCGCAGGAGCGCGAGCGCAGGCGGATCGCGCGCGAGCTGCACGACGACACCGGTCAGGCGCTGACATCCGTGCTCCTGGGATTGCGCCTCGCCCAGCAGATCGACGACATCGAGCAGGTGCGCTCGACCCTCAGCGACCTGCGCGAGACCGTCACCGCGGCCATCCGCGACCTGCGCATGCTGGCGGTGGAGCTGCGGCCCACCGCGCTCGACGACTTCGGGCTGCAGGCTGCGCTGGAACGGCTGGTGGACACGTTCGGCCGGCGCACGGGCCTGTCGATCGAGATGCATGTGTCCGGCCTCGACGAGCGGTTGGACGGGCAGTTGGAGACCGTCCTCTACCGGATCGTTCAGGAGGCGCTGAACAACGTGGCGAAGCACGCTGCGGCGACTCAGGTGAGTGTGATGGTGCGAGGACACGACAAGGCGGTGTCTCTGGTGGTCGAAGACAACGGCCAGGGTTTCGATCAGGACGACCCGGAGCGCGGGCTCGGGCTCGTCTCGATGCGGGAGCGCGTCGAGCTACTGGGCGGCAACTTCCGGGTCGAGACGTCGCCCGGGCGGGGCGCGACTGTGGCCGTCGAGGTGCCGCGATGATCCGCATCCTGATCGTCGACGACCATGCCGTCGTGCGGTCCGGTCTGAGGCTGCTGCTCGACCGCGAGGACGACATGGAGGCGGTCGGGGAGGCCGGCGACGCGCGGGAGGCGATCCTGGCCACCCGCCATCACAAACCCGACGTGATCCTGCTGGACGTGACCATGCCGGGAATGAGCGGCGTGGACGTGATCGGCGACCTGCTCAAGGAGGCGCCCGGCGCCAGGGTGCTGATGCTGTCGATGCAGGATGACCCGTCGTATGTCCGCCAGGCGTTCACGGCCGGCGCCAGCGGCTACGTGCTCAAGGAGGCGGCGGACGCGGAGCTCGTGCAGGCGGTGCGGCGCGTCGCCGACGGCGCGCAGTATGTGCACCCGAGCCTGGGCGCCCGGCTGGTCGCGCCGTCAGGCCCCGGCGTCGAGGGCGACCCCCTGTCCGAGCGCGAACGCGAGGTGCTGGCGCTGCTGGCGCTGGGCCACACGAATCACGAGATCGCCGAGAAGCTCGTGGTCAGCGTGCGAACCGTGGAGTCACACCGCGCGCACATCCTGACCAAGCTGCGGCTGTCGACCCGCGCCGAGCTCGTCCAGTACGCGCTCGACAACGGCCTGCTCAAACAGCACTAGCCGCCGCACACACCGGAGTCAGCCGGCGCTCGTCGCCACCTCGCCCTCGGGGGCCGCAGCGCGGTCGCCGCTGGGCGGAATGGCGAGCACAGGGCAGGGTGCGATGTGAAGCAGGCGCTGGGTCACGCTGCCCAGCAGCAGCCCCGCCACCGGAGCATGGCCGCGGGTGCCGATCACGATCACGTCCGCCTGCACCTGGCCGGCCACCGTCGCGATCACCTGCGCGGGGCCGCCGCTGACCGTGGCTTCGACGTGCAGATGGGTGTCGTAGCCGGCGGCGGAGAGCTCCTTCGCCTGGTCGCGCACCTTGGCCTCCAGCTCGTTCTCGTCGGACCGCACCGTCAGGCCTCCAGCGCGGGCGGGCATGACCTCGCGCACGTGCACGATGTCGATCCGGGCAGAGCCGGGCGCTGCGACCTCCTGGGCCACGGGCAGCACGCGGTCGGACGGCTCGGATCCATCCAACGCCAACACGATCTTGCTGAACATCCGACACCTCCATTGACGTGGCGCTCGTCTGCGCCGTGACCATAAACCAGGCGTAGGAACAGCGGCAACAGGCTGCCCGGGCCGGGCTGCTGGCAGGATGATTGATGCCACGCCACCGCGCGGCGGCCGCCACCGCCAGCGTTCGCACCTCGGAGCTGCGGCGCGCAGTCCTATCACCACGTCTTCGCCCGGCTGTCGGCGGCTCCCCGCCGAACCAGTATCCGGGCGTCCACCGCCACACACCCATCCGGTCCGGCGATGACCGGGTTCAGATCGAGCTCGGCGAGCTCGGGGAGATCGACCGCCAGCGCCGCCAGGCGGTGGAGAAGATCGGCCAGCGCGGACGCGTCCGCCGCTGGCGCGCCGCGGTAGCCGCGCACGAGCTGGCCCGCCGCCCCCGCGGCAAGCAGCTCGGCCACGTCCACATCGGTGATGGGAGCCAGCGCAAAGCGCGCATCGTCGATCAGCTCCGCGCTCACGCCGCCGGGCCCGAAGGCGATCAGCGGCCCGAACACGGGGTCGCGGACGGCGCCGATCAGGAACTCGGAGCCGGCATCGGCCATCTTCTGCACGACCACAGGGGCGCCGATCCGCTCCACCGCCCTGCGCACCGCCTCGGGGCCGTTCAGGCCGATCGCCACACCGCCGGTGTCGCTCTTGTGCACCCCAGCCACAGCCGTCTTGACCGCCACCGGGTACCCCAGCCGTCCGGACGCCGCCACTGCGTCGTCGACACTCGGCGCGGTCTGCTGGCCGACCGTCGGGATGCCGTAGGCGGACAGCAGCGACCACGCCGCCCGCGGCTCCAGCCAGGTCTCGTCGCCGGAGCCGAGCCCGGCGGACACGATCGATCGCGCCAGCGCCCGATCGCAACCGTCGAGGATCGGCGTGCTTCCGGCCTGCCGGCTCAGCCATCGCCATCTGCCCACCGCGCGGCCCAGCGCGCGGGCCGCCGATTCGGGGTACGAGAAGCGGGCGAAGCCCGCGGGTGGGCGGCTGGTGCGCTCGCCGATGATGACTCCGAGCACCGGCTTTCCGTGCTCGCTGAGGCCGCCGACGGCATCCGCCACCGCCTCCGCGACCTCCGCGCCGGTCGCCACCACCGGCGGCGCGAACAGCACGATCACCGCGTCAACACCCGGATCCTGGAGCAGGATCGGGACCACCGTGCGGTAGGTCTCTGCGGTGGCCGAGCCGAGCATGTCGACGGGGTTCTCCACGCTGCCTTCGGGCGGCATCACCGCGCGCAGCTCCGCCTTCGTCTCTTCGCTCAGCTCGGCCGGCTCCAGCCCGGCCTCCACGCAGGCGTCCGTGCACAGGATGCCCAGCCCCCCCGCGTTGGTGACCATGGCCACCCGGTTTCCGTGGGGCAGCGGCTGCGACGACAGAAGCGCCGCCACGTCCATC
>JBQCGJ010000186.1:0-4580 GCA_051955775.1 Gaiellales bacterium | reverse complement strand
TCGGCCTCGACTGCCGGGCCGAGGGGCGCACGTTCGCGGGCACGCTGGCCGCCAACGACCGCCGGCTGGCCTTCGGCACCATGGCTCCCGAGCAGGTCAGCCAGTCCGGGCCGACGCACAACGACCCGCCGCTGGTCAACGTCCGGCACTTCCCGCGGCTGGCGGCCGGCCGCCACGAGGAGCCGTCGGTGCACGAGCTGGTGGCGGCGCGCAGCCGCGACCGATCCATCTCGGCCATCCACGAGGGCAGGGCCACGCTCGAGCTCTATGACGCCCCCGGGGAGGAGCACACCGCGCTGCGGCCGGTGCGGATGGGCAAGGGCTTCCGCTTCCAGTTCGCCTACACGGTGGACGACCTGGAAACGCTGGTGGACTACACCCTCGAACCGGTACCGGGTACCGGGGTCGGGTCTTAACAATTGAGCACGATCGCCGGCATCGACGTCTCGCCCGACCACTTCATCGGGGGCCGCCGGGTCGGCTCGGCGGAGACGTTCGAGGTGATCTCGCCGATCGACGGCGCGCATCTGGCCGACGTGGCCCGCGGTGGCCCGGCCGAGGTCGACCAGGCGATTGCCGCCGCGGCCGACGCCTTCCCCGCGTGGGCCGCGCTGGGCGCCGCCGGCCGTGCGGCATACCTGCGCCGGCTGGCCGACCTGATCGACGAGAACATCGACAGGCTGGCCACCGTCGAGTGCCTGGACATGGCGATGCTGGAGCGCTCCCTGCGGGCGCGCGTGATCGTGCGGGGCGCGCGCAACTACCGCAGCTACGCCGAGCTGGCCGAGAACTATCTGGAGCGCGTGTGGGAGTCGAACGGCACCCGCAACCGCGTGATTCGCATGCCGTCAGGGCCGGCCGCGGTGATCACGCCGTGGAATGCGCCGTTCATGCTCTCGACCTGGAAGACGGCGCCCGGCCTCGCCGCCGGATGCACGGTGATCCTCAAGCCACCGGAGTGGGCGCCGCTGTCCTGCTCGCTGCTGGCCGGCCTGGCCGACCAGGCGGGCTTCCCGCCGGGCGTCCTGAACGTCGTCCAGGGCATCGGCGAGGAGGCGGGCGCGGCCCTGGTCGACCACCCCGGACTGCGCCGAGTCAGCTTCACGGGCTCGCCCGAGACCGGCCGCCTGATCGGCGTCTCGGCCGCCCGCAACATCGTGCCCTTCACGGCCGAGCTGGGCGGCAAGGGGCCGTTGATGGTGTTCGAGGACGCCGATATCGACTCCGCCGCGCTGAAGGCTGCGGGCCAGTACGACGATGCCGGGCAGGTGTGTCTGGCCGGCACGCGGCTGCTCGTTCAGCATTCGGTTGCCGACGCGTTTCTGGAGCGGTTCCACGCCGCGGTGGACGCGCACGTGCTGGGCGACCCGCGGGACGAGCGCACCACTATCTCGCCACTTATCCATCCGGATCATCTGGCGCGGGTGGAGGGGTTCGTGGAGCGCAGCCGTGCGGCCGGCGATCGCATCGTGCGCGGCGGGCGGCGGGCGGAGCAGGGCGGCCTGTTCTACGAGCCGACGCTGATCGAGCCCCGCTCGAACGACTCCGAGGTCGTGCAGCGGGAGGTGTTCGGGCCGGTACTGACGTACCAGACATTCGGCACCGAGGAGGAGGCGATCGAGCTCGCCAACTCCACCGCCTACGGCCTGTCCGCCATCGTCTACACGAGCTCCGAGGACCGCGCCCAGCGCGTCGGCCGGGCCGTGCGGGCGGGCACCGTGTGGGTCAACACGTTCCTGATCCGCGACCTCACGGCCCCGTTCGGCGGCGTCGGCATCTCCGGCATCGGCCGCGAGGGCGGCGACTACGCGCTGGACTTCTACTCCGACCTGAAAACCCTCCAGATCGCGGAGCAGTCCACCTCATGAGCACGACCCTGGCTGATATCAATCTGGACAACGACGCCTTCGCCGAGCGGCTGCCACACGAGACGTTCGAGCTGATGCGCCGGGAGTCGCCGGTGCACTGGTACGACTGGCAGCACGGCAAGGGCTTCTGGTGCATCACCAAGCACGCCGACCTAGTGGCGGTCGAGAAGGACACCCAGACCTTCTCGTCCGAGCTGGGGGCGACGGCGCTGGAGGATCTGGAGCCGGACGCCATCGAGGCCCGCAAGTCGATGCTGGACACCGATCCCCCCGAGCACACGCACCTGCGGGCGATCGTCAACCGCGGCTTCACCCCGCGTGCGGTGGCGGCGTACGAGGATCTGCTGCGCGAGCTGACCAGGGTCATCCTCGACCGCGCGCTGCCCCTGGGCGAGTTCGATTTCGTGGAGGAGATCGCCAAGGTGCTGCCGATCCGAGTGCTGTGCGAGATCCTCGGCGTTCCCCTGGAGGACAACGGGAAGCTGATCGAGTGGGGCGACCGCATGATCGCCAACACCGACCCCGACATCCCGGGCGTCGTCGATCCCCGCAGCCCCGAGAGCGAGCGCTACCGGCTGTTGCCGTTCCGCAGCCCGGCCGCCCTCGAGGTGTTCGAGTACGGGCACCGGCTGGCCGCCGAGCGCCGCCTCGACCCGCGCGACGACCTCGTCACCAAGCTCGCCACGTGGGAGGACGAGTCTGGCCGCCGGCTCACCGAGCGGGAGTTCGACACCATGTTCCTGTTGCTGGTGGTGGCGGGCAACGAGACCACCCGGCAGGCCATCGCCCACGGCATGCTGGCCATGATCGAGCATCCCGGCCAGATGCAGCGGCTGCGCGACGATCCCGCGCTGATGCGGCCGGCGGTGGAGGAGATCCTGCGCTGGAGCTCGCCGGTGCTGCACTTCCGGCGCACGGCCACGCGCGACGTGGAGCTGCGCGGGCAGCGCATCAGGGCCGGCGACAAGGTGGTCGTGTGGTTCGTGTCGGCCAACTACGACGACGAGGTGTTCGACGACCCCTATCGCTTCGACGTCGGCCGCCGGCCCAACGACCACGTCGCCTTCGGCAAGGGCGGCCCGCACTTCTGCCTGGGTGCGCACCTGGCCAAGCTCGAGGTGAAGGTGATGTTCGAGGAGCTGTTGCCGCGGCTGGATTCGATCGAGCTGGCCGGCCCCCCGCGGCGCGTCAGCTCGAACTTCACCAATGCCCTCAAGGGCATGCCTGTGCGCGTGACCGAGGCCTGAGCCCTGCCGTTTCGCGTGAGAGGATCACAGCCCACCCTCCATCCCGACCAGGAGCGCCGATGACCCGAAAGACCCCGGACGAGCTCGCCGTCGACGGCGTCCGCACGCTGCGCGTCAGCTACCCCGATCTGCACGGGATCGCCCGCGGCAAGGAGTTCCCGCTGTCGTACTTCCACCATCTGGTGGACGACGGCGCGGCCTACTGCGAGGCGATCATGACGGTCGACCTGCGACACAACGTGATCTCCGGCTTCGAGCACGGCTTTCAGGACATCCTGGCTCATGTCGACCCCGACACGCTGGTGCAGATCCCCTGGGACCCGACGGTGGCGTGGTGTCTGGCCGACCTGTCGCGGATGGACGGCTCGCCGTACGAGGTGGATCCGCGAGGCTGCCTGAAGCGGGCGGTGGCGGAGTACGACGAGCTGGGCCTGGTGCCGATCGTCGGCCCGGAGCTCGAGTTCTACCTGTGCATCCCCGACCCGGATTCGCCCAACGGCTACCGGCGCTACGTCGACAACGACAGCCATGTGTACACGGTCGGCAACGTGGCCGATCCCAGGGGCGTGCTGCGCGAGATGCTGCACGCCTGCGACGACCTCGGCCTCGGCGCCTTCGCCGCCAACCACGAGTTCGGCCGCTCGCAGTACGAGATCAACCTGCGCCATTCGCCGGCGCTGGACGCTGCCGACCGGGCGTTCCGGTTCAAGGACACCGTCAAGGAGATCAGCGCCGCCCACGGCCTGCTGGCGACCTTCATCGGCAAGCCGTGGAACGACGACGAGGGCTCGGGCTTCCACCTGCACCTGTCCATGGCCGAAGGAGACCGCAAGAACGCGTTCAACGGCGACGGCGAGGAGGGGCTGTCGCCGCTGGCGCTGCACTTCATCGCAGGGCTGATCGAGCACGGGCCGGGCATGATGGCGCTCTTGAACCCGACCACCAACGCCTACCGGCGGATCCACGAGGAGGCGCTGGTGCCGACGCTGGTGTCGTGGGGCCATGACAACCGGCTGACCATGGTGCGCGTGCCGCGCGAGCGCGGCGGGGCCACGCGGGCGGAGCTGCGGGTGGGCGACGGCGGCGCCAACGTCTACCTGGTCATCGCCGCCGCGCTGTTCGCCGGGCTGGACGGCTTTCGCCGGGAGCTGGAGCCCCCGCCCGCGATCCCGGGCCTGATCTACGAGCACCCGGAGGCCGAGAACTGCGCCCCGCTTCCGCGCACCTTCGACGCGGCGCTGGATGCGCTGGAGGCCGACGGGTATCTGACCTCCTGCATGGGCGAGGAGCTGATCCGGGTGTTCCGCGAGATCAAGGGCGCGGAGCTGTCCAGGGGCGCCCGCTACGTGACCGACTGGGAATGGCGCGAGTACGCCCACCATTTGTAAAGACCCGGACCCGGGGTCTGACCCCGGGGCTGCGTCTTAACAGGTACGAGGGGGTGGCGTGTGGCTGAGTGGGTGAC
>JBQCGJ010000185.1:0-7766 GCA_051955775.1 Gaiellales bacterium | reverse complement strand
CAGCTCACCCTCGCCGAGGATCTTCACCGGGTGCTTGAGCCGGCGGACGACGCCCGCGGCCTTCAGCAGGTCGGGGGTCACCTCGACGCCGTCGTCGAACCGCTCGAGCGCGCCCACGTTGACCGGGATGGTGGTCGTGCGGAACGGCCCCATCGGCATCGACTTCTTGTGGTTCGGGCCGCGCAGCTTGCCCATGCGCATGTACGCCGGCATCTGGCCGCCCTCGAATCCGGGTCGCGTGCGATGGCTGCCCGAGCGCGACTTCTGGCCCTTCTGGCCCCTGCCGGAGGTCTTGCCGTTGCCAGAGCCGTGCCCGCGCCCGACCCGCTTTCGCTCGCGATGGCTGCCCTCGGCCGGCCGCAGCTCGTGCAGCGTGAGGCCCGAGACGGTCTTCTGCTCGTCGGCGGCCATCAGCCCTTCACCTCCTCGACGCGGACCAGCGATGCGACGCGCCGCAGCATGCCCTGCAAGGCCGGCGAGTCGTCGTGCTCGACCGAAGCGTTGATCCGCCGCAGGCCCAGCGCGCGCAGCGTGCCCCGGTGCTCGGGCCGGGTGCGGATCGTGCCCCGGATCTGCGTGATGCGTAGCCTGGCCATCAGTCGGAGGCCTCCTGCCACTCGGCGTCGCCGGCGTCGGTGGCGGGCTCGGCAGCGGCCGAGACGTCGCCCGTGTCCGGAGTCTCGCCGGTCTCGGCGGGCGGCGCCGTGGCGGCCGGAACATCCTCCGCCGCCGCGGCCTCGGGCTCCGCTGCCGGGGCTTCTTCGGGCTCCGCCTTGCGAGCAGCCTTGGCGCGGGGCTTACGGGCCGGGCGCGGGCCGGAGTCCCGGTCCGCCGCGGGCTTGGACGACCGCCGCGGCTTGGCCGGCGGCTGTGCCTTCGCGTCCGGCTCGGCCGGCGTCTCCCTGGGCGCCTCGGTCTCGGCGCTCGCCTGGTCGGCGCGCGTCTCGGAGTGGAACCGGATCACCTCCGAGATCTGCTTCCCGCGCAGCCGCGCCACCTCCTCCGGCCGCTTCAGGGCGTGCAGCCCCTCGACCGTCGCCATCAGCAGGTTGATGGGGTTGGCGGTGCCCAGCGACTTGGCCAGGATGTCGCGGATCCCGCCGAGCTCGAGCACCGCGCGCACGCCCGCGCCGGCGATCACGCCGGTGCCCTCCGAGGCCGGCTTCAGCAGCACCTGGCCGGCGCCGTAGCGGCCGACCACCTGGTGGGTGATCGTGGTCTTGTACTTGGGGATCTGGAACAGGTTCTTCTTGGCGTCCTCGACGGCCTTGGAGATCGCCAGCGGCACCTCCCTGGCCTTGCCGTAGCCGACGCCGACGTGGTCGACCTCGTCGCCCACGACGACCAGCGCGGTGAACGAGAACCGCCGTCCGCCCTTGACCACCTTGGCCACGCGGTTGATCTTGACGACCCGCTCCTGCAGCTCACGGCCGCCCTCGGGTTGCAGACCGCGTGCCACCTGGGAAACGCGTGCCATCTAGAACTCCAATCCTTGCTCGCGGGCCGCGTCGGCAAGCGCCTTCACACGGCCGTGGTACAGGTAGCCCCCGCGGTCGAACACGACGGTGGTGACGCCGGCCGCCTTGGCCCGCTCGGCCACCAGCTTGCCGACGGCGTTGGGGGCGTCGGCGCGCGACGTGCCGGCGAGGTCCTTGTCCCCGCTGGACGCGGAGGCCAGCGTGCGGCCGGCCACGTCGTCGATCACCTGGGCGGCGATGCCGCGGTTCGAGCGATACACGGACAGCCGCGGACGTGCGGCGGTGCCGGACAGCTTCGCCCGCACCCGCCGGTGGCGGCGCAGGCGCTGGTCACGTGTGGTTCGGACGGCCATCGCTATGCCCTCTTCCCGACCTTGCGCTGCACGTACTCGCCCTCGTAGCGGATGCCCTTGCCCTTGTACGGCTCGGGCGGACGCCACTTACGGATCTGCGCTGCCACCTCGCCGACCTGCTGCTTGGAGATGCCGCGCACAACGACCTGGGTGGGCGCCGGCACCTCGAAGCTGATGCCGTCGGGAGCGGGTACCGATACGGGATGACTGAAGCCGAGCTGCATCTCCAGGGCACTGCCCCGCAGCGCCGCCCGGTAGCCGACGCCCTGGATCTCCAGCCGGCGCTCGAACCCGTCGGTGACGCCCGTGACCATGTTGGCCACCAGCGAGCGGGTGAGCCCGTGCAGGGCGCGATGCTCGGATCGGTCGCTCGGCCGTGTGACCACGATCTGGCCGTCCTCGACGGCGACCGACATGTCGGGGCTGACCCGCTCCTCGAGCCGTCCCTTGGGCCCCTTGACCGCAACCCGGCCGGGGCCGATCTCGACCTCGACGCCGGAGGGGACGGGAATGGGTTTTCGACCGATTCGGCTCACAAGCTCACCAGACGTAGCACAGCACCTCGCCGCCGAGACCCATCTCCTGGGCCTGGCGGCCGGTGACGACGCCGCTCGAGGTTGACAGGATGGCCACGCCCATGCCGCCCAGCACGCGGTGTGGACGATCCTTCTTGGCGTACACGCGGCGGCCCGGCTTGGACACCCGCTTCAGGCCGGAGATCACGCGCTCGCGGCTCGGGCCGTAGCGCAGCCGCAGCACCAGGGTGTCGTGGCGATCGCCCCGGCTGACGTTGTAGCCGTCGATGTAGCCCTCCTGCTCGAGGATGCGGGCGATCTCCCTCTTCATGCCGGAAACCGGCATCTCGACGGTCTCGTGCAGCGCCAGATTGGCGTTTCGGATGCGGGTCAGCATGTCGCCTATGGGGTCGGTCAGCATCGTGTCACCAACTGCTCTTGGTCATGCCGGGAATGACGCCCTGATGGGCCAGTTCGCGCAGACAGATCCGGCACACGCCGAACTTGCGGAAGTACGCCCGCGGCCGGCCGCAGCGCGAACAGCGGTTGTACGCCTGCGTGCGGTGCTTCGGCGTGCGGGATTGCTTGACCCTGAGTGCTTCTTTCGCCATGCGCCTCTCGTCCTTAGCTCGCAAACGGCATGCCGAGCTCTCGCAGGAGCTCGCGTGCCTGATCGTCGTTGGGTGCCGTGGTGGTGATGGTGACGTCGAGGCCGCGCACCTCGGACACGTCGTCGTAGTTGATCTCTGGGAAGATCACCTGCTCGCGGATGCCCAGCGCGTAGTTGCCGCGGCCGTCGAACGACCGCGGATTCATACCGCGGAAGTCGCGGATGCGGGGCAGGGCGATCGTCTGCAGGCGATCGAGAAACTCGTACATGCGGTCTCCGCGCAGGGTGACCTTGCAGCCGATGGGCATGCCCTCGCGGATCTTGAAGCCGGCGATCGAGTTCTTGGCGCGCGTGATCGAGGGCCGCTGGCCGGAGATCACCGCCAGCTGCTCGACCGCGTCGTCCAGCGCCTTGGAGTTCACCTTGGCCTCGCCGACGCCCATGTTCAGGGTGATCTTGCTCAGCCGCGGGACCGCCATCACGGAGCTCAACCCGAACCGCTCCCTGAGCTGTTCGCGCACCTCGTCGTCGTACCGCGTCTTCAGGCGGGGAGTGGGGATCTCGGTGGCGGCCATCAGCGGTCGACGTCCTTCCCGCACTTGCGGCACACCCGCACCTTGTTGCCGTCCTGCTCGTTGATCCGGTAGCCGACCCTCGTCGGCTGACCGCACGCCGGGCAGATCAGCGCCACGTTGGACGCGTTCAGCGGCGCCTCCCGCTCGATCACGCCTCCCGGGATGATCGAGCCGCCGCCCACTGACGAGCTGCGCGGAGCGGGCCGCGGCTTGGTGTGGCGCTTGACCATGTTCACCTTGTCGATCACCACCCGGCCCTCGGCCGGGAGCACGCGGTTCACGGTGCCGCGCTTGCCCGCGTCCTTGCCGGACAGCACCTGCACCGAGTCGCCTTTTCGGATCTTGAGCGCCACTACAACACCTCTGGGGCCAGTGAGACGATCTTCATGAAGTTCCGCTCGCGCAACTCGCGGGCCACAGGCCCGAAGATGCGCGTGCCGCGGGGATTGCGCTGGTTGTCGATGATCACCGCCGCGTTCTCGTCGAAGGCGATGTAGGTGCCGTCGTCGCGGTGGTGCTGCTTGGTCGTCCGCACGACCACCGCCTGCACGACCTCGCCCTTCTTGACCGCGCCGTTGGGCGTCGCCTGCTTGACGGTGCCGACGATGATATCGCCAACCCCTGCATACCGGCGCCGGCTCCCGCCCTTGATGCGGATGCACAGGAGCTCACGGGCGCCCGTGTTGTCCGCGACGCGCAGGCGGGTTTCCACCTGGATCACTTGGCCACCTCGACGATCTCCGCCACCCGCCACCGCTTGGTGGCCGACAGCGGGCGCGTCTCGACCAGCCGCACCACGTCACCGGGGTGCGCCTCGTTGCGCTCGTCATGGGCGTGCAGCCGGATCGAGCGGCGCATCATCTTCTTGTACTTGGGGTGCGGCTTGATCACGTCGACGCGCACGACCACGGTCTTGTCCATGGCGTCCGAGACGACAACGCCGCGCCGCTCCTTGCGGCGGGGGCGTGGCTTGGCTGCGGTATCTGAAGTCGTGTCGCTCATGCTTCCTTCGGGGCGCGGGCGCGCTCTCCGGACAGGGTCAGAAGGCGAGCGATGTCGCGCTTCACCCCAGCCAGTGCGGCCGAGTTGTCGAGCGCTCCCGTGGCGTGCTGGAAGCGCAGGTTGAAGAGTTCCTGGCGACGCTCGGCCAGGTGGCGGTCGAGCTCGTCGTCGGTCAGCTCCCGGATCTCACTGGCCTTCAAAGAGATCAGCCTCCCTGGTCACGAACTTCGCCTTGATGGGCAGCTTCATGGCCGCCAGGCGGATGGCATCGCGGGCCAGCGGCTCGGGCACGCCGGCCAGCTCGAACATCACCCGGCCGGGCTTGACCACGGCCACCCACGACTCCGGCGAGCCCTTGCCGGACCCCATCCGCGTCTCGGCCGGCTTCTTGGTCACCGACTTGTCCGGGAACACGGTGATCCACACCTTGCCGCCGCGGCGGATCTTGCGGGTCATCGCGATACGGGCGGCCTCGAGCTGGCGGTTGGTCACCCAGCCGGTCTCCAGCGCCTTCAACCCATACTCGCCGAACTGCACCTGGGTGTGGCCCTTGGCGACCCCTCGGCGACGACCACGATGCACCTTGCGGTACTTGGTGCGCTTGGGGAGGAGCACTACGCGTCACCCCCGGACGGCGGCTGGGGCGGCGACTGGTCGGCGGGCGGCTGCTCGGGAGCCGGCTGCTCGGGCTGCGACGGCTGTGGGGCGTCCTGCTGGGCAGCCGGGCGCGGTGGCCGCCTGCGACCTCCGCCTCCCGGGCCTCCCGGTCCACCGGGCCCACCCCCGCCGCGCGGCCGGCGGCCACGGCCGGGACCGCCCTCGCGGCGGCCGGGCCGGGACGGGCCGAGCTGCTCGAGCTCACCGGGCAGCGCGCCGCGCCGGCGGCGCCGCGAGTCGACCTCGCCCAGGCGCGTCGCCTGACCGTCCCGCTCGAAGCCCTCGGGCATGATCTCGCCCTTGTTGATCCACACCTTGACGCCGATCCGGCCGAAGGTGGTCTTGGCCTCGGCGAACCCGTAGTCGATGTCAGCGCGCAGGGTGTGCAGCGGCACACGGCCCTCGCTGTAGGTCTCTGACCGGCTCATCTCCGCGCCCCCCAGGCGGCCGCCGCAGCGCACCTTCACGCCCTGCGCGCCGGACCGCATGGACGAGCTCAGCGAACGCTTCATGGCGCGCCGGAAGGACACCCGGTTCTGGAGCTGCTCGGCGATCGACTGGGCGACCAGCCGCGCGTCCAGCTCGGGGCGCTTGATCTCGGTGATGTTGACCTGCACGGCCTTGCCGGTCATGTCGTGCAGCTCCTTGCGGAGCGCGTCCACCTCCGAGCCGGACTTGCCGATCACGATGCCCGGCCGGGCGGTGTAGATGTCAACCGTGATCTTCTGCTTGTCCTTGCGGATGTGCAGGTCGGAGAGGCCGGCGTGCGACAGCTTGCCGTTGATGTGGTCGCGGATCTGGAAGTCCTCGCGCAGGTACTCGGGGAAGTCGCGCGTATTCGTGAACCAGTTCGACTTCCAGGTGTGGATGACGCCCACTCGCAGGCCGCCGGGATGAACTTTGTGCCCCACTACTCAGCCTCCTCCTCGGCTTGCGCGTCCTTCTTTGATGACGATTCCTGCGTCTCGGGCTCGACCTCCGCCTCGGGCTCCGGTTCCGCCTCGGCGACCGGCACCGTCTCGGCGGGCGACTCGTCGGGCAGCGGCTCGGCTGCCTCGGCCGCGGGCTCCGGCTCCTCCTCGGCAGCGGGCTCCTCGGCCGCCGGCTTGGCGGTACGCCGCGCCCGTGGCTTGCGCTTCGGCTTCTCCTCGGCCGCAGGCTCCTCCGCCTGCGCCTCCTCGGCGGCCGCGCCCTCTGCCTCCTCCGCGGGCTCCTCGGTCACCTCGGGCGCCACCTCGGGCGTGGGCTCGGTCGATCGCCGGCCGCGCCGGCGCGCGGGCTCGGGCGCCGCGGCGGGCACAGGCCGTGCCCTGCGCTTGATCTCGCCGGGCTCCGCCACAGCGAGTTCGATCGTGATGTGACAGGTGCGCTTCTCGATCCGGTTCACCCGGCCGCGTGCGCGCGCCCGCCAGCGCTTGATGGTCGGGCCCTCGTCCGCGTAGGCAGCGACCACGACCAGATCCTCCTCGTCGTGGCCGGCATTGGCCTCGGCGTTTGCGATCGCCGACGCCAGCACCTTGGAGGCGTCCCGGGCCGCCGCGCGGGGCTGGAACGCCAGCACTGCGCGGGCCTCGGCGGCCGACTTGCCGCGGATGTGCTCGAGCACCAGTCGCGCCTTGCGAGCCGACATGCGCACGTGCCGCGCACGCGCGCGGACGGTGTCGCGTTGGGAGGTCGCTACGGCCACTACCGGCCCTTCATCCTCGAGGTGCGATCGTTGCCGTGGCCGCGATACGTGCGCGTGGGAGCGAACTCGCCGAGCTTGTGCCCGACCATCGACTCGGACACGAACACGGGCACGTGCTTGCGCCCGTCGTGCACCGCGATGGTGTGGCCCACGAACTCGGGGAAGATGGTCGACGTGCGGGACCACGTCTTCAGCATCCGCTTCTGCTTCGACTCGTTCATCTGCTCGACCCTGCTCAGCAGCTTCGCATCGACGAACGGCCCCTTCTTGCTCGATCGGCTCATCGCCTGCCCTTCCCTCTCCTGCGTGCTCGCACGATGTCCTTGGTGGACGCCTTCTTGGCGTTGCGCGTACGGAAGCCGAGCGTCGGCTTGCCCCACGGCGTGACCGGATGGCTGCCCTTGTTCTTGCCCTCGCCGCCGCCGTGCGGGTGGTCGACCGGGTTCATCACGGTGCCGCGCACGGTGGGCCGCTTGCCCTTCCAGCGCGAGCGCCCGGCCTTGCCGCCGGACTCGATCTCGTGGGTCACGTTGCCGAGCTGGCCGACGGTGGCACGGCAGTTCTCGGGCACCCGCCGCATCTCGCCGGACGGCAGCCGCAGCAGCGCCATGCCGCCCTCCTTAGCCACCAGCTGTGCCGAGGAGCCGGCCGAGCGAACCATCTTGCCGCCCTGGCCCGGACGCAGCTCGACGTTGTGCACCGTGGTGCCCGTCGGCATTGCCCGCAGCGGCATGGCGTTGCCCGGCTTGATATCGACATCCGGGCCCGACTCGACGGTCTGCCCGACGCGCAGCCGGACAGGCGCCAGGATGTAGCGCTTCTCGCCGTCGGTGTAGTGCAGAAGCGCGATCCGGGCCGACCGGTTGGGGTCGTACTCGATCGAGTGCAC
>JBQCGJ010000184.1:0-11028 GCA_051955775.1 Gaiellales bacterium | reverse complement strand
CCCATGAACATGGACGGTGGCCTGAGAGTCGGCGTCGGCGACCCCAGCGAGATCTCACGCGTCGGGATCGCGCGCTCGCTTGCACCCCTGGGTATCGAGGTGGTGGCCGAGGCCGCCGGCCTGGCGGAGGTTGTGCGCATGGTGAGCTGCGGCAAGCTGGACGCGGTGCTGATCGACATGGAGCTTCCGCCCGCGCCGGGCGGCGTGGCCGACGCGATCGCAGCCGCGTTCCGGCGCGGCATCCCCGCCATCGCCACCGGCGTCGGCGGGTCGCCGTCACAGGTACTGGCAGCGGTTCGCGCAGGCGCGACGGGATACCTGACCAAGGACCTTCCGCCCGCGGCATGGGCGGGATCGCTGCGGGCAGCGTCGCGGGGCGAGGCCGCGTTCTCGCGGCGGTCGACGACAGCGCTGCTCGAGGAGCTGCGCTCCCATTTCGAGCGGGTCGAGATGGTCGACCAGCTGCCCTCCGAACGCCGGCTGACCAAGCGAGAATGGCAGGTCCTGGAGTTCGTGGCCGACGGCCGCACCAATCGTGATGTGGCTGAAGAGCTGCACATCTCGGCCGAGACCGTGCGCTCGCATGTCTCCAACATCCTGGCCAAGCTGGAGACGCCGAACCGGTCCGCCGCGGCTGCCCGCTATCAGCAGCTGCGCATGGTCAAGCCCGCCTAGCGCGGCGTCGGCGACCTACTCCTGAGCGCGCGCAGCAACGAGCTGCGCGACGCCTGACGACCTGGCCAGCGTGACCACGGCGGCCAGGATCGTGAGCAGGGCCAGGACGAGCAGCACGAGCTGAAACGCCCCCATGCCGCTCCACCGCTCGTCGAACAGCGCCGGAGCCACAATCACGGGCAGGACGATCTCGAATGCGAACGTGATCGGCGCCACGCGGCCCGCGCGCCCGGTCTGAAACGAGGTCATCTCGGCCACGCCGCCGGCCACCGAGATCGCCGCCACGACCGCGAGCCAGCCGACGCCGGTCAGGGTGGATTCAGACACGGTGTCGGTGAACAGCTTGGTCGCAATGCCGGCCAGCGCGAACGCGACACCCGCCGCCGTCGCCGCCAGGCCGGGCCGGTCGCGAACGGCTGAGGCGAACAGAAACGGCCCCAGCCCGACCACCAGGAGCACCGCCACGGTCACGCCGAGGCGCACGCCGTGAGCGTGGGCCGAGGTGTGCGATGGGGCGACCAGGACCAGCACCACCATCGCACCGCACAGCGCAGCGACTGCCGCGATCTCGCGCCGGCCGACGGGCTCCTGCAGCCGCCGGTGTGCGCCCGCCAGCACCACCACCAGCGTGAACGCCAGCGCCGGCTGCACGATCGTGACCGGCGCCAGCGCGAACGCGATCGCCTGAAGACCCCACCCGGCAACCGTCAGCGCCGTTCCCGCCAGCCAGCGCAGCGACCGCGCCAGGTGCACCAGCAGGCTCAGCCGCATCGCGTGCGAGCGGGGCTGCAGCCTCGCCTCTCCGGCCTGGATCACGATGCCGCACCCAAACAGGGTCGCCGCCCCCAGGCCACACAGCGCTCCAACCACCTCCACGGCCCACGACGATAGCCACCGGGGGCCGCGGCCGCCGCCCGCGGACGGCGGGTGAGAAAAAATCCCCCGCCGCATCCGCCGCCCCGCGGATATCCCGCCGCCCGGCGCGCCCGCAACCTGGAGACATGCCGCTTCGTCGTCTTGCCGAACACTGGCGCCGCGCGCGTCACTCCCGACGTGTGCTGCTGGTCGGCCTGCCGCCACTTTCCCTGGCGGCGTTCGAGGCGCCGATGCGCGAGGTGGCTGATGTGCTCGTCGTACCGTTCCCCGGCGCGCAGTTCGATCAGGCCGTCGAGGCAACCCCATTCGACCTCGTGGTCGTCGACGTCACCTACCTCGACCAGTCGGTCGTCCGGCCGTTGATCGGGCGGCGCCTCCACGGCCGGACGACCGTCGCCTATCTGTCCCCCACGGGTGGCGCATGGCTGGACGACCTCCGCACGGGCGCCACGTCCCTGGTGTCGGAGCCCGTCGTGCCGCGGCTAGTGGCCATGGCCGCGGGCTCGGCCGCACACGAGAGGGCCGCCGGATGACCGAACCCCTGCGATTTCCCGATGTCGCCGGCCACGCGCTGGCGCCGACCCCCGACACACCGAAAGGAGGGACACCACATGCTGGAGCTTTACACTCGCATCCTGGCCAGCGCGCAGCGCGAGGAGGGCCAGACGATGGCGGAGTACGCCGTCGTGCTGGGAGTGATCACGATCTTGGTCGTGGTCGCGCTTGGCGCTCTGTCGAGCTCGATCTCGGGCGAGCTGTCGGCCGTCACCAACATCCTGTAGGCGTCATTGGTTCGAGAGGGCCGGCCCCCCGGCCCTCTGGAACCGGCTCCCCTGCCGGGCCGGCATGGCTGGGACGCCTGCGCGGTGCGGCGAGCGAGCAGGGGCAGGCGCTGGTCGAGTTCACGCTCGTCATCGTGCCGCTCCTGATCCTGCTGTTCGGGATCGTCGAATTCGGCCTCGTCCTGTACGACAAGAACACGGTCGTCAGCGATGCTCGAGAGGCCGCCCGGCTGGCCGCGGTCAACGATCCGTCGGGCAAGACGCTGATGGCCGACGCTCCGGCCGGCAGCCGGCTCACCTTCACCTGCTCGACCGATCCCAGCAGCGGCAACCCGGCCGGTGCATACAACGTGGGCGACAAGGTGACCGCGCACGTGACGTACGTGCACCAGTTCATCACGCCGCTGATCGGCAACCTGTTCGGCGGCAGCATCGATCTGTCCGCGAACGCCACCATGACCCTCGAAGCTCCACCGAGCAACTTCTGCTGATGGTCCGCTCGGAATCAGGAGGAGTGGTCGTGATCGTGGCGCTGTTTCTGGTCGTGCTGATGGGCGCGGCCGCATTCGCCATCGACGAGAGCGACTTCCGGGCCCAGCGCCGCCAGCTTCAGACGATCGCCGACTCCGCCGCGCTGGCCGGCGCAATGCAGCTTCCGCCGCTCTCGGACGGCAGCCGGGTGTGCTCACAGGCCGCGTACTACGAACACCAGAACTCGACCAGCACCGACTCCAAGAACATGGTCGTCGACTCCAACCTCGATACCAGCTACTGCCAGGTCATGGGCAGCTCGGTGCGCGTCCAGCCAACCGAGTCACGGGTGCCGTTCCTGTTCGGGCGGGCGCTGGGCTTCGGGAACGCCACGCTGTCCGCCCGCGCCCGCGCGCGAATCGTGTACCTCACGCGTTCCAGCGGCCTGCTGCCGTTCGGCGTCGAGGACCTGCGCCCGTCGCGGGCGTGGGTGACCGTCGACGCCACCGGCCAGCAGATCCCGCTGGCGACCGTGGGCTGCGGCAACGACCCCTCGAGCTACCCGTACTGGTGCAGCGGGGCATACGTGAACAGCCTTCCGGCCGGCGGTTCGACGATTTCGATGCACGTCGTCGATACGGGCGGCCAGCAGATCGACTGGGCGAACGTCGGCTACCTGGGCAGCGACCAGCAGCCGCTCAGCTCCGGTACCACCGCGACAGCGTGCAGCGGCACGAACCCATGTGTGAAGGACGTCGTGTACTCGCCGCTGACCAACCAGTACCTGTATTACTCGTCGACGGAGACGCCCCCGGTCTCGTCGTTCACCGTGCAGGCGCACCTCACGAACGTGCCCGCGGGCGCGACCGTGACGCTGGCGTACGACGGCACGTCCGTCACCGCGCAGCTGCTGTCCGGCTCGAACGCCAACGGCATCTGGACGAACCCGTCCAACAAACCGTTCGCGCTGGCCACGTCCGAGTCGTCATCCGGCCAGGACGTGAGCGTGACCATCAAGACCGGCAACGGCAAGAACGCGGTCACGCTGACAACCAAGGCGCCGGCTCAGCACAGCTATGCCCGAGACGACGGCGACATCCTGCAGCAGTTCGTGGCCGACCGCCACTACGTGGATCCGTCCCTGGCTGCCAACACCTCCGGCCGGTATGTGAACTTCTCGGCCTCGTTCATCGTGCTCGTCAAAGGAAAGCTGATGACGCTCAAGCTGGGCGGCGGCGGTGCGCAGGGCAACTCGGGCAACTACGGCGGGCTCGACCTGGACACCAACCAGACCTGGCCGCAGTACGCGTGTTACGCCAACAACGGGACGCCCAATACCGCCGACGAGGTGCAGCACGGCGCGTGCACTCCGTACTCGATCGGCAGCAGCGTGGTGACCCAGACCGGGAACTTCGCCGGCCAGATCAACAACGGCCTGAAGGCCAGGATCGGCTCGTCCCCAAACCAGTGGACGGGCCCGGCCACCCCGCCGCCGCCCGGTGACCCGCGCTGGATGTCGCTGATCCTGGTGCCCCCGCTGACGTTCACGAACTGCACCGGGACGTGCTCCACCACCGTTATCGGATTCGGCAACTTCTACATCACCGACTACTCGGGGTGGCCCGGCAGCACGCTCAAGCAGGGCGAGATCCAGGGCGTGTTCTGGGACCACCCAAACACCATCAATCAGTACTCGACCACATGTAACGACCCGCAGGGGATCTGTCTGGCGAGCGTCGCCCTGATGCCCTGGGACGGCTAATGCGACCAAAGGAGCTCCAGTGATCACTCGTGTCCTCTCAACGCGATCCGGCGCGCTCGCCATGGCGACGATGCTGGCGCTGATCTCGGCCGGCGCCGTGTTGCTGTACGCCACCAAGTACCGGTCCGGCGTCGACAGCTCGAGCGGCGGCGTGAAGGTGCTGGTGGCCACCCAGACCATCCCGCAGTTCACGCCAGGCAGCCAGGTGGCCCAGGGCCACATGTACCGCCTGCAGGAGGTCTCGACCTCGGCCATGGTGGACGGCGCGATCACCAACCCCGACACGCTCAACGGGCTCGTGGCCCGCAACGACGTCTACCCCGGCGAGCAGTTGACCACCAACCAGTTCCAGCGCTCGACCACCACCAGCGTGGCCGTCAAGCTGAAGCCCAACCAGCGGGCGATCTCCTTCCCGGTGGATCAGGCTTCCGGCCTGATCGGCGAGGTGCAGGCAGGCGACCACATGGACGTGATGGCCACGTTCGACGTGATCCCCGTGGGCCGCAACGGTCTCCCGATCTCCGGTGCGCAGGCCATCGCCCTGACCAAGACGCTGGTCAGCGACGCGCTGGTGCTGCAGGCGCCGACGGCCGCCAAGAGCGGTTCGTCGGGCGATGCCACGCTGACCCTGGCGATCAACGTGAACGACGCCACCCGCGTGGTCTTCGCCGAGGACAAGGGCGACACGTGGTTCGTGCTGCGCCCGCCGGGCACGGCCGCCAATGTGACCAGCCGCGTGATGGACGTGGGCGGCGTGCTGAACGGCGCCAACGGCGCCACCGGCCCGGTGCTCAAGCTGACGGGAGCCCGATGATGGCCAACACACGGCTCAGCATCGCGACCCATCACGGGTTTCCCTCCGAGCTGCTCGACCGGGCGATCCCGAACGGCAACTCGGGCCTTCTGGTCGCCTCCGGGATGACCGACTTCTCGCGGGCGCTGATGGCGGCTGAGCGGGACAACAGCGAGGTCATGCTGCTGTTCACGCCGACCGTCTCCGAGGTGGTCGACGTGCTCTCGGCGAGCCGCTCCAGCCGTCCCGACATGGGCCTGGTGGTGGCCATGCCGGGCCCGGGCAACGGCTCACTGGCGGAAGCGCTGCGGGCGGGCGCGGACGAGATCGTGCTGCTGCCGGCCGAGGCGCCGGTGGTCACCGCGGCCGTCCAGAAGGCGCTTGCCCGCGTGTCGGCGGCACATGGGCCCGAGGGCGCCGGCGCGCCGGCCGAAGCGACGCCGCTGATCGTCGTGCTCGGCCCCAAGGGCGGGGTCGGCAAGACGACCGTGTCCACCAACCTGGCCACGGAGCTGGCCAGGCGCGGCCGGCGGACGCTCCTGATCGACCTCGACCTCCAGTTCGGAGACTGCGGGGTGGCGCTCGGCATCACGCCGGAGCGCACGATCTACGACCTGGTGTCGGCACCCGGCCGGCTGGACGGGGAGCGGCTGGGCGGATTCCTCGCCCGCAGCTCTGACGGCGTGCACGTGCTGCTGGCGCCGGTGCGGCCCGATCAGGCCGATGCCGTCACCAGCGAGCGCCTGGACGAGATCCTGCACGTCGCCCACGCCGAGTTCGACGCGATCGTGGTCGACACGCCGCTGGCCTTCACCGCCACCACCATCGCCGCCATCGACCGAGCGCACCACACCGTGATGGTGGGGACGCTCGACCTCGCGGGGCTGAAGAACGCCAAGGTCGGCGCCGAGACGCTGGCGATGATGGGCTTCCCGGCCGAGCGGGTGACCACGGTGCTCAACCGGGGCGATTCCAAGGTGGGCCTGATGGCGGCCGACGTCGCCAAGGTGCTCTCGCGAGAGCCGGACTCCACCGTTCCGTCCGACCGCGCGGTACCCCGCAGCCTCAACTCGGCGCGCCCGATCGTCGTCTCCGACCCCCGGTCGGGCCCGGCCAAGGCGCTTCGCAAGCTGGCCGACCGCGTCGAGGCGGCGGTCTTCCAGACAGTCAAGGAGTAGAGCAACCATGTCGCTGACAGAACGCCTTTCAAGCCATAACGGCGGCCCCAACGGAGCAGCCGAGCACGACGAGTTCGCGGACGTCCGCCGGCGCGTGCACCAGGTCGTTATCGAGACCCTGGGCACAGGCCTTCTGTCCGGCGAGTCGGACGACGCGGCGATCACCCACCAGCTGCGGGCCATCGTGGACTCAGCGCTGGCCGACGAGCACGTGCCGCTGTCGCGGGCCGACCGGGAGAACCTGGCCCGCGAGATCGCGGACGAGGTCAACGGGTACGGCCCGCTGGAGCGGTTCCTCAAGGACGACACCGTGACCGAGATCATGGTCAACAACCACCGCGAGATCTTCATCGAGCGCGGCGGCCGGATCTTCCCCACGGAGGCCCGGTTCGCCGACGACGCACACCTGCGGCGGATCCTGGACAAGATCGTGGCCCAGGTCGGCCGCCGCATCGACGAGTCATCGGCGATGGTGGACGCACGGCTGCCCGACGGCTCGCGCGTGAACGCGATCATCCCCCCGCTGTCCCTGCACGGGCCGGCCATGACCATCCGCAAGTTCTCGCAGCGGCGGCTGGCCATGTCCGACCTGGTCGGGCTGGGCGCGCTGTCCGACGAGATGGGCGAGTTCCTGGGCCTGTGCGTGGCGGCCCGCCTGAACGTGCTGGTGTCGGGCGGTACCGGCTCCGGCAAGACGACGATGCTGAACGTGCTGTCCGGCTACATCCCCGACGACGAGCGGATCATCACCATCGAGGACGCCGCGGAGCTCAAGCTCGACCAGCGGCACTGGCTGCGCCTCGAGGCCCGGCCGGCCAACGTCGAGGGCACGGGCGAGGTCAGCATCCGCGACCTGCTGCGCAACGCCCTGCGCATGCGGCCCGACCGCATCGTGGTCGGGGAGGTGCGCGGCGCCGAGGCGCTGGACATGCTGCAGGCCATGAACACCGGCCATGACGGCTCGCTGTCCACCGTCCACTGCAACTCGCCTCGAGACGCCATCTCCCGCCTGGAGACGATGGTGCTGATGGCCGGCTTCGAATTGCCGGTGCGGGCAATCCGCGAGCAGGTGTCCTCTGCGCTGCACCTGATCGTGCACCTGGAGCGGCTGCACGACGGCTCGCGCAAGGTGGTGCGGATCGCCGAGGTTCAGCGCATGGAGGGTGACCAGGTCACGCTTCAGGATCTGTTCACGTTCCAGGTCCGCGGGGTCACCTCCAACGGCAGCGTCGACGGCCAGCTCGAGCCGACCGGCCTGCATCCCACGTTCCGCGACGAGTTCCGCCGCCGCGGGCTCGATCTCCCCGCCGACCTGTTCAGGATGTCATGAGACGCGTCCTGACATTCGTGATGGCGGCGGCCACGCTGCTGGTGGCCGCCCCGGGCGCGGCGCACGCCGCCAAGGGCGTGGGTGTGACGCTCGATCCCAACGGCCGCTTTCCGGAGCGCCGGCTGCTGGTCACCCTGCCACCGGGCGTGCCGGCGTACGACGTGCGGGTGACCGAGAACGGCGTGCCGGTCATCCCCCACCTGCGGTCGGTGTCGAACGGCAGCATTCCGCTCAGCCTGGCCGTCCTGGTGGACACCTCGGACAGCATGCGCGGGGCGCGCCTGACCGCCGCCCGTGATGCCGCCGAGACGCTGATCGCCGCCAGCCCCGCGCGGGCGCAGACGGCGATGTTCGGATTCGCCGGCCACCCCTACCTGATGCGCGGATGGTCAAGTCAGATCAGCCCGCAGGCCGCACTGCTGGGCATTCGCACCTCCAACGGCACCGCAATCTGGGACGCAGTGACGACGGCCAGCCAGCTGCTCTCGGAGCGGCACGGCTCGTCGCATGCAATCGTGCTTCTGACCGACGGCCGGGACACGGCCAGCGATGCGACCGAGGCAGACGCCGCGGCCGCCGCGCGAGCGGCGGGCGCCCGCGTGTTCGCGGTCGTGCTGCCGGGCCAGATCGACTCGGCGCTGCGCAACCTGGTCGACGCCACCGGCGGCGAGTTCGTGCAGGTGCACTCGATCGACAATCTGCATCACGTGTACGCCACACTGGCACAGCGGCTGCGCCAGCAGTACGTGCTCAGCTACACGTCTCAGCTTCGCCACGCCGGCACCACCGCGGACGTGCGGGTGATGATCACCGGCCGCTCGGCCGAGCTGCACTACACGGTGCCGGCCCTGGCTGCGCCCCCCGCGCCGAAGGCGCACGGCTGGTGGACTGGAAACCAGGCCCTGGCGGCGCTGATCGCGCTGGTCGGACTGCTGGTATTGGCCGGCACGTACATGATCGCGAGGCCGAAGCCGGTCAGCGCCTCCCGCCGTCTGCGGGGGTACATCGGCGCTGCGGCGCCTGAGTCCGATCCGCTGGCCGCGATGCCCGCGCGCCCCAGACGGCTCGACTCCCGCCCGGCCTCCAACCGGGTGTGGGCGAAGTTCGAGGCCGACGTGCAGCGCGCCGGGCTCCCGTTCGATGCGCGGCGCGTGCTGTGGATGGCGATCGCCGGGGGCCTGCTGGTCGGGGCGGCCGCCACCCTGATCTCGGGCGCGCCGTATGGGCTGATCGCCGCTCCGCTGCTGGCCGTGTCCGGGACGTGGCTGTTCGTCACGCACCGGGCGTCCGGATGGTACGCGCGGTTCGACGCCGCGCTGCCGGAGTCGCTCAACGTGCTGTCCTCATCCTTGCGGGCCGGGCACTCGCTGCTTCAGGCCATCTCGTATGTCGCCGAGGAGGCTGACGACACCACCCGCCCCGAGTGGGAGGAGGTCGTCCGCCAGACCCGTCTGGGCGTCGCCGTTGAGGATGCGATCGACGACATGACGGTCCGCATTGGCAATGCCGACCTGGCGTGGGTGGCCATGATCACCCGCGTGCAGCACCAGGTGGGCGGGAACATGGCCGAGATGTTCGACATCGTGGCCGAGACCATCCGTGAGCGCCACCGGCTGCGTGCGCAGCTTCATGCCCTGACGGCCCAGGGCCGCATGACGCGCTGGGTGCTGACCATCGCACCGTTCGCGCTGGGCCTGATCATGATGACCTTCTCGCCCATCTACATCACGGGCTTCCTGAACGATCCTGCGGGCCGGCTGATGCTGGCCGTGGGCGTGGGCCTGGTGTTGCTGGGCTCGTTGTGGCTCAAGCGCGTCGTCGAAGTCGAGGTGTGACATGCAATCGCTCGTGTTGATCCTTATCCCACTCTCGATCGCCGCCACGGTGCTGGCGGTGGCCCGTGGCCTGCGGCTCACCCGCAGCGGCACGGTGAGCGCGATCGGCACCGTGTCGCGGTACGGCTACGACGCGCCGGCCGTGGCCGCCTACGAGGCAGACCGCAAGGAGCAGTCGCTTCGGCTGGAGCGCGCGATGGCGGTGGTCGCCCGCCGCCTGTCACCGGCCGACTACGAGCTGCAGTTGCGCCGCCGGCTGCTTCAGGCCGGCATGTACCGCACCCGCGCGTCGCGGTTTCTGATGCTGCGGCTGCTGTCCGCCGCCGGGTTCGGGGCGATTGGGCTGCTGTACGCCAGCGGGTCGGGGCAGCCGCTGATGCGGATCGGGGTTGCGGTGGCCGCGCCGGCGGTGGGCTGGATGCTGCCCGACACGATGCTCTCGATGCGCATCAAGAAGCGGATGCACCGGATCGAGGTCACCGCGGCCGACATGATCGACCTGCTGGCCATCACCGTGCAGGCGGGTCTCAGCCTCGACCAGGCGATGAAGGTCGCAGGCGAGCGCCTGGAGGGGCCGCTGGCCGAAGAGGTGCGCCTGATGCTGAACGAGATCCGCGTCGGACAGGACCGGCAGGAGGCGCTGAAGCGACTTGCCGACCGAGCCGACACGCCCACCATCCGCGCCTTCGCCCGCGCCATGGCTCAGAGCGAATCGATGGGCGTTTCCATCGGGACGACGCTGAAGTCACTCGCGCTCGACGCCCGGGCACGCAAGAAGGCGGTGGCCGAGGAGGCCGCTCAGAAGGCGCCGATCAAGATGGTGTTCCCGCTGGCCGTGTGCTTCTTCCCGGCAATCCTGATCATCGCCGCCGGCCCGGGCATCATCCAGCTCGTGCGGGTGCTCGGCAACCACGCGCAGTAGCTCAAACGCGAACCGAGGCCAGGCCCCTGGGGCCTGGCCCCGGTTGGCGGGGTTACGTGATGTGGATCAGCACGGAGGGTCCGCGCCGGAGGGCGGAGCTCGCAATACCCCACGAGGGTGCTGTTGCCTGCCTGGAAACTCAGGAACGCACTGCGGCCGGCGCCAGCGCGCGGAGCGTGGCGCCCTCTGCGTCGAACAGGCCGTCGACCGAGAAGTACCGCTCGCCGGTGTCGTAGCAGAAGGTGAGCACGCGACCGCCGTCTGGGATGTCCGGCAGCTTCTGGGCGACACCCGCGAGGGCCGCGCCGGACGACGGGCCGACGAAGATGCCCTCCTCGCGTGCCGCCCGCACCGCGTAGGCGAATGCGTCCTCCTCCGACACCTGGATCACGCCGTCCAGCGTG